>CAZFCP010000017.1:0-2561 GCA_964517775.1 uncultured Candidatus Marinamargulisbacteria bacterium | reverse complement strand
ACAGCTTAGCATGGTCTCGGCTTCTTTTAAATGGGAGGGTTTCCCAAGTACATTTCGCTTGTAAACCACAACCGTATCGGCAGAAAGCGTAATGCCTTTATCCAATCGTGAGGCTAAAACTTTTTTTTCAGATAACGTAATCAGGTTTTTTTTGATAGCCCGTAACGTTCCAAACTGCGGACTGTCTTCCACATCCAGCCGATTGGGAATAACCGTAAAGTCATAGCCCCATTGTGTTAAAAGCTCCGCACGCCTTGGCGATTGTGATGCAAGAAAAAGCGACAGTGCCATTATTTTTGTAAAATAGAGGGGTTATAGCCTTTTTGCCTAAATTTATTAACGGCATGTTCAGCTTCAATACTATTTTTAAAGGCCCCAATTTGAACCATAAAGGCTGCATCTTGGGAAGAGAACCACACGTAAGCATCGATGTTTTGGGCTTTTAACCGTTTTTGTAGATTTCTGGCTTCATTTTCTGTTGAGAATTTGCCTAAAAGAACTTTAAATGGAGTACCGTTTACATCAGCAGGAGCTTTTGCTACAGGTTTTGATACTGTTTCTTTTTTAACAGGCTGTTCTTTTTTAACTGCAGCAGCTGGTTTTTCTTTAACAGCTTTTTCTTTAAGAGGTTTAACGTCGGTTTTTACAGCTGGTTTAGGTGCCGGTTCTGCTTTTTTAACAGGTTTCACAGCTTCTTTTTGAACTTTTGGCGCAGGAGCTGCAACAGGTTTTTCAGCTTTTACAGAAGGTTTAGGCTCTGCTTGTTTTTTTACAGGTTGAACCGGTTTTTCTTTTACAGGAGGTTTAGGTTCTATTTTTGCTGCAGGTTTAGGAGCTGGCTCTTTTTTAACAGGCTCCGCTTTTTTTGCAACAGGAACAACCGTTTTATTTGCAGTAGAGGCTACCAGATTGGCAGACGCTTCTTTAGGTTCGAAGTTTGTCTCCATATCTTTTTCCATTTTTTCCAGATTTTTCATTACGGAGTCAGGAATCTGGTTTGAAGAGTGTTTATCCAGTAACGATTTACCAATCATGAACGTTAGAATCAATCCTAAAAAGACAAGTCCGATTAGTACAACCATCACAACAATGGTTTTTAACCAGCTAAATTCTTTTTTTTCTTTTTCTCGAAGAAGATCCCCTAATCCGTCGTTGTATTCTAAATCTTCAGGATGGTTGGTACTCAACTGATAAAACTCCTCTTATCTGAATTCTTTGTATCTGGCGTGGATTCAAGTTTAACATAGATTTCATGTACACTAAAGGCATGTACCTTTTGGATTTTCCTCATTTAAAACAGCGTTATCCTGAGCTTGAACAACAATATTTTGATGATTTTTGTTCCCGTCTGGATGGCCGTTATTTTTCTGCTTTCGACAAGGCTACCCAGATCAGACATCTTCTGGCTGTTCAGAAAGTGGGGCAGAAAGAATCTGTTTATATTGATGTGGAGCATGTGTCCAGCCAACATGTGAAATGTACGGTGGTGTCCTTTGATTATCCCGGTGTTTTTTCCATGCTGACAGGCATTTTATGTTCAATGGGACTGGATATCCGATCCGGGGAAGCCTTCACTTTTTCCGAAGCTCCTCCTCCTTCCCGTTTTAAACACCGCTCATATTTTAATCAAAAGGAAATCCTGCGTTTAAGGCGCGCCAAAATCATTGATGTTTTTGAAGGTGTTTTACACAGTGACGAGGCTTTTGACGTTTGGAAAAATGAACTTCTGATACGTATTCAGGCTATTTTTGATTTGCTTATTCTTCAAACATCCGATGCTCATATGCAGGCAAAAGAAAAAATTAATCTATGGGTCAGTTCCTGGCTTTGGACATTAAAAAAGCCAAAATTTGCCTTGCTTCCTATCCAGATTTTTACCGATTCCAGCCCCGTTCATTACACCCGTTTAAAAATTATTACCCAGGACACGCCGATGTTTTTATACGCCCTGTCCTCGGCCTTGTCATTGATGCAAATTTCCATCGTGCATTTTGTGATTAAAACCGAATATCACTGGGTAGAAGACGAGCTGGATATTGTTAATAAAGACGGTAAACCCATCGATTCCGAAGCCGAGCTTGCCCAGCTTAAATTGTCCATTGGTTTGATCAAGCAGTTTGCGTACTTTTTAAATCAGGCTTCCAATCCTTTCGATGCTTTGTCCCGTTTTAGCCAGCTCATTACAACCTTAATGGAGCAACCTCAAAAAGGTGAATGGATAGAGTTTTTATCCAACCCAAAAGCCTTAAAAGATATGGCCACGTTGTTCGGAGCCAGCGACTTTTTATGGGAAGATTTTATTCGCATCCATTACGAAACCCTGATTCCAACCTTTAAAGTGCATTTAAAAGACAGACATTTTTTTGATAATGAGGGTCTGGATCAACGGCTTCAGGCGATTGTTTCCAAGTCGATGTCTTTTGATGATCTCAAAAAAGAAATCAACGATTTTAAAAACAGAGAGCTTTTTTCCATAGATTTACAGTCGATTTTAGACAAACCCTCGGACGAGCTTTTATCCAAACATCTCTCCCTGCTTGCTGATAAATTAATTCAGACGG
>CAZFCP010000016.1:0-53300 GCA_964517775.1 uncultured Candidatus Marinamargulisbacteria bacterium | reverse complement strand
CTCCGGGAAGAGGATTCCATTGGGGTATGGCTACACCGAATGCGGTATTGCCTCGTGGTGCCCGTATCGAAGTAGGAACTATTGGAACCTTACAGGAAATTCTTGTAGGTCCTTCAAAAACAGATGACGGTTCTCAAAACTTATCCGGTGCTATTTTGACAGCGTTTGCTACATTAGGTGCGGCTAACATGTCTGAAATGCACCAGATGGAAGTTGTAATTGCTCCTTCTTTATTAACTGAAGGTAAAATCTACCAAAAAGCTCAACGATTGGGGATGTATAAATAATGATTGTTATCCTCGATTTTGGTTCGCAATATAGCGAGCTGATAGCCCGCCGTATTCGTGAATCCAAAGTGTTTTCGGAAGTTTTACCTCATACAACAACCGCTCATGACATTGTAAATAAACATAAAGCCAAGGGTATTATTTTATCCGGCGGTCCTGCCTCTGTATTTGAAGCCGATTCTCCTAAATGTGATCCTGAAATTTTTAATTGCGGATTACCTGTTTTGGGAATTTGTTACGGTATGCAGCTCATGGCATCGACTTTAGGCGGTACTGTTCAAAAAGGTGAAACCCACGAATACGGGAAAGCTAATTTTTATATTGATAACAACTTTGATTTATTTGAAGGCCTTTGGCTGGAAATGGTGATCTGGATGAGCCACGGTGATTCTGTTACCGAACTTCCACCAGGTTTCCAATGTCTGGGCCACACGCCAAATTGCCCGATTGCCAGTATCGGTAATCCAACTACAAAACATTACGGTGTGCAGTTTCACCCGGAAGTAGCTCATACCCCAAAAGGTATCGATCTTATTCAGAACTTTGTCTACAGAATTTGTGAATGTGAGCCTGATTGGACGGCTGAATCCTTCATCAAAATTGCTATTGATGAAATTCATGAGCAGGTAGGTGACAACCGGGTTTTATGTGCGCTATCAGGGGGCGTAGACTCTACAACGGTGTCTGCTTTATTGAAAAAAGCGATTGGAAGCCGATTAAAATGCGTGTTTATCGACCAGGGCTTTATGAGAAAAGGTGAGGCTGAAAGAATTAAACAGCTATTCACAGATAAATTTGAAATTGACTTAATGTATGTAGATGCATCCGAGCGGTTTTTTAAAAAAATCGAAGGCGTAACGGATCCTGAAAGAAAACGGAAACTGATTGGCGAAGAGTTTATTCGCGTATTTGAAGAAATCGCCGATGAGTTAAAGGATGGCTATCCTTTCCTTGCTCAAGGTACGTTGTACCCCGATATCATTGAATCGGCTACTGTAGGTGTTTCTAAAACGGCTGTAAAAATTAAAACACACCATAATGTGGGTGGGTTGCCGGAAGATATGAAATTTAAAATCGTAGAACCACTACGTAAATTATTTAAAGATGAAGTACGTCGTGTAGGTCTTGAATTGGGTGTTCCTGAAGAAATTATTTTCAGACAGCCGTTTCCGGGGCCTGGACTGGCGATTCGTATTTTAGGAGAAGTGACACCTGATCGGGTGAAAATTCTTCAGGATGCTGATGTTATTGTTATGGATGAGATTAAGGCTGCAGGGTTGTATAGAAAACTATGGCAGGCTTTTGCTGTGTTGCTTCCTATTAAGACTGTAGGTGTTATGGGTGATAACCGTACGTATTCAAATACAGTTGCGCTTCGTGCGGTTACATCTGATGATGCCATGACGGCGCATTGGGCACATTTGCCTTATGAGTTGTTGGAGCGTATATCCAGCCGTATCATTAACGAAGTGAAAGACGTAAACCGCGTCGTATACGATATCTCCTCCAAACCCCCTGCCACCATCGAGTGGGAATAAAAAAACCTTAATATACACAATTTTAGCTTCAGTTGTGTATTTGTAATACACGCCTTGCGCTAGAAATGGCGTATATTAAGGTTTTTTACCAAGGAGTCTCTTCTGGGCTGGAAGTTGATATGGGATAGTATGATGGATTTTATGGTTGGGAGATTTTTTGGGGTACAAAAAAACCGAGGCCAATACAGCCTCGGTTTTTAGGTTTGAAAAGGGTTTGAGATTAGAAGTCTAAAGTCATTCCGATTTCTGGGTTGATTTGGCTTAGAATTTCAACTGAGTTTCCGCCTGCTGTGTTTACTTTGATTAAAGGAATTGAAAGACCGATTTTTACTTTGTCAGTTAGTTTTGACATCCAGGTTTTGCTGATAACAACACTGCGTAGAAGGTTTCTGTCAGTTGATGTTGCTGAATCGCCTGTTCCGAAAACACCGTATAGATCTACAGTTCCAACGATAGGCATTTTTGATTTGATACCTGCGATAACGTCTACAGTTGTTTCAGCTGGAGTTGCGCGCATGCCTGTAGCGATGTTAGCTTCACCACCAAGAATTAAAGCTGTGTCTTCATCCATTGCAAAGTAGAATTTGCCAGTTGGGTTTGAACCGCCATTGAAGTTTGTAACTGTGTCTACTGACATTGCGAATGTTGATGTTGCAAAACATGTGATAGCTGCTAATAAAAGACCTAAACTTACTTTTTTCATTTAATAAACTCCTAATAAATTTTTTTGAAGTGTAATTGACCAACTAAAACAAACTGAATTGCTCACACTCCTCTCTTTACATTGAATATAACGACATTGTACGGAACTTTGACTTTGACGGCAAGTTCTTAGTAGCATGGCACTATGATCGCGTCCAAGGGAAAGTCGTTTAGTTGTCAGGCTATTGTAATAAAGTCTAAACTTTTTTTTGAAAAAGACAAATATGTAGAGCTTTATTCAAAAGAGCATGGACGTTTTAATGCAGTTTTAAAGGCTGGTGCAACCTCAAAATCTCAGTTTTGTGGACTATTTTCTGGATTTGCGATTCTTAGGCTACATCTTTATAAGGCAAAAAGTCTGCCTATTATTACGGAAGCGTCCATGGAAAAATCATTTGATGCTATCAGGCAATCCTTTAATCACATCAGTATGGCCTATTATTTTGCTGACATTATTCGTCAGTCTACACTTGATTATTTCCCGAACGAGTCATTGTTTTTTATTTTGAAAGAGGCTCTTGAACGGTTAAATGCTGGTGAGGATATTTCAGCGGCCAAGCTAAAGTTTTATGAGGATTTTTTGAAAAGCGAGGGTCTTTCAGGTTCGGCTTTGTGCTTGACAGATTCCGATTTTTTACAGCTCTTTCATGCCTACAGCGGACGAGTTTTGCATCCCCCCTTGTTGCTTGAGGGTTAACCGAGTTATGATGTGAGTATGTCATTTTTAATCACATTATTAGCGTTAAGTGTTGTTATTTTCATCCATGAATTAGGACATTTGATTGCCGCAAAGTGGGCAGGAATTGCGGCTCCTGAGTTTAGTATCGGGATGGGACCTCTGGTTGTAAAAAAACACTGGAGAGGTACGGATTATTGTTTAAGACTGCTTCCAATCGGCGGATTTGTGAAACTGGGCGGCCTGGATGACTCCGTAGATGCTGTTCCAGAACATGAAAATTATTACTTCAAACCGTTTTTCTGGCGTTTTCTAACCATTGTTGCAGGCTCTTTAATGAATTTGTTATTGGGTTGTTTTTTATACATGGTAGTGTTTTTAGGACTTGGAAAAGCCGTAACCGAGCCTGTTGTGTATTCGGTTTTAAAAGACAGTCCTGCTGCAACAGCCGGTTTGATTGCCGGGGACCGGTTGATTTCAATCAATAATCATCCTATTCAGGATCCCAAAAAAGATTTTGTAACGTATATCAGAAAAGCAACCGCCAATCAGTCTTTTGATGTTGTTTTTGAAAGAAATGGCGAGAAAAAAGACGTTAAATTAACCCCGGCTATATCAAATGGTACTCCACAGGTTGGAATCCAGATGAACTCCAAAATTGTTCGTTTAAGTGTTGTTCAGGCTTTAAACGAGGGTGGGCGGGAAACTCTAAATCAAATCAAGACCGTATTTTCAAGCTTAAAAATGCTTTTTACGGGGCAGGCCGGTATTAAAGATCTTGCAGGTCCGGTTGGTATTCTGCAATTTGCTTCCTTTGGTTTTGAAAAAGGTGCTTATGATTTTCTGGCAATTATTGCCATGATTAGTATCAGTCTGGGTGTGGCCAACTTGTTACCGATTCCGGTTTTAGACGGTGGTCATATCGTTTTTCTGATTTTAGAAAAAATAATGGGTAAGAGATTGCCTAAAAAAGTAGAAGCGTTTCTGTTTAACGCAGGTGCAATTTTACTTATTTCATTGATGGTATTCATCGTGGGGAATGATATTTTTCAGTGGAAAAATCGAATAAGTATTTTAAAAGGATTTAAGTAACATGTCTGAACATTTGAATATGATTGCCAACACTATACGCGGATTATCAATGGATGCTATTGATGCCGCAAATTCCGGTCACCCAGGTCTTCCATTAGGATGTGCCGAAATCGCTGCTGTGCTTTTTACCCGTGTTTTACGCTATAACCCGAAAAACCCAGATTGGGTTAACCGCGACAGATTTGTACTATCAGCCGGACATGGTTCGATGTTGTTGTATTCGGCCTTACATCTTTCAGGATATGCCATTACGCTTGAAGATATCAAAAAGTTCAGACAATACCATGCCTGTACAGCCGGACATCCTGAATTTAGAGAAGTTCCAGGCGTAGAAACAACAACTGGGCCTCTTGGGCAGGGTATTGCAACTGGAATTGGTATGGCTTTGGCACAAAAAATGGCCGGAGCAAGACTGGATGCGCCTCACTTATTTGACGGAAAAGTATTTATTCTGGCTGGAGACGGCTGTTTGATGGAAGGCATCAGTTCTGAAGCCTCTTCGCTTGCTGGTCATTTGAATTTAAATAATGTTGTGTTGATTTATGATTCTAACGATATTTGTCTGGATGGCGATATTAAGGAATGTTTCACTGAAAATGTAGAACAACGCTACCGTGCTTATGGCTGGAATGTGGTGACTATTGATGGTCATAACGTTGAGCAGATTGAAAAAACCTTGTCTAATCGTACTCAGGATAAGCCGTTGTTGGTGATTGCAAAAACAAAAATCGGTAAGGGATCACCATCCTACGAAGGAAAAAGTGATGCTCACGGTAAGGCGTTTGGTGCAGAGGAAACAGCTGCGACAAAGAAAAAAATCGGATTACCTGAAACCTTATTTTTTGTACCTGATGACGTAAAAACATTTTTTGATGCAGTAAAGCAAAAAGGGCAGGCGCAGGAAGCCGAATGGAATGCCTCCGTTTCTACCTGGGCTGCTGCACATCCTGATAAAAAAGCCTTGTTTGATGCTTTATCCTCAAAAACATTAACGGAATCGTCTTTGGATGCGATTAAACATCTGGATATCAAACCAGGATTGGCTACCCGCCAGAGTTCCGGTCAGATTTTACAGGTTTTACATGATGAACTTCCTTTTGTTGTAGGTGGTTCGGCTGATCTTTCAAGTTCAGATAATACGTTTATGAAAAAAAGCGGAATTGTTGGGCCGGGTCAGTTTTCTCCTAGAAATATTAAATATGGGGTGCGTGAATTTGCTATGGGTGCCATGGCTTCTGGAATTGCGTTGCAAGGCCTTTTTGTTCCATTCTGCGGTACGTTTTTAACCTTCTCTGATTATATGAAAAACGCGATTCGTCTGGCTGCGTTGATGAAGCTACAGGTTGTGTATCAATTTACGCATGACAGTATTTTCCTTGGTGAAGATGGTCCAACCCATCAGCCGGTTGAACATCTGGCGGCATTACGCTCGATGCCTGATGTTACGGTTATTCGTCCTGCTGATGAAAAAGAGGTAAAAGGTGCGTGGTTGTTTGCATTGACGCATCAGGCTCCGACGGCATTGATTTTAAGCCGGCAAGGACTTCCATCTTTAGAAAATACCTCTGTGGATGGGGTTAGAAAAGGCGGGTACATTGTTAGAAAAGAAAAAAGTAATGCTGTAGATTTTTGTATTCTGGCAACGGGATCCGAGCTTCATCTGGCTGTACAGACAGCTGATGAGCTGGAGCAAAACCATGGCAAATCTGTTCGTGTGGTGTCTTTGGTATCGTTTGAAAACTTTGATAAACAGGATAAAGCATATCGGGAATCTGTTCTTGGACAGGCGACCCGTTATGTATCTATCGAAGCTCAAACGTCTTTCGGATGGCATAAATATATTGGAAAAGATGGTGTTGCCATCAGTGTAGATACGTTTGGCTTAAGTGCTCCTGCCAAAGATCTGGCCAGACATTTTGGTTTTACTGTCCCTCAAATTTTAGAAAAATTATTATAATAAACGCTTATGATTCGCATTAAAAATCTTAAAAAAATTCATAATAATGGTTTTGTAGCCTTGGATGGTATTAACCTTCACGTTGAAAAAGACGAGTTTGTGTATCTGGTAGGCCCGTCTGGAGCTGGAAAATCTACACTTCTAAATATGTTGTTTAGAGCGGATATTCCTACCTCAGGTGAAATTTTTATTAACAATTTTTCACTGAACTCCATCACATTAAAACAAATTCCTCTTTTAAGACGTAGTATTGGTGTGATTTTTCAGGATTACAAACTTTTACCTCGCAGAACCGTTTACGAAAACGTGGCGTTTGCCTTAAGGGTGATGCATTTTGATAGGTCACGTATTAAACGTCAGGTGACTCAGGTGCTTGAGCTTGTAGGGCTTCAGCAAAAAATGAAACATTTGCCGTCTGAACTGTCAGGTGGTGAGCAGCAGCGTATCTGTATTGCCAGAGCGATTGTGAATAATCCACCTATTTTGCTGGCTGATGAACCTACAGGAAGTCTTGATCCTGACACATCCTGGGAAATTATGCAGCTTCTCAGCAAAATCAATGCCAGACAAACGACCGTTATTGTAGCCACCCACAATAAAGCGATTGTAGACGATATCAGAAAACGGGTGGTTGCTATGGAAAAAGGCAGAATTGTGCGGGATAAACGCATGGGGATGTACGACGATGTTTAGAGATATGGCCTTTTTTATCAGTGAAGCGTTAATTGGAATGCGTCGTTCCGGTATTATGATTTTTATTTCTGTGGCGACGATTACGGTTTCTTTAATTGTTTTTGGGCTTTTCCTTCTTATCTCTGTTAACATCAATAATCTTACTAATTTTGTGTCTTCAAAGCTCGAAATCAGAGTATATTTAAAAGACTCTTTATCTCAGCAGGATGTTGAGGCGTTTCAAAAGCGTATTCAGCAGATGTCTGATGTGAAAGAAGTTGTTTTTGTCGATAAGGAATCGGCGTGGAAAAAGTTCAGGGATAATTTTCAAACCATGGATTTAGCCGATTTAATGGCTGAAAACCCGCTTCCGGATTCGTTTAGAGTGATGTTGAATCATAACGATCAAATTCCTATTATGGCCAAATATCTGCGTGGCTTTACCCAATATGTGGACGATGTGGGCTACATGAGCAGTATTGCTGAACGTATCGAAATTTTTGCCCGATTTACCAGAATTGCAGGTCTTGTTTTGGTGGGATTATTAACGGTAGCGACGCTGCTTATCACCGTGAATACTATTCGTTTAACCGTTATTGCCAGACAGAATGAAATTCTGATTATGCATCTTGTGGGTGCTACCCATCAGTTTATTCGTTGGCCGTTTATTATTGAGGGATTATTGATGGGTGCGTTGGGATCTACAATCGCCATTGCCTTTTTGAAATTTTTCTACACGTTTTTTGGTGTGAAATTTCAGGCCAGTGTCCCTTATTTTCCCTTGGTTTTTGACTCTGTGACCTTAAATCTGATTTACGGAATTGTGGCGTTAGTCGGGACAAGTTTAGGGGTTTTGGGTGCGTATATTTCCGTGTCCAAGTCGTTAAAATCAACCATATAGAAAGAGGGTTTTATGTTACAGTTTTTTAGAGAGAAAAAGCACGTTATTGGTTGGGCAATTGTAATCTTTTTTGTAGGAACCTTATTTACCGGCAGTATTTTCCTGGGTAATTTTGGAGATTTGTTTTCCTCAAAAAAAGATAATCAACATATGGAAGCTGTGGCGATGGTGGGTACAACGCCTATTACCGCTCAAAAATATATGTCTTTTTTAAACAAAACACTGGGACGTTTTAAGCCTGAAGATGTTCAGCGTCTGGATCCTGAGGTATCGGAATTTATCCAGTACTCAGCATTTTCAGAAGCCTTGCAGTTTACGATTTTGCTTGAGGGCGCTAATGAATCAAAAGTGGATGTTTCCTCTTCTGAAATCGATCAGGCTTTTGAAAGTGTGTACAAGGATTACGATGTAAAAGGTATGAAAGAGTTAAAAGAGCTTCTTAAAAAAGCCAACTATCCGTTTAAACAGTTTAAACAGGACTTAAAAGAAGATTTGTTGACTCAGAAATTTGCCAATCAGCTGATTGCTGGCGTTACTGTAACTGCTGAAGATATGCAGCGTTTTCCAACCGCAAACCCAAAAGAAATTCAACCTAAACTGTTACAGGCCAAACAGCAGCAGACGCTTCGTAATTATGTTCAGCAGACAATCGCAAAAAAACAGCTTGTTATTTCCAATGCGGTTTTAAAAGCCTACCATGGCAAAGCCTATAGCAATTTACCAATGGCTATTGGTGCCTACCAAAGCCAGGTTTCCGCAGCGCCAGGAAGCCCGATTCCACATTATCTGCTTGCGAAACTGTATCTTGTGGACAAACATATGGATGAAGCTGAACAGGAGCTTAAAAAAGGATCGTTGAAAATCGAATTAAACAAAGGTTTGGATTTTCCGTCTTACCATATGCTGTTAGGACGTGTTGCTGATGAGAAAGGCCGTGTTGCATCAAAGAATGCCGAGTATCAGCTGGCCTTTGATTTATCAGGCAACAGCGAGGTTTCCCTGCGTCAGATTCTTCAGCAATTTAAAGAGAAAAAAGAAAAAGCATGGGAAAAACGTGTTGAAGATAAGCTAAAAGGATTGAACCTGACTCAAAAATGATAGGGTTTGATAAACTACGCTGGTTTAGTCTTTTTATTACAGCCATACTGGTTTTTGGTCTGTTTGTTTTATCAAAAACCGTTAATTTTCCTGATTATTCCGGCGAGTATAAAACGCTTATCAAAACTCAGCCCCGTTTACATGAACATTCATTAACGTCTACTATTCAATTTTCGACTGGTGATGTGATGTTTTTTCCATCGTCTGTAACCGAACTGTATACAATGAATTTATTGTATAAAACAAAAAAATCAGATCCTTTTGTACGGTTTGTGCCGTCTGAAAATGCATCATTTATACTGAACCTGCCTCCAAATGCCCAGTTTGGGGCCAAAAGTTTTTTGAATTTCGGGTTATCACAACAGGTGGTTCATCGGATTTTTTTGAACACCAAAACATCCAAGGCGACCTTCCAATTGGGTGGGGTACCTATTGAAGTTTTAAAAATTAATACTGGGGCCGGAAAACTGTTTCTGGATTTTAATCAGCCGAATCCAGTCACCTTAAATACGTTGACCATAGAATCGGGAGCATCTGCCTGTACGGTTAAATCCTTTAATAATGCCAAAGCAGTAAATGTTCTGTTAAAAAGTAAAGCTGGCGTATATAGCTTGGATTTTTCAGGAAAACAGTTTCTGAACTCTACGGTGAGGCTTCAAGGTCAAATGTCCAGACTCACGTTATCCGTGCCTAAAGCCGTCCAAATGATGGTTGTGCTTGAAAGTGAATTGTTGAGTATCAAACAAGGCAATCTTGTTCGTAGAGATCCATTGCATTATGTGACCCCGGATTTTGATAGCCAAAAACCGTATACAACTGTTTATGTTCATGTTGGCGCCGGACAAATTGTTATTACAAACTAGGAGGAAAAATCATGGCATCATCCTATAAAGGTGGATTGGTTACTGGAATTACGGTATTTTCAATAGGACTGGTTTTTTTACTGGATAATCTGGGAATTGTGGATATTTCCATTGTGTGGCCGGTTATTCCTTTAAGTCTTGGTTTGGGATTGTTAATCAAACATTTTAAGCCGTAGTTTAAAGTTGTTTAGACATACAAACATTATCGGGTGATCTTACAGGAAATTTCACAGTTTTGTACCTAAGTTTTTCACATTGATTTAAAAAAATGGCTGTTTGATAAAGGCCTATGGGGTGGGTAACCGGGTTAAAAAAACTTGTGTCGCTGGGGCCATCAATGGCGTCGGAAGATCGTGTGCTTTTGGATTTTTACAGGACTGTTTTTAATGCGCCTGAGTGTTTACTGTGTCTGGATACCTCATTACACACTAAGTTTGTGCAATTAAAAAGAAATTCCAGACTCTGGGTTCTGGATAGGTTAAAAGAGCCTGATCCTGCTCATTTTCAGGTTTTGGGTCATCCTGTTTTTAGAATCGAACATAAAAATAATCCCTCCATACGATTGTTTTTTCTGAAAAATCAGGCCACTGGAAGCTTCTTAGAAAGGCAATCCTGTCTATGGTTGGTGGTACCGGAGCCGTTTTTTTAATAGATGATTTGAGTTCAGTTCTTCAAGGGAAAGACAAGTTGTTTTTTTGTGAGTTTTCAGCTCGATTTCAGCCGATAGCTTATTTATTAACCGACGATCAGCATCGTTGGATACAGGAAGGTGCCGCAAAGTCTGTTAAACATCCACCGGCTGGCGCAACATCCCGAGCAAGGACAGAACACGTCGAACAGCCTGCACATGAAGAAGAAGACCTGGTTGCCTGTTTCAGGCAGCATTTTTTATCGGATTTAGGCCAGTCTTTAGAGAGAAATGTGGATCTTTTTCTCTATTGTTTATCCCAATCGTCCAGTCGTAGTGATCAGTTATTGGATATGGTTCTAGAGGAGGCTGTTTTCTCTAAAATTAAAAAAACATTCCCTGGGAAAAAACAATGACGCTTGGTGAGTTTTCCGCAAATGTAAGCCATGAATGGAGTACTCTTATAGATACTCTGACGCAAAATGGGTGGCTTTTCTCTCCTTACTGATGATTATATTGAGTTACGCCTTTAACACCTGGAAGGCACAGCCAGATCATCGAGCTTGATCTCACATAATTTTACACAGTAATATGGATAAATGCGCACCGTGTTTATCCGACTTATGCTTCTGTTGGTCTTTTTTGCCTCTATTCTTCATGCTCAGACTCCTGAAATCGTGGATATAGATCAAATTTCACTGGGTGAAAAAAGCCTTAGTTTTGATAGTCCTGTAATAAAACAGAATCAGGATCTCTATGTTCCAGTTCGGGAAATTCTACCTATTATTGAGGCTACAATGGGCTACAGCAGTCAGGATGATCAGTACTATTTAACGTTTAGAAAACAAAAACAGACGCTGTATCTCTCTCAAAAAACATCCGAAATTACGTATCAGCAGAAAAAAATAAAATTACAGACGCCTCTTCTTTTTTATGAGGGAAGTTTATACGTTCCCATTAACAGCTTTTTCCATATTCTGGGCTTAAAAGTGCTGGTTCAAGGCAATAAAATTTCCTTATTTAAAGGGACGATTGAAAAAGCGGCCCCTGCAACATCTGCTCAGCTGACAATGGATGTCGTTGAGGAAGGCTATACCCATATTTTAAGATGGAAAACCTCAAAAACACTTCACGAACCCCGGTTAATTCCTTTGGAAAACAGCTCGGGTTTTGTGCTGGAATTTTTTGATGCCTCCATTCAAAAATCGCCTAAAATTACCTTAAGTGAAAACAGTCCTGTTCAAAGTATTCAGCTTGAACCATCGTCGCCAACCTCATCCAGACTTCTTGTGAAGCTTAAAAATCCAACCTTATTTTCGAGTGTTTTGCCCAAACAAAATGGGGGAGAAATCGTTTTTTTCAGCGAAATCATCGGATTAAAAGAAACAAAATTAAAACAGGGCTACAGCGTGAAGGTGATGTTTAAGGGAAATGCGTTGTATTCATTGGGGTTTTTTGATCAGCCTAATCGTTTAGTTGTAGATTTTACACATACAGTTTCGAAGCTGCCAAATCAGTTTAAAACAGAATTTCAGCATGCTCCGTATTCACGGATTCGAAATTCCCAGTTCCAGCTAAATCCTGCTATTGCACGCCTCGTTTTTGATTTGAAAGAAAAACCTGTTTTTGATATTAAACGAGGACCTCATGATGTGGAGTTTATTTTTAAAACGGAAAAAGAGGAGAAAAAGGCCCCGACCATCGTTAAGGTGGTAAAACCCAAACAACCTAAGCCGCTGGAAGGAAAATTGATTGTTATCGATCCCGGACACGGCGGTGATGATCCCGGTGCATTAATGGATAAACATTTTTTTGAAAAAGAATATACGCTGGATATTTCAAAACGGCTTTATTTATTGCTGACACAGCTGGGGGCTCAGGTTGTCATGTGCAGGCAGGGTGATCAGAACCCAAGCCTGGAAGAGCGTACAAAACTGGCCAATTTTAACAAAACCGATGTATTTATCAGTGTGCATATCAATTCGTTTATTACACCGTTTATCAATGGTACCGAAACTTATTATTACAAATACAAAGACGAAGCTTTAGCTCAGGCTGTACATGAAGAGTTAATCAAAAGCCTGAAACTAAATGATAAGGGATTAAAACGTGCCCGGTTGTACGTCTTACGGAATTCCACGATGCCATCCGTACTTATCGAGCCGTTATTTATCACAAATCCTGCTGAATTTCAGTTGCTCAGTCAACCATATTTCAGACAAAAAATAGCCGGAGCATCGGCACGCGGGATTATCAAATTTTTAAAAGAGGCTCCAAAACCTGTAAAAGAGTAGTCCTGAGCAGGAAAAATGGTTTATAATGTGATTAAATGAAAAGACTAGTGTATAGTAAGATTTTAAGCCGTTTTTTTTCAAAAAATCGATCTGAAACAGGTTCGATGTACATTATGACGGTTTTTATGTTGATGACACTGACGCTTTTGGCCGTATCCTATTGGAAGATGATAGAAATTAATACACAAAACATGGAACTTAAAGAAGGAGAATTGCGGGCGTTTATGGCGGCACGCGGTGGAATAGAAGATGCTGTATACGAACTGGGTGCTTTTCGTGCCTGGTCTGCTTCCGAATTATCGTCCCAGTGGCAGCAGTCCGGGGTTGATACATTTTACAAATCAACAACAGGTGCAACTCCTTTAACCCATTTTGATTCTCCGACCACCATTTCCGTTACGGTTACGGGCGATCCTGCGACAGATACGGTAAATATTACCTCTGTTGGTCAGGTACGATTATTTAACAGACAATTTATGAAAACTTTTTCAGCCCAGGTTATACGTTCCTCTCCCAATAATGAAATCCACATTGTGACTATTCAGGAAAATTGATGGCTGAAAAAACCGTTAGAACCGTACTTGGAATTGAACTGACAGAAAGCTTGATTATCTTAACCGAGGTTGGGATAACGGCTAAGAAAAAACCTGTGCTGCAATCGTTTCGGGTACTTACAACCCCAAGTAAAGCTATCTCAGGAACAGAGCTTGTATCTCCTGAAGTGTTGGCCGACCAGATTAGCCGTGCCTTAAAGGAAATGAACACCCAGGTAAAAGACGTGATTGTGGCCTTAAACCATGATCGTTTTTTAAAGCATTTGGATAAATTTCCAGCTATGTCTGATGACGATCTGCTTCATGAAATTGATCAAAAAATCAGAACCAGCCAGATTTTTTTAAGCGAGGATTTTGAGTGTGGATTCCAGCATCCTCAGGATGATGGTGATCATAAACTTATTCCTGTTTTATATGCAGCTTTAGGATCTACCAGTATCGATTCCATAAAATCATTGTGTGAAATTCTGGAATTGAACCTGGTTGGGATAGATCTGGTTCCTTTATCCATTTTAAGGGTGATGAGCTTTCATTCCGAAACCCCGTATTTTCTGGGTATCAGCGTAGAAGAAAACTGGTTGGATATGAGCATTGTGTATGAATCCAACGTGTTATTCACGCAAACTCTCAGAGTGCCTATTTCTGTCAGTGTAAACCCTGATGCCGGACTTACAAATACCCTGGATCAGATCGATTTCTTTTTGATGGCGTTTTTTAACGCCTATCCAAAGTTTCAAAAACCCGAAGAAATTGTGGTGTTTTCACGACTGGATGTGGTCCAAAAATTTTTCCCGACTCTGGAAGCCAAATTTCCTGATATCCCATGTTCCATATTTGATATCAGAAACTGTATCAATCTCGAATCTGTAGCCTCAGATACACGGCTTGCGGATGTGTCTCAGGTGCTTGTTCCTTCCATCGGATTAACCTATAAATTTTTTGAAAAACCTGGTGCTACCCTCAATTTAATCACCATTAAACGGCAGTTTGCGCCGCTTATAAATCGCAGACAATTATCCTTAACCCTTTTGGGTATCGGTGCCCTGGCGACCGTAAATGTGGGCGGGCATTTTTATTTAAATTATGCGTTAAAATTATTGGAACAGAATATTCAAACCACTCAGCGCTCTTTGGATACCTTCCAGACCGGCGAATTTATGAGCCGCCAGCATGAACTGGATTCGTTAACCCGAAAAATTACCTTCTACGATCAGCTATCCAATCAAAAATATCCCAAAGCTCAGTTGTTACAGGATATTGCTTCAAATCTGCCAAACGATTTGTATCTCGAACATTTTACATTTGAAGATCCTAAAAAGATTAATATCAAAGGGGCGTCAACCAGTCAGCGTTCGATTTATCAGATTATAAGTCAGCTTAAAACCGTGTATAAAAATGTTATGATTTCCAGTATCTTAACCGATTATTCCGATCGTATGCCCGTACATAAATTTGAAATTCAATTCTCCATGGAACCGTAATGAAATTTTTAGATAGCTTTATACAACTATTAGATGAAAAATTTGAGTTTTTGAGGCAGTATCAGCGCTATGTCTATTCGGCTGTTTTGGTACTTGTGGGGCTTCAGCTTTTTTATATTTTCCTGCTTCCAAAGCTGTTAACCTATCAGGCCAGACGTCATCATCTGGTTATGATTGAGAAAAAAATCAAGGAAAAAAAGAAAATTTTATTGGATAAGGAAAACGTAGAGCGTGAAGTTGTGAAGCGTTCCCAAACCCTACAGGAGAAACAGAATCTGATTTTCTCTGAAGAGGATTTTAATCAGTTTTCCATTCATACGTTGTCAAAAATGGCCGAAGATCATGGCTTAAAAATGGTGTCCATTTTGTATAAAACGCCTCAACCGATTGCCGAAGGTATTTTATCCTGTCCGATGTCTTTGAAGCTGGAAGGCGACTATGCCGGCTTTTTGGGCTTTATTACCGAGCTTGAAGTGCTTGAAAAAACGGTGAAAGTAAATCAGTTTGCCATTAATACAAAATCCATTCGTCCGTTTAAATTGAGTTTAGATCTTGAAATTCAGGGGTATATGGTTAAGGATCCACAACAACGCCTATGAAAAATATCTTCTGTTTAATACTTGTATTGCTGGGTTTGACGGTTTCGACTTTCGGTCAGGGAAAGTTTAGAGACCCGTTTTTTCCACCGTTTCAAACGTCTCCACGAACATCAGTGACGCAAGGTGCCCCTTTCCCAAATGTTCCTGATCCTTCAGGCTATGGATTAGCGCCTGCACCGGAACCTGTAGTCGAAAAAATGTTTTTAACAGGAATTATCTGGGATGAAGAAAAACCCTATGCCATGGTGACCTATCAAAATAGAAAGCATACGGTTTCAGTTAATGATACAATTGCTGATAAGCAGGTTGTTCAGATTACCCGTAGCCGTGTTATTCTTAAGTCTCGAACAAAGACCTATATTTTAGAAGTAGGAAAAGATACGCTTTTATGAACCGTTTTTTTAAAGTTATCAGTGCCTGTCTAGTTGTGTTTATGGCGTTTCAATCGCTGTGTTTTGCGCAACAGGCTCCCACATTAAGAGTGACAAGCCCCGCAAGAGGGTTTCAAACAGCCTCCTCTAACGTCATTATTGAAGGTATTTATATCCCAGGATCCGATAAAGACTCGGTGATGATTAATGACAGTGTTGTTGCTTTGCCACGTTCATTTCGTTTAGCGCAGCCGTTGTTGTCTCTAGGTAAAAACACCTTTAATTTTAAAGTATTTTCAAACAAAACACTGGTTCAGGATTTTAATGTGGATGTTGTACGTCTGGATGTTAAACCTACCATTTTTCTAACAGAGCCAAAATCCGATATCAGCGATAGTAATTCGGTTCTGTTTCGTGGTTTTGTAAACAATGCCGATACATTGACTTTGAATGGCGATTCCTTGAATATTGGCCCACAGGGCGATTTTGCTTATTCTATTTTGCTCGCACCAAACGAATATACCAATGCTAAGCTTGTTGCAACCTCTCCCGGTGGTCTGACTCAGACTTTGGAAAAACGCCTGTTTTTTAAATCAACAGCAAAAGCTCCAGAGAAAAAGCCGGATATTATGGTCAGACGTGTTGAGCCTGTTAAAAAGGTTGAAACAACAACGCCTGTTGTTCAAAAAGAAATAACTCCACCTGTGCAAAAAGAAGAGCTGCTTGTTTCAGATGTTGCTGTAGCACCCTTTATTAAATCGTCAGCCCCAAAACCGTATGTGTCTGTTACAAATCCTCAAAAAAATTCCGTGCTTTATACCAATCAGTTTACGCTTGAAGGAAACGTAAAAAATACCAGAGAACTTTATGTGAACAATAAATTCCTGAAAACCAGCCAAAGTGGAAAATTTAAAGAAACCTACGCTATTTCTGATCCTGGTTCTTATTTATTCAACCTTTATGCTGTGGGGTTTGATAATCAGGTATCTACAACATCGATTCGTGTTACAAAAGCAGATCCTGATGCCAACATTAACGAAGATTCCCAACTCCCTCCTGATCTTCAGGAAGCCCTGTCAAAACGCGTTACGTTGGAATTGTCTGATGCCGATGTAAAAGAAGTGTTTCGGATTTTATCCAAAAAAAGCGGCCTTAATATTGTGTCTGATAACAGCTTAAACGGAAGCGTAAATATTTATCTGAAAGATTCAACAATCAGAAACGCCATTCAGTTTATTTTGGATACACAGGGACTTACTTACAGAGTGGTTGATAACACCATTGTTATTGCTTCTCCTCAAAAACTCGATTTGCCTACAAAAGTGGGTACAAAAATTTTGAAGTTAAACAACCTTAAGGCGAAAGATGCAGAAGCTGTTCTAAGCCAGCATTTGTCGAAAGGCGAGTCTGTTCAGGCTGTTGCTCAGGATAATCTTCTGGTTATTACGGCAGATTCTGAAAAGTTTAATCAGCTTACAGCAATTGCTAGACGTCTGGATGCCCAAAAAGTGCCTCAGGTCTTTTTAGAAGTTCAGATTATTGAATCGTCTTCAACAGCGTTAGAACAAAAAGGTATTGCCTGGCCCAGCACGCTGGCTTTGGGCGTGGAAGCTAATATTACAAACGAAAAAACTGTTATCCAAAGCAATCCATCTTTCAGAGCCGTTGTGCGTATGCTGGAAGAAGAAGGAAAAGCTAAAGTATTGGCTAGCCCAAGCCTTAAAACCTTAAACGAAGAAGAAGCCGAAATCTTCATCGGCGATAAAACCCCGGTTGTACAAAATATTGTTGATACCACAGGCCGTATTTCAGAATCCGTCATTTTTGTGGATTCCGGCATTACCTTAAAAGTTCTACCTTCCATCAATCCTCAAACCAAAGAAATCCGTTTAAAAATAAGACCTGAAGTCAGTCTTATTAACGGCTACAAAGGTCCAAACAACGATAAACCTGTTATTAAAACCCGCAAAGTAAACACGGTTGTTTCCGTAAAGGACACAGAAACCGTGGTAATCGGTGGACTATTTAACTCAAACGAAACAGATACCAAAGACCAGATCCCAATGCTTGGAAATATCCCAATCATTGGAAATCTGTTCTTCACTGCAGGCTCAAAAGAAAAGAATCAGACAGAGCTTATCATCAGTGTGACTCCAAGAATTGTAGAGCCGGATGACAGCTCCGCCAAAGTCATCCCTCTAACCGATAGGTAAAAATCCCCTTCCCAGAAGGGGTGGCAGCGAAGCTGACGGGGTAGTTCTATTTTTTAGTCGTTGTAGCTGTTTTTGCTGCAGTTGTAGTAGTAGTTGCTTTAACAGGCACTGCCTTAACAGCTACCTTCGTTTTTGCAGCCGCCTTAACGGGTGCTTTAACCGTAGTTTTTACCGTACTAACCGCCGTAGCCTTATTCTTAGTAGCTACCGCCGGCACAGCTGTTACACTTTTCGTAACCACCGCTTCAACCTTTGCCGCTTTCTGATCTTTCAGCGCATTCACCTTTGTTTCCAGCTCAACTTTTTTTGCTTCCAACTCCACTTTTTTCGCATCATAATCATTTTTTAAACGATTAAAATCAGCTTGAAGATCAACCGCGTGGGCAGATGAAACCAATCCAAATACTAAAAGTGAGATATACAGGCTGTATTTATACGTGTTCATAAAAGTTCCTTTATTAAAAAATATGGGTCATGTTTTTAACAGTTTGGGGTGGGGATGGTCAAGCGTCTTCTTTTTGGCGGGCTTTCCTGTCGAAGCCGATGGTGGCGATATCGTCCAAAAATTTATTGTCTTCTTTATCCATCAGTTTTTTCCGGGCTATTTTTTTCTTTTCCCTGTCTTTTTCCATGATTTTTCTGGCTTTTACGGCTTCAATCAGTTTTAAGCGCTGGGCTTCTTTTTTTTCTTCAGCTTCTATGCGTTTTTGGGTTTGGGCGGCGATATCATCTTTTAGTTTTTCCAGGAAATATTTTCTGGCGGTGATCATTTGGACATTGGCAACGTCGCCCATCATCAGTTCTCGAAGTTCCAGATATTGCAGGCGTTCCTGATCGATGAGTGCCTGTTCTTTTTTTATTTCCTCTTCAAGCTGGCGGATGGTTTCGTTGTATTTATCCTGTTCCTGTTTTTCCTGGATAATACGTACCTTTAAAACAGTTTGGAGGTTGTAAGTAAAGCGTTTGCTTTTTTTGATTTTTGACATGAAGATTTAAACGTTTAAGAAAACATTCGGATGAGATTTTTGACGGAATCATCAAACTCGATATTTTCATCGGTGGCCTGTCTTAAAAATCCGTTTACGGCATCAATTTTGCTGACGGCGTAATCGATTTTGGGGTTACTGCCTTTGGCATAAGCACCGATGTTTATCAGGTCTTCGGCTTCATTGTAGCGGGCCAGAACTTCTCTTAATTTTCCTGCAGCAGCTTTGTGTTCGGATTTATTGATTACCGAAAATAAACGGCTGACGCTTTGGCTGACATCGATGCAGGGATAATGATTTTTTGCGGCAAGATCCCTGGAGAGAACCATGTGTCCGTCCAGAATACCTCTGGCCGCATCGGCGATGGGTTCGTCCATGTCGCCACCGTCCACGAGTACGGTGTAGATAGCGGTGATAGATCCCTTATCCGAGGTGCCGGCACGTTCCATTAACCGGGGTAACATGGCAAATACTGACGGAGTGTATCCTTTTGTGGTGGGAGGCTCTCCGGTGGCTAACCCGATTTCACGTTGTGCCATGGCAAACCGTGTTACCGAATCCATCATGAACAGCACGTTTTTGCCCTGATCTCTAAAATATTCGGCGATGGCTGTTCCAACCATGGCTCCTTTTAAACGGATAACCGGCGGATTATCTGACGTTGCACAGACAACCACAGACTTTTTCAATCCTTCTTCGCCCAGGGATTCTTCAATAAAATCTTTAACCTCACGGCCACGTTCGCCAACCAGACTGATGACGTTAACATCTGCCTCGCAGTTTCTGGCCAACATACCCATGAGGGTGCTTTTTCCTACACCGGATCCAGCAAAAATACCGATACGTTGTCCTTTTCCAAGGGTTAAAATCCCATCAATGGCTTTTACACCGGCCTTTAAAGGCTCGCTGATACGGGGACGCTGCACGGGATCCGGTGGATCCCTGTCTATCGGATAGATCGCATCAAAATCCAAAGGCCCTTTTCTATCCATCGGGTTTCCAAGCCCGTCTAAAACCCGTCCTAATAATTGGGGTCCAACTTTAACTTCAATAGGTCGTCCAGTTGCCAGAATTTTACTTCCAGGTTTTATCCCGCTGATGGGGCCAAGCGGCATTAATAGGACTTTCTCTTCTTTAAACCCTACAACTTCGGATAGGATGAATTTTTCATCTTCAATAAAAATCTTACATAATTCACCAATCGAAACGCCCTGTACCTGCGCTTCTACAACCAGTCCTACAACCTGGCTTACTTTGCCAACGACCCGTATAAGTTCGGCTTTTTGAATGGATTCCAGAAGAGGATCGAGGTTAAAAATCGGCATGGTCGTTAAACGCTTTGAAAAGCAGTTTTTCGATCGTATCAAACTTCATGCGCATGCTGGAGTCTACATATCCCATTTTGGTTTCGATGACACAGCCACCAAAATCAATTTTGGAATCGTCCTGAACTTCCAGTTTTTTGATGTCGGGAAGCCGATTTAAAATAACGTCCTGATGCTCTCTGACAATATGGGATTGTGTGGGATTTACACGGATAACCACTTTATCTTTGTCGGTGATGCGTGTTAGGGCATCGTCAACAATGGCCATAAAATCCTGAGGATTGTTTGATAATTTTTGATTGATGATTTTTTCTGCGATTTCAAGGGCCAGTGTTAATAATTCAGGTTTTGCAGAGTTCAAAATCTGTTTTTTTTCGGTGGCCAGGCTGTTAATCATCCCAAAAAGGCTGTCTACTTCGGGTCTTAATTCGTCATAACCCTGATTTTTTCCATCGGTGTAGCCTTGTTTTTGTGCGTTGGATAAAATGGTGTTTTTTTCGTTTTCAATTTCAGCTAAGGTTTGCTGACGTATCTGACTGAGTTCACTGTTTAACTTGTTTTGTGCCTGAATTCTGGCTTCTTCCAGTTGTTGCTGCATGGCGGCTTTTGCAGCATAAGGATCCATATGTTGAATGGGTTCGATGTCTATGGTGTTGATGGGTTGCTGTTGTTGAACTGGTTGATACAGCTTTTTAATGGATTTTAAGGTCTCAAGCGTTTTTGTGGAGTCTGCTTTTTTAACATCTTTTAAGACACGCGCTTGTTTTTGAGAGTCTTTTTTTGGAACAGACCGCTCTTTTTTAGGGGAAACTGGAGGATTGCCTTTGCGTTTTAAAATAGCCATAATTCTTGTCCTATACTATAATCTATTTCCTGATGATTTCCTACCCGGAGCTTTCTCCTTTTTTTTTGCAAATAGGCCCGATTTCCCTACGTTGGTACGGGTTGTCTTATATTTTGGGTTTTGTTTTCGGCGGAATTTTAATGGCGAAGCCACTAAAACAACGATTTGGATTTACAACAGACGACATTTTTAACCTGATTTCTTCCGTTATTATCGGGATTTTATTGGGCGGACGACTTGGCTACATTTTGTTTTATGATCTGAGTTTTTACGCTCACAATCCCTTTGAAATTCTGGCGGTCTGGCATGGCGGCATGTCGTTTCATGGCGGTGTTATCGGTGCGGTTTTAGCCTTATTTTTATTTTGCCGATCGTTAAAGCGGCCGTTTTTATCTGTTCTGGATGTGTTGACGGCTGTGTCTCCTGTAGGACTGGGATTGGGACGTCTGGCCAATTTTGTAAACGGAGAACTTTACGGCAGAGTTAGCACCGTATCCTGGGCCATGATTTTTCCCAACGGAGGTCCTTTGCCACGGCATCCGTCGCAGTTGTACGAAGCCTTTTTTGAGGGCCTGATTTTATTTGTGATTCTGTACCCGTTGATGTTGAAATTTAAATCATCGCGCGGGGAGATTTTTGCTGCGGGACTTTTGGGATATGGACTCATTCGATTTGGCATCGAATTTGTAAGAGAACCTGATACACAACTTGGATTTTTGTGGCTGAATTTAACGATGGGACAATGGCTGTGCCTGGCTATGATGGGCTGCGGTGTGTTGGTTTTATCCATTCTGACGTATCAAAAAAAACAGGGTGAGCGTATTTAATAATAAAATACATTGCTTACTTGAGTTTGAAATGTTAAGGTTTAAGTAGGATTTTTACACCATGCCTTTTCCTCACCAACACGTTTTAGGACTGCGATTTTGGACAGCCCAGGACATTAATCTTGTCTTGGAGCAAGCGAGGTCGTTGAAATCGGTTCTATCACGTACAACCAAACAAGTCCCGACTTTACGGGGAAAAACCATCCTCCAGCTCTTTTTCGAGCCTTCCACACGTACACGTTTGTCTTTTGAAATGGCTATTAAGTTAATGGGAGCCAGCAGCGTTGAAATGATTGTGGAAAGTAGCTCGGTAAAAAAAGGCGAATCTTTATCCGATACAATTTTAAACGTTCAGGCCATGGGTATCGATGGGGTTGTGATCCGCCATAAACATGGGGGAGCGCCTTATTTTATATCGCAATGCCTGAATATTCCGGTTATTAATGCCGGAGATGGTTTTCATGAACATCCTACCCAAGGGCTTTTGGATGTATTTACCATGACGGAGCATCACGGAAATTTGGCTGGGAAAAATATTTTGATTTGTGGTGATATTTTGCATTCCCGCGTGGCGCGTTCCAATATCTGGGCGTTAACAAAGCTGGGTGCCAATGTGTTTGTATCAGGACCTCCTCCGCTTTTGCCTCAGGGGCTGACGGAGTTGGGCGTGAAGGTGATTCATAACCTTGATGCCGCTATCCCTATGATGGACATTATCAATGTGTTACGCGTTCAATACGAGCGTCAGGAAATGGGCTATTTCCCATCTGTCAGAGATTACAGACGTTTCTATGGCATTACTAAAGAACGATTAAAACACGCTAAATCTGATGTATTGATTCTGCACCCTGGACCTATGAACAGAGGCATTGAAATTGATTCTGACGTAGCCGATGGTCCTCACAGCGTGATTCTGGAGCAGGTGACTAACGGCGTAGCTGTGCGAATGGCTGTGATGTACATGTTGTTTTCAAGCCAGGAAGGACAGTCCTAAATGAGCGAAACCATAGCTTTTATCGACGGTCAGGTTTTTAATCCCAAAACAAAGTCGTTCGAGCAGCAGAATATTGTGCTTTCAAACGGACAGTGGGTTGGCGCCGGATATGTTCCTGATGAAGATCCATCCACCGTTGTTTACTCTATAAAAAATTATCATCTTGTTCCTAATGTTACCGATAGCTGGGCGATTGTAGACAGCCGTGACACTGCCCAAAAAATGTGTGAAGCCGGCGTAACCGCATCTGCAGCGTTGCCATCATCAAAAATAGCCTGTGATACCCCCGAATCCTTTTTTATGACAGCCTTATCCGGCAACGAGTTTCCCTTGTCGTTGTTCTGGTTTTCAGCCCTTACCCAGGGTAAAAAAGGCAGCCATCTTGCCGAGTTGACCCTGTTAACCGAAAAAGGTGCCATTGGTTTTTCAGATGGCGGAAATTCTCCGGATTTTTCTCCGTTGATGAAACATGCTTTTCATTATTCAAAGTTATTGGAAAAACCCCTGGTGATTTCGCCTGCCGATCCTCAACTCTCTGATGGCGGGATGATGAATGAGGGGTATTATTCGTCTATTCTGGGTGTAAAAGGCATTCCGGCTGTGGCTGAAACTATTCGTCTGGCCAGAGATTTACAGCTTTTGGAAGCCTATGGCGGTCATCTCCATGTTTTCCCGATTACCACAGCTGGTTCCGTAGAGTTGATTCGTGCTGCCAAGCAAAAAGGCCTGTCCGTAACCTGTGGAACAGCCCCTCATTATCTGATGTTCACCGAGGCTGATATGGATTTTTATCCAACCTCAAAAAAAGTTTTTCCTCCATTACGAACTCAAAACGATGTAACTGCTCTGATAGCCGGTTTAGCCGATAAAACCATCGATGTACTGGCCTCCCATCACACCCCATGTTCCCGAGACGAAAAACACACGGATTTCCTTCAGGCCAGTTTCGGTGCCTCAACCGCATCCGATTGGATTTCTGCGGCGTTAACTGTTTGCCATCACACCCATAACATTCCTTTAACGGATATTTTTACGGCTGTATCCGTTACTCCTAAAAAAATCTTTAACCTGACTTTGCCGTCCTGGGGCCTGCGTTCAAAGCCCAGTTTTTCCATTTTTGATCCCAATGCCGATTTTGTGTCTACCGATCCTCTTAGCCCGTTTTTTAACAGGCCGCTTAAAGGAAAATGTTTGGCAACGGTGGTTAACGGGCAAATGATGTTTAAATCAGACACTCTGATTCAGCAAAATGTAGCATCGTGAGGAACCCAACAGCCCTTTCATGAATAAAACAAAACTAGGACTTTTTTTAGCGATACTTTTGGGCGGGGTCGTTTTAGTTGAGGGTGCATGGTGGTTAAAACTGCAACAGGATAACCAGCAGAAAACCGCATCGCCTTTGACTGTGGATGAAGAAAAAGTTAAGCAATCCGTGTCTGCGGTATTGGACAGAAAAGTAGGGAAGGGACACTATGTTGTCTCCGTAAAATCCACGTATTCCGAAAAGGCGGAGGAGTCTCAGCAAGTTACTCTCACACCCGGGAAGGTAACGCTGAACCGTGTGGTGGCCTTAACCCCGGATCAGGTAACGGAAAATGCCCAGGAACCCGAAAAACCCAATATCCCTATCGATGCCAGAGTTAATGGTTCTAATCCCAAACGGGATTTACCGGGTTTTCCGTTGTTGTCTATGGCTCCAAATGCCCAAAATCAGGCTAAAAAAGCGCAGGCAAAATCTCAGCAGTTACCGTTTAAATCACAAAAAACATCTACAGGGGAAGTGTATTACAGTCAGCAGGTTGTAAAAACCACAACACCTATTCAGCTGAAAAACCTGTCTGTTTACGTGATTGTGGATGAAAAAAGCCTCAAGCGATTAAACATTCATCCTAAAAAACTGGCAGATGTATTGAAGCAGGCAGCGGCTTTAAATGAACAATCCGGTGATGTTCTTGTGTTAACCTCTTATAAATTTTCTGAAAATTATTTTGGATTGAGGCAGTATTTTTGGGAAACCCAGGAAACCCTGGATGCCCTGAACCTGTCGATCTGGGGTATTTTAGGTGCTTTTGTCATTGTATTGTCAGGAGCGTTGGCTGTTATGGCCTTTCGGTCAAAGCGTAAACGTCTTCAACGGGAAATGGCGGCAAAAGAGAAGAAAAATGAGCTTGAAATCGAAAAGATGGAAGAAGAACGCAAGCAGAAAGATCATCATTTTTCTGCAATGTGTAAAGATCTGATAGCCTTTGTGGATAAAAATCCCTCTGTAGCAGCCAATGTGATGGCAGAAGTGGCCATGTCACCTTTAGATTCGGTGATGACAACTTTATCTCCGGCTAAAAAAGCTGGATTCTTTTTGTTGTTTTTAGAAGCTGAAACCCCAGAAACTGCTAAAAAAGTATTGTTGGAGTTGGGAGAAGATGCTGCAAAAATCATCCTGAAAGATCATCAGACCTACTCAAAAATTGACGGCTGGGTGATGTTTTCCATCATCGAAGAATTTTATACCCTTCTGGTTCAAAAGAAACACATGGTCACCGGTCCAACTATTGCAAACAAGCTGTTTAAAAATACGTTTGGAAAATCGATTCAGGAGCAGAATTCTTTAGAGTTTTCTTTCCATTTCACAGGTTCCGTTGATGATAATAAACTGCTTCATTTCTTAGGTCAGGAGCCTCTTCAATTATCGGCGTTGATGTTTAGCTTCATGGATGAAAACCGTGTGGCTGCGCTACTGTCGGCCTTACCGTCCACAAGAGCCGTTGCAATTTCAAAACTAATGGTTGTGCTGGATGTGCCAAGTTATGCGTTGCTTGAAAAATTGTCATCGGCACTTGAAACCCGATTATTCTTCCAGGAAATTAACGCAGACAGGCAGGAAAAAATGCTTCGGTTGTCTCGTATTATTGAAAAAATTCCAAGCTCTATCCGTGAGCAGTTTATGCAGGAGATGGAAACTCACGATAAAGATCTGGTACAGGAAATTAAACGAATGGTCTTTACCTTTGAGGATCTTGCGTTATTATCAGACGACCATCTTGCCTACCTTCTTGCAGAATGTGGTGTTGAAACTGTAGCTTTATCCGTATTGAAATGTACATCGGGGCTGGCCCAGAAAATCATGAATAATGTGTCCGCACGTATAAAAGAGGCTATAGACGAAACCCAAAAGGTCAGTTCCACAATTTCCGATCAAAAAATTGAAAAAGAGCAGTATAATTTATTGAAACTGGCCAGAGAACTGGCATTACAAGGCAAAATCACAATGAAAAAAAATGAGACCCTTTCCTGATGTTTTATAAAACTTTTTTTAAAGAATCCGCCTTGTCTTTGGCGGAAAATATCTCCAGCTATTTGAAATTTCAGGTGTCCATTGTGGGAATCGACATGGTGAAATCGGATTTCAGGACTTTGGCACAACGGCTTCCAGAGCAGGCGTTTTTTGGGTTGATGAGTGTGGAAAATCAGGGGTTTTTGATTCAAACCGGCTCTCAATGGATAGCGAAAGCCTCGGACAGGTTGTTGGGTGGGACGGGGACTCCTCAGCTTTTGGAAGGCATGCCTTCGGATATGACCTCTTTTTCAGAACAGTTTTTCTTTAAGATTTTTTTGGAGTGGAATGCCTCGTTTTTTACTCAAAAAGAAATGCCTTTAACCTTATTACGCACGGAACGATACAGCCGAAGCATTAGCCTGTTTTTCCCCGATGAAAAAATGGTGAGTGTCACGTTTCAGTTTAAAATCGACTCTACGTTCGGAACGGCGTTTCAGTATATTTTTCCTCAGGTTTTGCTGGAAAAAAAGAAATCCAAAGCGATAGCGGAGTCTACTCATGAGTAAAAAAGGACTTCTGAAACTGTTTGTTGCATCCTGTATGATTGCCTTGCCTTTGGCAACCTGGGGTTTTGTGCGAGGAAATGAGCTGATTAATATTCCTACATCAAAAATGGAAAAACAGGGATTTATAGAAATTGGTGCGGGAAGTCAGGTGTCACAATCGGGGTCGCTTCAAACGTCGTCGTCTATTTTTATGAGATGGGCATTATCCAATCAGGTGGAATATGGCATCACCGATCAGGATAATAAAATGCTGCATCACTTTCAGTTTGCTTTTACACCTATCGGAACAGATTCTAAAATGTCCTGCTGGTCTTTTGGGATTAAAAATGTGGGGTATACACCGTCGACCAATAAAGTTACGTCAACTCAATATGGTGTTTTTACAACCTATTCGTTTCAGTTGGTTGATTATGGTGCGTTGTTTCATATCGGGGCCGGCGAAGATTTAAGTACGCATCGTATTAACGGGTATGCCGGAATAGAACTAAATTCGTTTTTAGGCACGTTGATAGGCGAGTGGGATGG
Source organism: uncultured Candidatus Marinamargulisbacteria bacterium (assembly GCA_964517775.1). Taxonomy (GTDB): domain Bacteria; phylum Margulisbacteria; class Marinamargulisbacteria; order SXXA01; family JAHFDB01; genus CAZFCP01. Next base: position 26,033 of record CAZFCP010000016.1, on the reverse strand, counting down.
CAGCGTTTATAATCTTGGTATTAAAAATGTATTTGATGATCAGGTGAAATTAACGTTGGCTCTTCAGGTTCGTCAAAAAGAGCTGGAGCCTGGCGAAGTGCCAAGTACCTTTAAAATTGCCTTAAGCTTTATGGATGTTTATTCTCCCATTAAAACTCAGGATTCTGTTCCAAGACGCTATCGTAAACAATTAGAGGACGATTATGAAAAACCTAAGCCTTTGGAACCTAAACTCCCCACGCCATCTGTTCAGCCTTCTGCTTCTGTAAAAGAAAAATATCCTACTTTATCCGTAAAAGCAGCTGTTCCAACGCTGTCTGCTGGCGTGTCTGCTACCCATAATATTTCTACAGCATCCGTGCAGCAAAAACTCCCTACTCAAAATTTAAAAATTGCTGATCCTGTCATCCTCACAAAGTCTATTACTTTGATGCAGCAGGGAATGAGGTATTATTATCAAGGACAGTATCTGGAAGCCTTGTCTCAATATCAGGAGTTTGTGAAGTTAAATCCGAACCTTGCTATTGGCTACACGTCTTTAGGCTCCATTTATTTACAGCTTGGATTGCCTAATGATGCAATCAAACAATGGCAAAAAGCGTTAGAGCTTGAGCCGGATAACCCTCAGATCAAGGTTTTTCTGAATCAGTTATTAAACCTTAAAAAAGAACCTTAAAATTGATAAGATAACAGTAATATTTTAAAAAGAGATAGGAATCCAGATGGATATTTCAATTGTACTCGGTCTTTTAATAGTGGTTGGCATTTTATTTGAAACCATTGGTTTGAAAACAGGCGGTCTGTTTTTTAGCCGGGAAGCCTTTGTTGTTGTTATCGGCGGTATTTTTGCGGCGTCGTTTATTCAGTACCCCCTTAAAGATTTAAGACAGATGTTGTCTGTATCACGGGTGCTTTTTACAAACAGAACCAGAAACTACAGGGAAGATATTTTATTGTTGTTGAGGTTGTCTCATAAACTGCACACTCAAGGTCGCGCGGCCTTGGAGCAGGAAGTTGAAAAAATTAAAGATCCGTTTATGAAACATGCCATGGGTCTTATTGTACTGAACTATCCTGCAGATCAAATTAAACTGATGTTAAAAGAAATGATTGAAAGCAGTGAAAAGCGTCACGGACAGGGTATTTTTTATTTTGAGCAGCTGGCTAAATTTTCTCCTGGATTTGCCCTTGTTGGAACTCTGGTTGGTCTTGTGAAGCTGTTGTCCAATATTTCAGATCCAAAATCCTTAGGCCCGAACATGGCGACTGCTCTTGTATCCACATTCTATGGTGTGAGCTTGTCTAACCTTGTGTTTTTGCCCATGGCGGGACGTTTGCGTGTAACGAGTTATAAAGAGCGTCTGCATAAGGAAATCCTGATTGAGGGTATTTTATCGATGGCTCAGGGCGAGTTGCCTTATGTTGTAAAAGAAAAAGTGTACATGTTGGTTACCCATAAAGATCGTGCGATGTTGAAAAAACAGGAAAAAGGTAACTAGCATGAGTCTGAATGTTGAAGTAGAAAATTTTTATGTGTCCTACTCGGACATGGTTACGTTGTTGCTTATCTTTTTTGTGTATCTGTTTTCCATTTCGGAAATTGATCCTGTAAAACTGATGGCGGCCATGAACTCTGTTAAACAGGAAATGACGGGGGCTCAAAGTGTGGATCAGATGGTTCAAAAACTGGAAATCGAACAGAAAAAACTTCAGCAGATGAAGCAGGACATTCAAAAATTTATTACGGAAAATGGTTTGGAAGAAAAAGTAACCGTATCTTATCAGGATGGTCAGCTGGATTTGAACATGGGTGACGCTGTTTTGTTTCCGTTGGGAAGCGCAGATTTAAAACCTGAAGCCCTTGAGATTTTGAAAAAACTATCCGGGATGTTTATTACCAGTGATACCAAAATAGTCGTGGAAGGTCATACCGACGATATTCCGATCAAAGGCGCATTTCCCTCAAACTGGGAGCTGTCTTCGGCCAGAGCCTCGTCTGTTGTTCGGTTTATGGAATCTACAGGGGTAGCCTCTAACCGGTTTCTGGTTATTGGATTTAACCGTCACAGTCCTCTGGTTCCAAACGATTCTCCCGAGCATCGGGCAAGAAACCGTCGTGTAAAAATCACCTTAAAACCTGATGTTCAGAAAATTTTAGAACAGACAAAAGCCGTACAGTCTCAACAAAAGGCTGTAGCAGCTCCGGCTTCAGCGTAATATTTTTTATTTGCGGCGTTTGTAAAGCTCGATTAGCCCGTAGGACGTGGTGCCACCGAAGAGATGATCGGCGTACATCACCGTAACCCAGGTAAACGTGGCTATGGCCAGCGGTAAGGCTATATCCGAGCTGTGGTTTAAGACCAGAAAAATCAGAGCAAAAAAACCAATAACAATGCCGTATAACCAGTTGTTTATCAGCAGGGTGACCAGGCCTATTATTACCGGTACGGCAACAAAGAAGACAGGGTTTAGCATACTTAACATTCCCCAGGCAGCAACCCAGGATAAGGACTGGAATCTAAACAATGTCCACGGTGACCGAAGGGATAGAATTAATCCCACACTTAAACAAATCAGCTGAAGTCCCACATCACCTTCAGCAAATCGGGATACGGTGTAAAACAGTAACATCCCTTTTATAAAATCAAGCGCATAACCCAAGGCCAGAATAACCGGGGTTTTTAAGAAAATAATCTTTGTATTTGGAATTGTAAGGGAATCTTTTTTAAGGCGTAAATGGCCAAAAATATTCTCTAAAAGAACCGGGAAGGGTAGCGAGCATATACACACTACCGCTCCAATAATGCAGAGAGAAAGAAAATCCATTCAGCCTACTTGTTATCGAGTTCGAATTCGCTGTGTAAAACCTGTAGGGCTTTTACGGCGTCAGCTCTGCTGATAGCGCAGGAAATTTTTATTTCTGAGGTTGAGATCAATTTAATATTGATGTTGTTTTTACCTAAGGTAGAAAACATTCTGGCTGCGATTCCTGGTTTTGAAATCATGCCAACCCCAACAATAGAAATTTTGGCCAGTGCCGGATCTGAGGCTACACCGGTAGCTCCAATAGAAGATGCAAGGGTTTTTGTAAGTGTTAAGGCTTGATCCAGGTCGTTTTCATCTACAGTAAAGGTGATGTTGTTAGAGCCGTTTTGCTCGCTGCTTTGGATAATCATGTCCACGCTGATAGACGCTTCGGCTAATTTTGAAAAAATTGTGCTTGCAAATCCTGGTTTATCTGGAATGCCAATAACCGAAATCATGGATTCTTCCTGACTTAATGTAGCGCCTGTAACCGGCTTATTGCCTTCCATCTGACCTTCCTCCTTAACAAGAGTGCCCTCATCTGCAACAAATGACGAGCGAACGTGTAATATAATATTATTTTCCTTGGCACACTCTACAGAGCGTGGGTGAAGAACTTTGGCTCCCAAAGAGGCCAGTTCTAGCATTTCATCGTAACAGATTTCTTTTAATTTTGAGGCTGTTTTTACCAGTCTTGGGTCGGTTGTGTAGACACCGTCAACATCGGTATAAATTTCGCAGACTTCGGCGCCAAGTACGGCGGCAAGCACAACGGCTGAGGTGTCTGATCCTCCTCGTCCGATAGTGGTGACGTCTCCAAAACGGTTTAGACCCTGGAAACCCGTTACAACAACGATTTTTCCTTCGGCCAGTTCCTGTTTAATGCGGGTTGTGTCTACGGTTGTGATTTTTGCTTTGGAGTAGGTATCTTCGGTTTTAACACCGGCTTGAGGGCCAGTAAGTGAAACAGATTTTCCGCCCTGAGCCTGGATAGCCATAGCCACTAAAGCGGCTGAGACGTTTTCTCCGGTAGAGATTAAGGCGTCATATTCACGTGCAGATGGCTGAGTAGATAACTGTTTGGCCATAGCAATAAGATCGTCTGTAGTATCGCCCATGGCAGATACAACGATAACAAGATTGGGGATGGTTTTTTGAGTGGCGATGGCTCTTTCTGCTACAGCTTTGATACGTTCAATGCTGCCAACAGATGTTCCACCAAATTTTTGAACAAGAATAGTGTTTTTCATAACCCAGATACTATACGAAATTTTTGATGCTTTGTGAATGCGTTGGTATTAGATGCTGATTTTGGCGATGCTAATAATTAGCAAATTTTAGAAGAAAATAAATCAGGACTCCGGTCACTGAAATATACATCCAGATTGGAAATGTCCACCGTGCCAGTTTTTTGTGTAACTCAAATTTTTGAGTGAATGCCAGAAAAAATGTGCCTAAAATAAGTGGTAAACCTGCAATTGTAAGTAAAATGTGGCTAATCAAAATGAAAAAATATACCGGACGAATAAGTCCTTGTCCTACAAAAACGGTATCTCCCTGAACACTGTGGTACACCACATAAGATACGAGAAAAAGCGTGGAAAAAATAAACGCCGATAACATGGCTGTCATATGTTTCTTTTTGTCTTTTTGCTTGATAAACCAAATTCCAAGCGCCAGACACATTGCACTCAAGCTGTTAAACAAACTGTTTAAAGCAGGCAACATCAGAAAAATCTCAGGAACCGGACCTTCAGGTTTTGGTTTTAGATAAATCAGCCACACCAAAAAAGCAAAAGCCACAAGACTTAATGCACCAATTCCAAAAGCTGCCTGTTTGTTTTGATTATTTTGAGGCATGACGTTTTTCCAGAAGAGCCTCAACATCTTTTAAGGACAACCCTTGCTGATGAAGCATCACAAGCAGATGGAAAAGTAGGTCGGATGTTTCGTTAACCAGCTCGTTATTATCGTGATTTTTTGCCGCGATAATGACTTCGCCAGTTTCTTCGCCAACTTTACGTAGAATTCTGTCTAATCCAGAATTAAAAAGGGTGGTGGTGTAGGAACCCTCAGGTTTTGTTTCTTTTCGGGATGCAATTAATTGGTCGAGTTCGTGTAGAAATGACATGGGGTTACTTTAGCATAAAGTTTGGAAGGTTTCGAGTAAATTTTACCCTGGCACCTCTTCTACCTTACAACCCTGGCACCTTTACCTCCTTTAGCTTGGATTAATTTACATAGTGTTATTTTTTTATTTTTGTATATTTAAGTATTATATGAATTTCTTGATGATCATAAGTGATTGACGTATGATTAAATTTCAGTCTTAAAAAAATATTATGAATGAAAAAAAATGTGGAAGAAAACGGCTTTAAAGTTACTAGCTATTCCTTTTTTAGGTCTTATATCTATTGTTTTAGGAATGCCAATAGGATTTATTGGTAAGCTTGTGGGTAATTTTGAAGATTTGGTTCGTTATATTAAAGAAGACTATATGCTTAGCAGGCACAATCCTGAAGCTTACAATGAACTTTTTAATTCAAAAATGTTATTCACAATGTTTCAAAATGGAAGTAAAGAAGAGGAAATACGGAAAGCAATGAGTAGCCTTAAATCAGGTGAAATACACCCTTACCATCCATTTTTTACTTCTTTATCTCACATAGGTATTTTTATTGTTTTAACTCCTTTTAGCTGTTTGGTTGGGTTAATTGAAGGTATAGGAAGGGTTTTTGAAGAGCTATGGGAGTTTTTTTGCAAAAAAATATTGAGGGAGCCCTTTGTTGATAAATACCAGAAAATGGCAGAAGAACTGCGTTTAGGTATTAATTCAAACAACGCTATTTCAGTGTCTGTGTTGCAAGATGACAATCGTAATGAATAGAAAAACTAAAGAAAAAAGGCGTGAGTTTAAATAATTTAGAATGGGATATAATGTCTAAAAAAACAGTAATCTTAGTTGTTGAAGATGAAAAAAAACAAGCAGAGCTTATTGCAAATTATGTGGAAGCAATAGGTAACTATCGTGCTGTTATTGCTAATAATGGTGTCGAAGCTTTCCAGTTATTGAAAAAACACCGCCGATTTTTAGGTTTTGCTGAAAACGAAATTAAGTGTATTTTGCTAGATATACGAATGCCCGACATGGATGGACTTACGTTTTTAAAGCAACTTAGGCAAGATGAGAAAATTAATGCCTATCATCGATATATTCCTGTCATTATTCTCTCTGCGTACAATTCACAAGAGTATACGACTAAGGCAATCCACCCAGATTATGGAATGGTAGCTGGGTACCTTGTCAAACCTATCGATAAACTCCAACTTCAAAATCTGTTAAACCAGATTTTATGCTTAAAAATTTCATCCCATTTGATTGATAAAACCCACACACAATTTAAAAGAAATTCAAGGCAAAAATTTAGATCTTATTTTGACAGGTAAGACGTTCTTGAACTGAACCCAAAATCTTTCTCTTATTTTTGCTTGATTTAGCTGGAGGCATTACACGTTGGATAATTTGAGACAGGCTCAGCTGAAGATTACAAAGTTTGGGCAACGGTATCAATGGCTTACGGAGCGGGATAAAGAGGATTAGTACAAGGCAAAATTCGCTTTTTCATTTTCTAAAGCTATACTAAAGACATTCCATAACAATTTAGATTTCTGTAAACATTCAGCCTCACAGCTGAAAGGTTTTGCCTTTGCTTTGCGACTATTTTTACATGGGAATCGCCTTTAAAAGGAGGGAACGACTATGTCGTTAAAAAAAGGTTCTACATTGTCCATATCTGTACAAGCTTGCCCAGATTCTCTTGCTACCCCGCTTGATCTCGATTCCAAACCAAAAGATTTTTTTACTATTAAAGATTTCCTGGTTCTATTAATGCTTAGAGTCTTCCTAAAAAGGAAGAATATCTTCTAATTTTTTGGAGATGTTATGGTTTTTTCAGATTCTTTGGGTTCTACTAGTACCTTTTTTTCAAAAATAACTTCTGAAAGAATACACGAATCAGCTGTTTTTTATGAGGAGTTAGTTGATCTTTTCGATTTTTTTCCTGGTATGAGTATTGAGCCATTTACCATTACTAAAGCTGGTATCGATATTCCTTATTTATGTCATGTATTTAAGCCATCGGCTTCACTGAGGCATACCTTAGTTGTTAAGGATTTTTTGGAGAAATCTTATTCAAAAGCAGGCTATTCTGGATTTAGTTTTCGATATGATACTCAATACGATTTACATTCTATTTGCATAAGCATTACAAACCAGATTAATCAAAAAATTTCTGCTGTATTACGATGTACCCTTAAAACAAAATCGTTGTCGATTCCTTTTGAAGATGGGATGGTTTTATGGTCTGTAGATAATTTAAGCATGAATAAACTAAGTCAGGAACATGTTGTTGATATTAATTCATTTATTTATAGTGAGCCTAGAGTATTAGAATACCTTTTTAGAAAGACAGCAAAAATTCTAAATGACTTATCGATTTCTCGTGCATTTTGTTTATATGACTCTTCATCCAAACGCTATGGCGATTTGTATTTGAACGCAGGTTTTGTAAAATGCAAGGAGTGCCCGCCTATTTCTTTTTCGGGATTTTTGGATAAAAATAATCAGCCGGTTATTTGGCAACTAATGGAATTAACAAGGGAGACATATACGCAACAATGGCTTTCATAGCACAATTTTTATTGATTATTGTAGCTTTCCTAAACGCATTTATTGGAGGAATAGTTTTCTTTAAAAAGAAAACACGACTATCGTTTGTCCTGTTTATAATGTGTATAGGATTTTCGATGTGGGTTTTTTCTTTTTTCTGTGCGTATACACCCTCTGTTTTTTACTCCTATTTAGATTTTATTACGCAATCTATGTTGGCGGTTTCATTAGTATACGGAAATGCTTTTTATTATTTTTCAGCCTTTTTTCCAGGAACATCCTCTTACAGGGTAAGTAAGCTGAATGCTTTACTTTTTGTCTTGTTTTTTATAGCTGTTTTTAATAAATACACGATTTCTAATGCCCATCTTTTGCAGGGTAAGTTAATGTTTGATATAGGCCCAGGTTACTTTTTCTTTTCCATATATATGTTTGGATTGGGTGTAGGAGGTTTATATCACCTTATTAAAAAATACAAACAACCCGATCCCCAGCTAAAAAGCCAGCTTCGGGTACTTTTTTTAAGCATGGCATTGTTTATTATAAGTGCTTCATTGGCAAATCTGGTACTTCCGATTTTAGGTTATAAGGAATTTGTGCGTTTAGGTCCAATTTCGACTATCTTTATCGTTTTGGGATTTTCATACGCTATTACAAAACATGAACTCTTGGGTATACGAACCATAATCAACCGCATAGTTGCTTACGGGTTAATTTTTGTTGGCGTAATACTGACAACTCTCTTTATTTTCTCAGTTACGACGGACGAATTAACAAGGCTATGTCTTATAATTATTTCTGGAATAATCTGGGCTGTTTATGGTGGTAAAATGAGGCAATTTCTGCAAACATCAACAGATCGATTTTGGGTATCAGATTGGTATAATCCACAGGATGTTGTGCGGTCTATTGCCTCTAGGCTTTCACACGTGTTTGACAGGCAATCTATTGTTTTATCTGTAGCAACAGTACTGGATGATATTTTACAACTGAAAGAATTTCACATTATCGTTTTAGATACTCAAGAAAGAGACACTAGTTCAACGTACATTGTCTATGATAAAAAGGGTGTTCGGATACATCAATTTACATATAACAATGCTTTTATTCAGGCTTTTTCTAAGATTTTTCATCCGGTTTCTTATAAATCTCTTTCACAAGAGGTTTTTGCGGCATCCTTGCCACTTGAAATATCAAAGTATGCTGTAGTCATTCCATTGCATTCTCCAGAAACTTTGGAAGCCATTGTGGTTGTAGGTCAGCGTGCATCTGAAGCTGACTATTTGTCGACTGACATGGAGCTTTTTGAAGTAATTATAACAACCGTAGGTGTATTTTTGGATCGGATGCGTCCGTATGAAAAAATTCAAAGTGATTTTAATCAAAATCAAAAAAAATTGTATGACCTTGAGAGAAAAGTGGCTCAATCAGAAAAAATTGCAGCTCTAACTTTAGCTGTTAAAGAATACAATCATGAGCTTAAAACACCGCTTTCGATTATTCGTATGGCTGTTGATCAGCTTACTCCTTCTCATAATTTGGAAATGTTTAAGAAAGATATTTTTGAACAAATTGATCGATCGCTCTTGATTATTAATCAAAGTTTATCTCTTTCCAGCACTAATAAAAGAGTGGAAACCCAGATCTATATTCATGATGTGATTAGTCCTTCTTTAAAATTAGTGCCTTCACACATTGTGTTAAAACAGGATATTCCTCAGGAGCTTGCTTTGAAGGGTGTGCAGGACGATCTTGTAATGGTTTTTACAAATCTTATTAAAAATGCGTGCGAATCTATGACGGTTGGTGGGGTGTTGACTGTTACTGCCAGTAAGGAAAATGAGGATATTGTTGTACACATTACGGATACCGGTTATGGAATACCCAGGAGTGATATCCCAAAAGTTTGGGATCCCTTTTTTGTGGGCGAAAAGAAAAAAACCTTTGGGCATGGATTGGGCTTAAGTGTTGTATTTAGAATTGTTAGTGACCATTTAGGCCATGTAGTGATTGATAGTGAAGAGGGCAAGGGAACCACTGTCACCGTAAAATTACCTGTTATTTAACTTTAGGTGACCATTATTATTTGAGGCTTATAGTTTGGGGCGATAAGCCGGGTTCTGTGTTTAAGACAACCATCTATCTGGGCCAATTGTCACCAAGTGGCTCTAGCGATCAACCCGAGAATCCAAACGAGACGAGCAGCCTCTCTCCTCCTATTTGATCTTGCTCCGAATGGGGTTTACCCGTAGCCCTGTTGCCAGGAACTACCGTGAGCTCTTACCTCACATTTTCACCCTTACCCGACTTCGCCAAAGCGTCATCAGGCGGTAATTTTCTGTGGCACTTGCCGTCGGTCATTGCTGACCTCCCTCCCGTTAGGAGGCATTCTGCTCTGTGGAGCCCGGACTTTCCTCCAGTAACTTGCGTTACCAGCGGTTGTCTCGCCCCGAACGGATCGTACAGAGTTTTTGATGAATATGCAATGATTGATGGCAGCCAGTCTTTTATTTCAGGCGGGCAATTACTGATAAAAGGCGTTCGGTTGTTTTTTCTTTTCGGTATGAAAAATAACGGTCATTTTTACAGCTTGTACACTCCAGTCGTATATCAAGAGTGTTTTTATCCATTTCTAAAACCGAAGCCAACTGTTTTTTGTTTTCCTCAATTAAATCAAAATGAATATCTTCAACAGGATCAATTTGATAGCAGTCTTTGCAAATGGCAGGGCCAAACTCTATCCAAAAATTGTCTTGAAGTCCAAATTGTTGTTTTAAAAGTGTAAATGTTTTGAAGGTGATGTCTTTAATGGTGCTGGCTCTTCCGGCGTGAATGCCGCCTATGAGGCCGCTTGGATGATAAAACAGAATGGGCAGGCAATCGGCTGTGCGGACGCTGAGAACCACGTTTTTTTCCTGGGTAAAAATGGCATCGACGGACGGAATGAGCAGGGGATCGCCTTTTTTGTATTCCCAAATATCACTGCCATGGACCTGATCCATTCTTACAAACGGATAGGTTTGAAGATCAAGCTGCTTCAAAAGGGCATCCAATGGTTGTTGTTTTGTGGTTACGCCGTGGCTAAAATGAGACATAATTAGTAATTAGCTTTGTTCAGTTGGAACAACGGAAGTCATTTCCATGAGAGCCACACTCCCAGGTCTTACCACGCTGCGAGTCATATCTGCATAGGGCTGTTGGCTTTTCTGTTCGGCATGGCTTTCCCGAGCATCAACCAGAGTGAGTAGCCCTGTTAATCCCCCTGTAAACCAGGCTGCATACCTGAATCCATCAGAGGCTTTATCTGCAATGGCTCTTACAGCAGGTGAATCGATATTATGAGGTCCAAACGGAGAGGCCAGTCTGTCATTAAGATCTGCAACGGGTTGAGATACCTGAGCTAAACCACTCCATGTTGTCAGTGCCAGGGTTAGGGAAATGGTTGTTTTTTCAAAATCATCGCGATGTTCAAGTAGGTTTATCATGGACTCTTTTAGTGGCCCTTCTTCCATCCCATTAATTTGGGCTACTAACATTTCAGGAGTTAAAAGCTGTCCTATTTTTCCAGGTTCAAAACTTGTTTGAGCGGCGGCAGGGGCTTCCAGGCTTGCAGGCTGACTTTCGGCAATTCTATTCATAACCTTGTTTTGAATCATAAGAGAGACCAGATATAAAAATAAAAATGTAAGTGCGAGACCTACTGAGACGCCACGTTGGTCTCCGTCAACAAGTCCTAACATCAGGCTCATGGCTGCAAATTTAAGCGGGCTGTCACCGAAAGGATTTTCCATCTCTGTTCTGGGTTGTCCGTTAGCTAGATTTACTGTGTCCCTATTCATTTTTACCAGGTCAAAAATATCGTTGGCAGCACCCACACTGAACAGGACATTTTTGAGGAAGTGAGCCGAAGCAGAAATACGTAAGGCTCCGGTTATCATGGCGACTAATGGGGTATAGGTGGCATATTTTTTTAGACCGTCCCTTAGGGTTTCAAGCGATTTTTTTAGAGCAGGACGCACCCCTTCAAATGATTTGGAGTTAGACAACATGGTTAACAGATATAACGAGCATAATCCCAATGACACAACTTCCAGGGTGTGTCCGCTGGGAAAGGCTTTATTTGGGCTTGTTCCCTGATAGGTGGCATCAGAAACTCCGGGGCGTTCTTCCGAAAACATGGTTTTTAATCCTTCACCTGTTCCAAATGTTACAAGGAAGGTTAGGCCCATCGTCAGTAAAGAGGTGAGAAGATCTCTTGCTTGGGCACGTTCTTCAGGGTTGAGGCGAGCTAAAGGATCAATCGGTGTCAAGGCAAGCTGTTTATTAAAATGTGTCATAGGAATCCCCATCAGTATATGTAAAGTGAATAATATTCTTTATTATCGGTAGAGATTGTCTTTTTTTGCAACCATTTTTTTAGACGATTCGATTTGAAGAACTGTGATCTTTTTGCTGAAGATACTGTCTTAATCGGTGCATGCCGTCCTGAAAATCGGCTTCTCTTACGGATAATAAAAACCGGCAGTATCCATCTTCTATAAGTCCCGTCCATTTTGCGCTGTTCACTCTAAGATTAATGTCTTCAAAAATATGAGTCGCTGCGTCTTCTTTTTGAGTCCAGGTGTCTGGAGGTTTTGCAACCAGAAATAATCCTCCTTTTGGAGGTAAAACAGACCATCCGAAGGCGTTTAGGCATTGTGTGAGTATGTCTTCTCTCCTTTTAAGGGTAGCCAGCTGGGTATCAAAATGACGTATCAGTTCGGGAAGATCTTCCTGCAAAGCGCTGTAAAATTGTCTGACTACTCCTAACACAGTGGTAGGTGGTGTGTCGGCAATGTCCTGAATGGTTTTTGCAAAAAATGAGGTTGGAGCTGAACACCATCCAAATCGTAATCCTCCCAAAGCGGCTTGTTTTGAAACACCTCCCAGAACAATATCTTCTGAAAAGGCTGACAGATTTAAGTCGGGTTTTGTGTCTGATCCAAAGTGCAACCCATTAAAAATGGTGTCGATGATGAAAATAACAGGTTGCCCGGTTGCAGCCGTGATGGAGTCTGCCGTTTTCTTTAAACAGGTAAGCTCTTCCGTGCTGTATTGCTGCGCTGTGGGATTGATAAAGGGGGCGTTAATATAAATCAGCAAAGGACCTTTATGGCTGGAGGCTGCTTCTTCCAAATGGTGAGGTGTAAGTTTAAATCCGTCTGCTTTTTGAGTCTGAATACAATGGATGGGAATGTCATGCAGGTTTGAGGTGTTGATGAACTCGCCATAGGCACCTTGCGGGAAAACAGCGGTTATTCCGGGAACCTGTTGTTTTAACACCGAAATAGTGGCTTCAAAAAGAGGTGCTGTTCCAAGTCCGTAAGCCAGATGGCTTGTTTTTAAGTGGAACTCTTTTTCAAGATAAGCTGAGACAACGGGGTCGAGGTCTGTGGTTTCGGTTTGTGAGCGTGACGCATGGTGAAGCCAGTTCCAGAATAATGGGGGCATTGGTAGCTGGTTGGAGCCATAATCCCAGGCGATGGTTTGGGCATCGACAACCCGGCTGGCTTCTGTTGTATCGGATGTGAAGGCTTTGATGGCGCCGCTTGTTTTTCTAAATGAGGTATATTCCGGTGTAAAACCGATAGCGATAGTTTGATACGGTGGGATTATTAGCAAGGCCAGATGCTGTTCCATACGTTGTTCGGAAACCAGTGGAATACGGCTGTAGGTCAACTCTGCCAGAAGTTTTAAATCGGAGATACACTGGGGATTTTGGGATAAAACCAGGCAGAGGGTATCGCCTGTTGGTGTGGTGATTTCCTGAAAAAACAGGGTATCGCCGTTTTTTTCGATAACGGGTTTATCTGCCATGTTTTTCAATACAGGTTTTTCATGTGGATAGATGAGATCCAGGCTGCGTTCCAGTGTTTTTTTGGAGGGAAGAACAATCAGACATTCTTCTGCCCAGCGGTAACCTGTGGTGGCGTGAATAACGGCGGCCCAGGTTTTTCTTAGCGACAGGGATCCTTCTATGTCTCCGTAATCCAGACACTGGGGCAGGGCAATGATTTTCCGGTTCATCAGTAGTTTAAATGTGTTAGCTGGTGTGCCGTAACGGTGTGAAACACAGCGGTTCCTGAGTCTAAAAGCTTTTGAGCTTTTTCAGCGGATACTTTTTCTGTGCCATCAGCGTTTAAAAAGAAATCACAGGTAATACCCTGCTGTTGCTTTTCCCAGGCTGAAAATGCAGAAATATTGGTAGGACTGTCTACACCGGTAGAGGCTTGAGGGAATGTTGCCGTATACAGGGCTGTGCTTGCAAATCCAAGCTGTTTAAAAAAAGTGTTGATGAAATCCTGCCCCAGACGTCCGGCAAGATTAAGCAGCACGGTTGCCTGAGGAAATCTCTCTTTCACCTGTTCTAAAAATCGTGCATTTAAACCCAATCCTGAGGTATCCCATTCGTTACCCTGAGGCGGCGCAAAATGGCTGATGGATTCCTTGCCAGCTAAATCTGTATCCATAATTACGGTTTCTGTTCTAAGCCCCGGACTTACAATTTGCGGTAGACAGGCCACAATCAACGCTACGTATGAGTCCTGCGGCGGTCTAACCGAACCCAGCAAATCCGATTGGTTAAATGTTGCATTGGTTATCCCGTTTAATACGGCGTTAATGTTGCTGCACAGCACCGCATCTGGATTATAATCTACCCCGATAATATGGCTTTTCGGCATCATTTTCGCAAGGCATAAGGATAAAAAACCTGTTCCACATCCTACCTCACACATGGTTTTTCCATCCCAGTTTTCCTGTGACTGTAAATGTGTGGTGATCCCTGTTTTTAAAACATTGGACCAGGATTCAGGCTCAAACGTGCTTTTAAATACGATTAAATCCAGGCCGTCTTTCTCCATAAATTTAAAATTATAGGTTCTAAAAAAAATATCTTCCCCACAAACGTCCTGGTGTTTTTTTAAGATCTTTAAAAGATTGAGTGCTTTTTCACGGCTGTAATCAGATCGAAGGTGTGTGTAAAGCCAGGCGAAGGTTTCGGTGAACGTCTGCTCGCTGGTTAGCCGGGAGAGGAAAATGGATGGCTCGAAACTGAACCCGTTGTTGACTCCTGAAACGGCAACGTTTTTGTATTGCGGCAGTGTGGAAAAAGTGAAAAGGGTATGCATGTTAAGTCCTTTCATGACTCAAGCACTAATATCCCTTTATTGTTGTGTTTATCGATAATTTTAGTGTAGAGTCAAATTGTTGGTTGTCAACTCATCCAATCTGGTTTTTTTAAAGACAATTCGTTAGGATACTATCCGCCGTCATTCCTTCTCGGTTTCATACTACCCATACTCTTTTCAACACGATATTCACTCTGTTTTTACTAAGGATTTTTCATGTTTAACAAACTGCTGTCTGTTTCTTTATTTTATCCACGCAACCTGCATAGTCAGGACCTTCATACTCAAAAAGAGGGAACCTGTTTTGTTGTTTCGTTACTTACTTTTTTCGCAAGGGTTCCAGATTATGCTTACCGGCCTGGGCTTGAGGCTTTATGTAAACGTTGTGATGATTTTGATACAAACAGAACATCCAGTGCTGATTACAATGCGTTTGTAGTAAAAGCCAAACATATTTTAGGTGAGGATTTGTACAAACAACTTGCAAAAACGGTGTCCTGGAAAACGTTTGTATCGGGATTGTTCCGAGTGTTTTTTTATCATGATTTTATCCAAAACGTATTGCAAAAACCGCTTCCTGTTAATGCTGCTGATGAAACACCACTGACACCGGCTGAATTTTTGTCCAGATTATCGGCTGTGGAGCTTAGTCTCTCCTCATTAAAAACCTTTTTAAAAACAGAAACGCATAACGTTGGGGTTGCCCAGGAAAATTTATATGTGTCACTTGGATTTCAAAAAATTCCTATCGATCATATCGACCACATTGATCTTGTGAAATTTGCAAAACAGCATCGAGGCCTGATTGTGCAGGGAGAAGTGGCCCTATTGGATTCAGATGACGACGACCGTTACGACTTTGTTGCTGATTTGAGCAGCAGTGGCCAAAGAGCGTTAATAGATTCAACAGAGTTTTTTTCCACACAGGCACATTCCGTTTGTGTAAGTTTGGATAAAAATACGAGACATCCCTCTGCTTTAAAGGTGCTGGACAGCAATTCCGAGCATCCATACTGGCTTGCACCGGATGTGCCAAATGATCTGAATATTTATGCGATCTGGTATTATCCGCCCTTGGATAACCTGTACGCCACTCTGGTAAGAGCGTATGGAGAACCTAATCTGCTTAGTCCTCCGTCACATTTCAGTTCGTATGGCAGACATCTTAGCCGAAATGCCAGCTCTGGAACGGCCTCAAGTGATGGTTTTGATGGGGTGGTTTCCGTTACCGGTCTTCAAACCGAGTCTGAACAGTACTTCACCCAACAGATGACCCTGCATAATACCCCTTCGGCAACCCATGAAAATCCCTTAAAAAACCGCCAGGATGCCCTTTATAATCTGTTCAGATTTGTGTTTAACAATGAAGATGTGCTGCAGCCTTTTCAAAAACAGCAGTTTGTAGCCTTGATTTTTGATGAGATCAGCCAGGACGGTTTACGGGATATGGCGGTTGAAATCCTGCATATTATGGTGCAGCAGCGTTTGTCTTTCCAAACGTTGTTGTCTGCTCCTGACAAAATTGAAGCCTTGGGATTATGTTTGCCAGAGTCCAATCAGGATCCTTTTCTTCCCAGACATCACACGATTGTTACTGTCTTTTCGCTGTTGTCTCAATCTTCAGGAACGTTTAAAGCTATTTTTGATGAGTTTCATGCCTATGACCGACTGCTTATGATTGCCGACCGATTTTCTGATGATCCCACCCATGAAACTGGAAATCTGGCCAGCCGGATTCTGAAAGCTGTAAATCCACCACACTTCTGTGGTTGATCAATTATCATAAACCCCTCATAATCGAGACCTATGTCTTTTATCCATCTGCACTGTCACAGCGAGTATTCGCTTCTTGAATGTCCCATCCGTATTTCTGATCTTATTGCCAAGACCAGGGAAAGCGGTATGGAGTCTGTTGCCCTTACCGACAACGGAACCATGTACGGGGTTATCCAGTTTTATCTTCAGGCCAAAAGCAAAGGTCTTAACCCTATTGTTGGCTGTGATATGTACATTACGCCCGATATCACCGTAAAAGAAAGAGGCTTAAACCGCCTTATTTTATTGTGTAAGGATTTTAAGGGCTATCAAAATCTTATTAAACTTGTGACCATCGCCCATCTTGAGGGATTTTACTATAAACCTCGTATTGATATGCATCATCTGTCTCAATACACGGAAGGCTTAATTGCTATTTCTTCCGGGATGCGTGGCCCTGTGGGATATCCACTTCGACAAAACGATAAAGACACGGCATTAAAAGCAGCAAACGACCTTAAAAAGCTTTATGGGGATGATTTTTATTTGGGACTTCATCGTGCCGGTTTTCCCATGGAAGACATTACAAACGAGGCCATGGTAGAGCTTGGCAAGCAGGAAAATATCCCGATAGTTGCCTTAAACGATGTGAATTATATTAATCGGGAAGGTGCCTATATCAAGGATATTTTAACCTGTATCCAGACCGGTAAACTTATCCACGATGAAACCCGTGGCCGTCTTCAAACCGAAGAACTGTATTTTAAATCGGCCGAAGAAATGACGGCTTTGTTTGAAGACCTTCCTGAAGCCATTGAAAATACGGTAAAAATTGCTGCCAAATGTCATCTAAAAATTGAAACAGAACAGGTTACTTTACCTCGATTCGAGTGTCCCGATAATTTATCTGCCGAAGATTATCTCGAAAAACTGGTCTGGGAAGGTGTGGAAAAAAAATATGGAGCCATCACCCCCGAATTAAAAGAGCGTACCGAGTTTGAGCTGAACGTTATCAAACCCATGCAGTATGCGCCTTATTTTTTGATTATTTATGATTTTTTAAAGTATGCAAACGACAGTGGGATTCCAACTGGCCCAGGTCGGGGATCTGCTGCCGGTTCTATTGTGGCCTATGCCCTGGATATTACGAAAATCGATCCGATTCGATACAAATTGCTTTTTGAACGGTTTTTGAATCCAGAACGGGTATCCATGCCCGATATCGATCTGGATTTCTGTATCCGCAGACGTGGCGAGGTTATCGATTACCTGGTTAAACATTACGGAGCTGGCCATGTCTCTCAAATTGCCACCTTTGGTACCATGGCCTCCCGAGGCGTTATCCGTGACGTGGGGCGTGTTTTAAATGTTCCCTTGAAAGATGTAGATCGCATTGCCAAACTGATTCCCTCTGCTCCAGGTCAATACACCAGTATTCCCGATGCCCTGGAACAGGTTCCCGAACTTAAAAAATTATATGAATCCAGTGAAGAATTTAAGCAGCTTATAGATGTAGGCATCCAGCTTGAAGGAGTTTCTCGTCATACCTCCATGCACGCTGCCGGTGTTGTTATTTCCCGTGATCCTCTTTCAAGTATGGTGCCGCTTATCCGAAATGATGGGCAGGTTGTCACCCAGTTTTCCATGACGGATCTGGAAAAAGTGGGCCTGTTGAAAATGGATATTCTGGGTTTAAGAAACCTCACCGTTATGCAGGATGCGTTGGCCTTAATCAAAAAAAATCATGGTGTTGAGCTGGATCTGGATAATCTTCCAATTGATGATGTAAAAACTTACGATTTGCTTTGTACAGGAAATACAGTAGGTATTTTCCAACTTGAAGGTCGTGGGATGCGTGCCTTGATTAAAGACATGCAGCCTCGTGTGTTTGAAGATATTATTGCGGCTCTTGCCTTATATCGTCCTGGTCCTTTGGGTTCTGGAATGGTGAGTGACTTTGTATCGAATAAGCTTGGAAAAACCACGGTAAAATATGATCTTCCCGAACTTGAACCTATCCTGAAAGAAACCTATGGTCTGATTGTGTATCAGGAGCAGGTTATGCAAATTGCCAGCGTAATTGGCGGATTCTCTCTGGGTCAGGCCGACATGCTTCGTCGGGCCATGGGAAAGAAGAAAAAAGAAGAAATGGATAAACTGCGGGAAGAGTTTGTCAAAGGTGCCCTCGAAAGAGGTTTCCCCGAGGTTAAAGCCCGCTATATTTTTGAATTGTGCTACAAATTTGCCGAATATGGATTTAACAAATCTCACAGTGCGGCCTATGCTTTAATTTCTTTTCAAACCGCTTATCTTAAAGCCAATTACCCCATGGAATATATGACAGCTTTATTATCCAGCGTTTTAGGCGTAGCCGACAGAGTGTCCATTTATATCAACGAATGTAAACAAATGGGCATTCAGGTTTTGCCTCCAGATGTAAACCATTCCGGTGTTACCTTTACGATACAAACCAACCCCAATGCCATCCGTTTTGGATTGGGTGCTATTAAAAACGTGGGTGAAGGTGCTATTGAAACCGTGATAAAAAACCGTGAAAACGGCTATGCGTCTTTTGGGGATATGTGCCTGAAAGTGGATTTAAAACAGGTGAATAAACGGGTTTTTGAAAGTCTGATTAAAAGCGGTGCCTGTGATGGCCTCTCCAGCCGAGCCTTGCTGCTTGGTAATTACGAACGCATTCTGGATCAATGCCAGACTATTGTCAGAGAACGCAATCAAGGCCAGTTCAGCCTTTTCGGCAGCGATGATCCAGCCGCAGATCTGGTCTTAAATCCCGAGCAGGCTGTTTACATTAGTGATCTGGATAAATTGAAATTTGAAAAAGAGTTATTGGGATTGTTTATTTCCGGTCATCCATTGGAAGCCATTGCTGCCAAATTGGGCAAATTGCCTTTTACCATTGAAGAGCTAAAAGCTGAAGACGAAGGTAAAGTCGTTGTTTTAACCGGCATGTTGTCTCAATGCAGAAAAACCATCACCAAACAAAAACGCGAAATGCTGATTGGCGAGCTTGAAGATATGACAGGCTCACTTACCGTTGTCTTTTTCCCTTCGGATAAAATTGAAGGTTTTTCCAAACACTTTACCGATGACGCCATCGTGCGTGTAACTGGTCGTATCCGCCTTAGTCAGGATGAACTGTCGTTGTCCTGTTCGGATATCGAGCCTCTCACTCAAAATACACATAAAAAATTATATGTAGATACCGAAAATATCGATGATCCCTCCCTATACGAGCAGCTTAAAAAATTATGTTCCTTAAACAGAGGGCCTATTCCACTGCAGTTTATTATAGGTGAACAATCGGTGTTATCCCATGAAAAATTCTGGATAGCTGACGAGCCTAAAACCTATCAGGAACTGGAGTCTTTAATTGGGTCTGGTCATTTTTGGGTGGTTTAAAGCGTCTAAAATGGGGAATATTTTTTGCATTCAGAGTATTTTGAAGTAATCTGGCTTAAGTAAATCGTGATTACTTTATGTACATATCAATTTTCCAGAAGGAGGCTCCCTATGAAATCATGGCTGCAAACAATCGCCGTTTTTTCTTTAATGGTTTTTCTTGCCGGGTGCGGAAACGTAAGCTTATTTAAAGGATTGTCCAACTCAAAATCTCAATCGGCTATCGATCAGATCAAATCGAACAATAACAAAGGTACCGATTATTCGACTTCAGTGTCTCTGGCCGATCAGGTGATAAATTCCTCGGCAGCTTCAACATCAGACAAGCAAACGGCGCAGCTTTTAAAAGGTGAAGCGTTGTTGGGGAAAAATGGTGTGAAAGCGGTGGAAGTGGCCTCCAAACTACTTAGCAGCACACAGCCAACAGCGAATTTATTGTCGGTTTTGCCCACCATTTCAGCGGCAGATGCAATCAGTGCGGCAAAAGCATTGAATGCTGCAGATTCGTTGTCGGCCTCAACCAATGCGTCGATTGGCTCGAATTATCAGGTAACGCGGGCTATGGCCAATACTTTGGCAATCGTCAGTAAAGTGAATGAGGTTTACGACATTGGCAATGATGGAACGGTTACTGCAAAAAATAATGTAGATGTAAAAGCAGCTTTATCCACACTAATGGCTTCGGATTCGGATGGAAAAACCCTGGATTATTACGCTAATCAGGCAAAAAACGGATTTGATAAAGGTGGCACCTTATCATCGGATCAGCAATCCGAATTAGACAAGGTAAAAGATGTTCCTACAAAGCTTAAATTGTTAAACGAGGCTGTTCAGGGTGGTGAACCTTATCAATATACAGATTCCAATAACCACACCATCACCATTTTTTCTACATCAGATAACAATGCCGTACAGGGTGCCATTAACGACATCATGAAGAAAGCCAATAAATAAAGGAACTCTTATGAAACTACACCATACATTAAGCATTTTTGGTTTTCTCTGTGTAACAGCTTTGTCCCAACCTCTTTTTGCGGTGGCCGATGATTTTGCTTTTACCAGCATCCGTCAGCTTGGAATGGGCGGTGCCGGTGTTGCAATGGTTAATGACGTAAACGCTTTGTATACCAATCCGGCTGGGTTGGCTAAAAGCAAAACGCATGTCTACGTGCCGTTGTCTTTTAATATTGGACTTAGCCAAAGTATTTTTGATAAAAATGGTGCCTTTCAGGATGCCATTAATGCGTCAACAACAGAAGCCCGTTTAAATAAGTTGGGACAGCTCGCTCCCATGGATATTTCGATTAATCCCGGAATGGGGTCTTTTGTTGGTGTAACAGCACCTGGTTTTGCAGCTGCAGGTTTTGCTGGCAGTAATATCAGAATTAAATTGATAAACCCTACAACGCCAAGCCTGGAATTTTCAGGATTTGCCGATGTATCTCCAATGATAGGGATGGCCCAAACGTTTTCCCTCTTTGATACGCCTGTTAATGTTGGTGTGTCTGGCCGATACATCTACAGAGCCAGAATTATCGATCCTGCCACTAAAAGTCCAACCCTTTCAAAAGGTGTATCCAACCTGCTTTCAGGATCTGGAAATGTATTAAACTCTGCCAGTTCAGTAGGAATAACCGGGTTTGGTGCTGATGTGGGAATGACAATGCCTCTTGGCCCGGGACAACTGGGTGTGGTGCTTAATAACGTTGGGTCTACGCTAACAGGAACGGTTACCAGCGGAAATGTCTCATTGGGTGAATATTCTGAAACCCTTCCGATGACGGCCACTGTGGGTTACGCTCAATCTTATGATGCGTCGAACTGGCCTTGGGTTGGGTCATTAGTCGGGCGTTTTGCTGTGGCCGCCGATTATAAAATGGCCAAAAACGATATGTTTCAAAATCTGTATATGGGTGTTGAAAAATCGCTGGTGGAGGATGTTTTGACAGCCAGAATCGGTTTGAATCAAGGCTACCCCTGTTTTGGTGTTGGCCTGGATTTATGGATGTTCCATATGCAATATGCCTTTACAACACAGGAAAAAGGCGACTTTTTAGGTGCAGATCCCGTGTCTTATCATCTTTTAGAAATGAATATGTATTTTTAAATCTGATTTTTGAGCTGACTTTTATGGATGTTTATCCTGATAATAATTGCTTGATAGGCCTCAAACCCTGTATGATAAGTGTCCTATGACAGGAGATGCTGACCTAGATAAAATCAAGCAGGATTTAAAGTCCCTGCTTCCTCCATCCCGTTACGAGCATTCGTTGCGTGTTGCGGATGTATCTGTTCAGCTTGCCAGACACTGGTCTTACCCTCATCTCGAAAAAGCTTACCTTGCTGGTCTTATCCACGATTGCTGCAAGGCCTTAACGCCTAAAAAAGTGATGGAAAAACAACTGGCACAGCCATCCTGGTCAGAGCTTTTATACTACAAATATACAGCCGTATGGCATGCCCTGATTGCTCCTGAGGTCATTCCTCAGTTATGGGGTATTACGGATGAAGACGTTCTAAGCGCCGTAAAATGGCACACAACAGGCCGCTACGAGATGACCCTGCTCGATAACCTGGTCTTTGTAGCCGATTACATCGAACCTGGCCGTTTATTTCCTACCCGAACCTATGTCGAACGCCTGGCTGACGAACATCTCGATCATGCGGCTTACTCGATTGTTATCGGAAATTTAGTGTCGTTGCTCTCCAAAGGTCACACCATTCATCCTTACACGTTAAAATGTCGGGATTATTACCTATCCATTTTAACCGCCTCCCAAATTCGTGATACCTGGGTTCATATCCAGTAATATGGCCTCACGCTTTAAATTCCTTAAAAAATATGTGTCCAGACGTTTTGTAAAATTCCCGTTGATTGGACTTGGTTTTTTTGCTGGCTGGCTAATGTTAGGCTGGATTTTTAGCAGCATGGTTATTGCTGATTTTGTATTGAACGCCAGCCCAAGAGTGACCTTGAAAGGCCTTAACGTGCTTATTTTAGGATTGGATGACACCGCAGAAACCCAGCGTTCCGATACCATTATGCTGGTTCATATCAATCTCAAATCCCAAAAATTATCGTTGTTGTCCATTCCCCGTGACACCAAAATGAAAGTGCCTGGTCTTGGCGAAACCAAGGTGAATCACGCCTATGCCTTTGGCAAGGAAAAACTGGCCAAACAGGCTATTTCCGATTTGCTGGGAGTGCCTATCCATAATTCGATCGTCATTAAACTGTCCGGTGTAGAGAGGTTTATTAACGTGCTTGGGGGCTTGGATATCACCATCAACAAACGTATGAATTATGATGACAACGCCGGAAAACTTCATATCCATTTTGATCCCGGCCGCCAGCATGTGAACGGAAAAGAAGCTTTAGAGTATCTGCGTTTCCGCCATGATGAAAAGGCTGATATCGGCCGTATCGAACGTCAGCAGAGCTTTGTAAAGGAAGTGATGCATAAAATTGTCTATTCCGGTCAGCTGTTGAAACTTCCGTTTCTGGTGAAGGCCCTGTGGGATAATGTTGAGACCGATTTATCACTTAGAGAAATGGTATCGATGGCGTTGATGATTAAAAAAGGTGTTGAAAACAGCGATATTCAAACCGTAACGTTAGATGGAACACCCATGGATATTAAAGGTGTCAGTTACTGGGAGCCTAATGTAGCCACTATCGAGCCTGTTCTGGATCAATGGCGTTTCAATAATGCTGGAGATACCCCGAAAAAACAAAATGCTATCGTTCTTCCAAAAGCTGTTGAAGAAGAAACCCGTCCTGACGATTCCCTCGAACTTAAAGTCGAAGTGTTAAACGGATACGGAAAAGACAATGTGGCCAATAAAGCCGCCGAACTTTTTCAGGAACAAGGCTTTAAAGTTACCCGAATTGGTAACGCAGGCTCCTTAAAATACGATCAAACCGTTATCGTCGATTGGAAAGGGCAGGGTACTCCAATTTTGATGCTGGCCAGAAAGCTGTCAATTGACCCGTCACGTATCATTGTCTATGATAAGCTTGATAAGCCTATAGATGCGACTATTGTTCTTGGAAAAGACTGGCCGCAAATCGAAGCAAAATTAAAGTCAAAACCTGTTCGTTAAAGGATGTCCATTGCCACTTCAATCTTCAGAAAAACTACTTAAATCCCTAGCCGTTGCTGCAGACGATAAAAAAGCCCTAAACATTTGTGCCTACCAACTTAAAAACCCAGCGGTTACCGATTTTGCCTTAATTGTCAGTGCTAAAAACCCTATTCATATTAAAGCCTTATTTAAAGATCTGGATCAGGCCGCCAGCGAGTATTTAAAAGAAAACCCTGATGTTGATTTTTTTCAGCATCCAAAAGTATCAGGATCAGCCGAAAGCGGTTGGATTATTCTGGATCTAAACGCCATTATGGTGCATATTTTGAGTGTGGATATCCGTCAGTTTTATGAACTGGATACCTTGTTTGAGCAACGTGCGGTTGCTTATCACTTTTAGCTAAACCATTTTAAATTTTTCCCTTTTCTAAACGCCGAGTTTTCGTGTATGATAAGGGTCCTTCATGGGGCTATAGCTCAGCTGGGAGAGCGCTTGCATGGCATGCAAGAGGTCGCAGGTTCGATCCCTGTTAGCTCCACCACTACTTTTTTTGCACTCAGAACAGCCTTAAAACTTCCCTTTGGTTGGGAGAAATAGCGGGTTCGAGCGCAGATTGTTTGATTGTTTTTTTAGAAGATATTACTATAGGAATCTATGGAAATTGATTGGAAAATTCTGGTTCAAATATCAGCGCTTATAGGTTCGTTTCTCTTTGGAAAAATGTGGGATGGGTTATTTGAGAGGAAAGCAAAACTTACGGCCTATTATGGACATGTCTCAAGTTTTAAAACTCCAGGTTCAAATGGAGGCACTGATATTCAAGTTCATACTCACTCTATTGTCATTTTTAATCCTGGAAAATCTCCCGCTAATAATCTAAAGATTAAACATAAAGTACTTCCTGGGTACGAAATTTACCCCTCAATTCAGCATGAAGTTGTAAATATTGAAGGATCGACTGAAAAAGAGATTCGTATTGATAAACTTGTTCCGGCACAACAAATTACAATTTCTTATTTGTATTTTCACCCATTAACCTTTCAAAATGTCACTACTCAGATTATTTCTGATGAGGGCTTCGCTAAAATTTTGGATGTGTTTCCTACTCCTCAGGTACCAAAATGGAGAATTTATATCTTACTGGGATTTGCTTTATTGGGTTTAATTTCAGCTGTTTATGTAGTAGTAAATCTCTATATTTCGTTAGTTAAATGAACTCAAATTCTACTCCAACTTTTTTCGAGGTCTATAAAATCCGCCGTCATTTCGATGAAAAAACAGAAATGTGGTTTTTCTCGGTGGTGGATGTGGTACAAGCCTTGATTCAACAGCCCGACTATCAAACTGCTCGAAAATATTGGAATAAGCTTAAAGAGCGATTGAAATCAGAGGGCAGTGAGTTGGTGACAAATTGTCACCAACTGAAATTGGAAGCTGCTGATGGTAAGAAATATTTAACCGATGTGGCTAATGCAGAAACTTTGTTGCGCTTGATCCAGTCTGTCCCTAGTCCTAAAGCTGAACCCATCAAATTATGGTTGGCAAAAGTAGGCTACGAACGGATGCAAGAAATGGCCGATCCTTCAAAATCTTTGGATAGAGCTCGTGATACTTGGAAAAAACACGGACGAAATGAGAAATGGATTCAACAGCGGATGATGGGGCAGGAAACCCGTAATAAACTGACTGATTATTGGAAAGATCATGAGATTAAAGAAGGTGAAGAATTTGCCATTCTAACCAACATCATCCATCAAGAATGGGCAGAAGTAGACGTCCAAGCTCATAAGAAAATAAAAGGTCTGAAGTCTCAAAATTTACGGGATCATATGAGCGAAGCAGAATTGATTTTTACAGCTTTGGCCGAAATGTCGACACGCCAAATTGCAGAAGCGATGAATGCAACTGGAATGTCGGAAAATACAACTGCAGCCCAAAAGGGCGGAAGCATTTCAAAAAAGGCTCGATTGGAATTGGAAAAAAAGACTGGGGCTAAGGTTGTGAACGATTCGAATTATCTCTCCCCTAAAAAATCTTTTAAAAAATTGAAAGATTGATTCGTGCTAGAGGATCTCGATATTCATGTAAATTTTAAACTGGTCGAATTCGACCAGTTTAGGTTTGC
>CAZFCP010000015.1:49390-53855 GCA_964517775.1 uncultured Candidatus Marinamargulisbacteria bacterium | reverse complement strand
TCCAGTTCAAACACAGCAGCCTGGACCCCAGCTTCCGCTGGGGTGACACTGGATTAACAGCCTCAGATCTATCCCAAATTCCCCTTCCCAGAAGGGGTGGCAGGCAAAGCCTGACGGGGTAGTCTAGCTCGCATCAGCAATCAGTAATCCGTAACTCTTACTTAATCAACTTCCGATACTTCACCCTCTTAGGCACCAGATTCCCTTTTCGCTGAATTCTATCTTTCTCATAATCCGAGAAATTTCCCTCATAAAAAACCACTTCGCCATCATCTTCAAAAGCTAAAATATGCGTAGCAATTCTATCCAAAAACCAGCGGTCGTGGGAGATAATTACCGCGCATCCCGCATAGTTTTCCAATCCTTCTTCTAAAGCTCTAAGTGTGTTCACATCAATATCGTTTGTAGGTTCGTCCAGCAACAACAGGTTTGCATTTTCCTTAAGAGACATCGCCAGGTGAAGCCGATTTCTTTCCCCTCCCGATAGCACCGAGCACTGCTTTTCCTGATCAGATCCGGCAAAATTGAACTTCGCCACATATCCCCGAGACGGTACGCTTTGGTTGCCAAGCTGGATATAATCAGAACCACCAGAAATTTGCTGCCATACTGTTTTTTCAGGGTCAATATCGGCGTGCTCCTGATCCACGTAGCCCATTTTCACCGTTTCACCAATAATAACCTCACCGTCAGTTGGGGTTTCTTTTCCTAAAAGAAGTTTAAACAGCGTGGTTTTACCGGCACCGTTTGGTCCGATTACACCTACAATTCCGGCTTTCGGAAGCTCGAAACTCAATTTTTCAAATAAAAGTCTGTCTCCAAAAGCTTTTGAAACATTGTTTAGCTCTACCACTTTATTTCCTAAACGAGGGCCGCTTGGGATAAAGAGTTCCAGTTGATCATCTTTTTCTTTTTGTTCCTGGTTCAGCAGGGCTTCGTAGGCTTTTAGACGGGCTTTTCCTTTTGCCTGCTGGGCTTTAGGTGACATGCGAACCCACTCGAGCTCTCTTTCCAGGGTTTTTTGACGTTTCGATTCGCCTTTAGCTTCTATGGCCAAACGGTTTGATTTTTGCTCCAGCCAGGATGAGTAGTTGCCTTTCCATGGAATGCCCTCTCCCCTGTCCAGTTCAAGAATCCAGCCGGCTACGTTATCTAAGAAGTATCTGTCGTGGGTTACGGCAATGATGGTGCCTTGGTACTGCTTTAAATGCTGCTCGAGCCAATGTACGGATTCGGCATCCAGATGGTTTGTAGGTTCGTCCAGAAGCAAAATATCAGGTTTTTGCAATAAAAGCCTGCATAAGGCTACCCGGCGTTTTTCACCTCCAGATAATGTCGCGATTTTAGTGTCGCCGTCCGGACAACGAAGGGCATCCATGGCACGCTCTAACACCGATTCAATTTCCCAGGCATCATGAAGATCCAATAACTCAATCAGCTCGCCCTGGCGTTCCAGAACCTTATTCATTTCGTCATCGCTGAGTTCTTCACCCAATTTTGCGCACACAGCTTCATACTCTGTATAGATGTCCACTTTTTCTTTAAGACCTTCACCCACAATTTCCTTAACTGTTTTTTCGGGATCTAATTGAGGCTCTTGCTCTAAGTAACCGATAGAATGGCTGGATTCGTACGTTACTTGTCCTTCATCAGGCTCAACAAGGCCTGCGATCATTTTGATAAGTGTGGATTTTCCGGAGCCATTTAGCCCTAAAATTCCGATTTTTGCGCCGTAATAGAAAGAGAGATAGATATTTTTTAGAACTTGTTTTTTGGGTGCGTAGGTTTTGCTTACATTAATCAGGGAGAAAATAATTTTTTTGTCGTTGCTCATAAAAATCCTTATTTAGGTTTGGTTTTGATTATTATAAGGGGCTTTGGGGTTAAGGGGAATACTGAGGCAACCCCCTCTGGACTGGACCAGCTGCCGGTATTATCCTTGTAAAAAACCAGAAAAAGGGGATCTGGAAGGATCCTTATTTTATGAGTGTTGCTGTAGTCCAATCCCCATCGGCTGTTAAGCTTGTTACATCATGCTCATTACGTGTACGTTCGAAATCTATCACCAACTCTTATAAAAGATTCAGGGCACCACAACCACACTCTTACACCTCACCATCTTTAACGGTTACCACGTCCACAGCGACCTATCATACGGTACATCATCGGCATTCTTTTTCAGCATCACCCCATTCGCCTTTTTCTCGGGCAAAAACCATTGCCTACCCTATCCTTTACCCTTTATCTTCAACAGAACTCACATCCATTAGAAGCTACAGCACCCCATCATCATCCCCAGTTGTTGCAGATCTAAAACCAACACTGGAAGCACTTGTGGAGTTTTCAAAAACACCAAAAGGAACACCTTTAGACGGGCCCTTAAAAGTCTTATTGGAACCTACAAACAGCCCATGGCATATGTTGTATTACTGCAGACGCAACACCGCTTTTTTTCAACAGCTTTTAGATATTGCTTCGGATCCGGTGCGTTTGGACGCTCATAAAAAAACAGCTCTGGAAATGGCCACTTTTTCAGGAAATGCCAAAGATCTTGAAGCATTTGGAGCAGCCAACACCAACAATCCCGATGATCCTTATTTTTTGCTCAATGCCGCACTGATTGGACAGCTTTCAGGTATAAAAACCGATCTAATTATTGCTCAGGCTTTGTTTTATGATCGTTCACTTGCTCCTAAAATGCTTAAATTAGACGCGTTGTCTGAACGTGAAAGAGACTTTTGGGATTTTCAAATTAGACATATCCCCGACACAGTTTTTCATGAAGTAGTAAGCTCTACCGGAGCCTTTATACCAGACAGAGTAACAGGATCTCTCTTTTCAACTCAACGAAGCTTACCTCTTTCGCCACCAGCTCCTGTCACAGGAATTGGCCGATTTGCCTGTTCATTTTTCTCTGGCTTAGAGAACTACCATTCATTTTTTCTTGGGGTTAGCCCCTACAAAACAGAGCATCCGCTTTTCATTTCAGAATCCCTTTTTAAAGCCTTACGATCTCCAGGGCTGCCTTTTGACTTTGTTTACACACTTGGCAATGTTGGATGGCCATCCATTATCTCCCTTTACGGTCAGGGATTACGCCCTCAAACCCTTGCGGATCCAAGAGTCACGTCTCTTGTAGATCCTCATTTTGCCGACCCGGAAAGAGGGTTGGATGCAACCAGCTACATTTTTCATGATCAGGGTCACTTTCAACGCACCAATACACATAACATCCATCCTGATAACGCCAATCTCCTTCAGGATTTGGCCAGACATATCCGGAACATCTACCGGGAACTCAAAACCATGCCAGAACTGGACCATCGCATGATTACCATCATTATGGGTCAACTGCTTGAAACTCCCCTTGTAAAGTTCGACTTTGAAACACTTATGAAACAGTTAAACAAGGAAAACACCTTCAAAGGATTTAGAGCCAAAACCACCAGTGAAATGTTAGATATTGAGCGCAAATTAAAAAGAATCATTCCAACAACATTTAAGATATTGAGGTATTTTCTTGCGGGACAGAAAGTTCCTTATTTGGCTACGATGTAAAGGTGCCAAGAATTTTTACATTCCCCAATAAGAAAGAACTTTGGTAAAATCACTCTACATTTTTCATAACGTATAACCGAGATTATAAAAAAAGGAACCACCCATGATCAGCTTATTTGACCCCATAGAAATCGGATCTATTTCTCTTAAAAATCGTATTATTATGTCCCCGCTTACCCGTGCCCGGGCAGGCAGCACGCGAGTACCTAACGACTTAATGCGTGAGTACTATGTACAACGCAGTACGGCTGGATTAATTATCACCGAAGCAACCTCCGTAACACCAATGGGTGTTGGATACGCCGATACACCCGGAATCTGGTCGGAGGAGCAGGTAGAAGGCTGGAAAAACATTGTAGACGGTGTTCATCAGGCTGGAGGAAAAATATTTTTACAACTATGGCATGTTGGCCGTATTTCAGATCCCATGTTTTTGGATGGAAAAACTCCGGTTGCGCCCAGTGCTATTCAGCCAAAAGGCCATGTCAGCCTGGTTCGCCCGCAAAAACCTTATGTGACGCCTCGGGCCCTGGAACTTGATGAAATTGCTGAGGTTATCGAAGCCTTTAAACAAGGGGCACAACATGCAAAGGCTTCAGGGTTTGATGGAGTAGAAATCCATGGTGCAAACGGCTATTTGCTGGATCAGTTTTTGCAAGACAGTACCAATCACAGAACCGATCATTACGGCGGAAGTTTGGAAAACCGTGCCCGATTAATCTTAGACATCACCGATGCCGTTATTTCAGTGTGGGGTGCCGACAAAGTTGGGGTACACCTTGCCCCGGGTGCAGATTCCCATGATATGGGCGATTCGGATTTGTTAACAACGTTCAGCTACCTAGCCACACAACTTGGCCAGAGAAATATAGCCTTTATATGCTCTCGTGAAGCCATGTCAGACACC
>CAZFCP010000015.1:40312-49380 GCA_964517775.1 uncultured Candidatus Marinamargulisbacteria bacterium | reverse complement strand
GGTCCAAAACTAAAAGCAGCTTTCGGCGGGGTCTATATTGCCAATCAGGGCTTTACAAAAGACAGCGCCACTCAGGTTTTAAACACCAAACAAGCCGATGCCATCGCCTTCGGTCAGCTTTTTATCGCCAACCCCGATTTACCTCAACGATTCAAAACAAATGCAGCATTAAATCCACCAGACACCTCTACATTTTATGGTGGCGGAGAAAAAGGATACATCGATTATCCAACCCTTGTAACAGATTTAGAAGGAGCTTCACGTGGTGTTAGACAATAAATTAAACATCACCAATCAAATTGAGTTAAATAAAATAGAAGAAAAAATCAGTAAACAAAAAGCCAAAACTCTTTTTGAAACAGGCGACATTAACCTTATAGAGGTGGGAACATTTGAAGGTCTAGCTGAGATTCATCGGTATTTATTTGGTGATATTTACGAGTTTGCCGGAAAAATCCGAGACGTTAACATCTCAAAAGGCAATTTTCGCTTTGTGCCTGTTATGTACTTAAAACAGTCGATTGAACACATCAATACAATGCCACAAAACACGGTCGATGCCATTATCGAAAAATATG
The DNA here is from genome assembly GCA_964517775.1 of uncultured Candidatus Marinamargulisbacteria bacterium. Classification (GTDB taxonomy): domain Bacteria; phylum Margulisbacteria; class Marinamargulisbacteria; order SXXA01; family JAHFDB01; genus CAZFCP01. The sequence goes on along the minus strand of CAZFCP010000015.1, from coordinate 48,802 downwards.
TAGAAATGAACATCGCACATCCTTTTAGAGAAGGTAACGGACGAGCCACACGACTTTGGCTTGATCTTATCCTAAAAAAAGAAGTACAAAACGTAATAAATTGGAACAACGTAGATAAAGCAGACTATTTATCGGCCATGGAACGTAGCGTAGTAAAAGACGTTGAAATCAAACATCTTCTAAAAAATGCCTTAACAGACCACATTAATGACCGTGAACTATACATGAAAGGGATTGATGTCAGCTATTATTACGAGGGCTATAGCGAATACAAAATAGACGACTTATAACCCTCTTATTACCTGTATTAGTTATTTTTTTATAGTTAAAGCCTGCATACGTTTCATGGTTTCTGTTTCAGAAATAGTTGTAGTTAACTCAGCTGCTAAGGCTTTAACCTGCGATCTAAGTTCAGAAATTTCTTGTTCTTTATGCGCTAAACGGTCTAATGTATCTTTAGTACCTCTTATTTGACTTTGCAACTCATCTCTTCGGGCAATCATTGTCTTTAATGCAGGACTGGCGCTTTTCCATGCACTCAGAGATTGAGAATTGCTTAAAATAGCATTTGCCGCACCCTCAGGGTTAGATGTATCAGATAATTCGGCTATAAGATGAGTTTTAATTGCTGCCGTATTTTCTCGCAAGCTCGCATCTAATCCACCTAAAGATTGTTTTAAACTGAGTGTTGAAACAACCCCTAATTTATTTAAACGATCCAGCATACTACATACACTACCCAAGCCCTGCTTTATAGAGTCATGCATAGGTTTAGGTATAGATTTATTAATGGAGACTAGCTTGTCCAGTAATGCCATAAACGCTTGAACATCAGTGTTATCTGGACGATCAGTAGTAAGAAATGGAGACTTTGCAAGCTCAGTCAAAGAGTGGCTAAGCTCTTTATACCATGTTTGCCTCTGTTGTATTTGAATTTGTTTTTGAGTTAAAGCGCGAGGTGTAGATTGTGGGGAGACTATCGATCGTCCAGGGGTTCGTGGTGTACCACTAGCAGTTAGATTTGAATTTCCATTCATAATAAATTCCTTTAATAGTGTAATCAGTATAGATGATTATCGGAAATAATTCAGAAAAATTTCAAGAAAAGGTGCCAGGGTTGTAAGGGGAAGAAGGTGCCAGGGTATTTTTAAGAAAAACCAGAATATCCATTGAATTTCAGATGCAAATTGACAAACATACCAACCGATCGGTATATTATAAAACATGGGACGCCCTAAAAACACATCCATCCAAAAACCTGCTCAGCAAAAGCTACTTGAAGCCGCTTTCAAGTTAATACGCTCCAAGGGCTATGCCGCAACCTCTGTTAATGACCTTTGTGATGAAGCGCATGTCACTAAAGGAACATTCTTTCACTATTTTGAAAGTAAAGAGGCCCTTGCGGTGGCTGCAGCTAACCATTGGTCGTTGGTTACGGGTGAGTTTTTTAAAAATGCGCCCTATCACAATCACTTGGATCCTTTGGACAGAGTGATGGGATACATTGATTTTAGAAAGGACATTTTGCAAGGAGAGGTTCAGGAGTTTACCTGTCTTGTAGGAACACTTACTCAAGAAATTTATCTCTCAAATCCAGACATAAAAAAAGCGTGCCACGATAGTATTTTTGATCATGCAAAACAGCTCGAACACGACATTGATCACGCCAAAAAAATCTATGCGCCGCAAGCAACGTGGACAGCCAAAAGCCTGGCCCTTCACACTCAAGCCGTCATTCAAGGAGCCTTTATTTTAGCCAAAGCAGACGGAGGCGCCACCATCGCGGCCGAAAGCATCGACCATCTTAAGCATTACGTCCAATTATTATTCAATAAAGATAGTCACACTATCAAAAATCTGTCTTAAAAAACTCACAAAAAAAGGAAGAAAATCATGACAAACACAGGAAATACAATACGACTACACAGAGTTCTAAAAGCCCCGGTAGAACGCGTTTTTCGCGCCTTCACAAACGCCGACGCCAAAGCGGCATGGCTGCCACCCTACGGATTTGTTTGCAAAGTCCACAGTTTTGATCCGGTTGTAGGTGGAAAATACCGCATGTCATTCATCAATTTCACCACACAAAACGGTCATACGTTTGGCGGAGAGTTCATCGAAATCATCCCTGAAAAACTGCTTAAATTTACCGACGAGTTTGAAGATCCCAACCTTCCAGGAAAAATAACCGTAACCATCACCTTTAAAGAAGTGATGTGCGGAACAGAGCTTCATATTGTTCAGGAAGATGTTCCCTCAATGATCCCACCTGAAATGTGCTATCTGGGCTGGCAGGAATCGTTAAACAAACTTGCAAACCTGGTTGAACCAGAAATTAAGGAAGGATAATAAAAAGGAAAAGGTGCCAGGGTTGTAAGGGGGGGAAGGTGCCGGGGTAGAATTTTTAGATAGAGGCTACAGACTACCCCGTCAGCTTCGCTGCCACCCCTTCTGGGAAGGGGAATTTTTTAGCAACTGTCAAAGAAATTTTGACAGTTTATGAAATTAGCTGCTCAATCAATTTTATAAGCACTAAAAAGACCCTCTAAAAACACTTCTATTTTTTTAGCTTCACGGTTACTAACAACCAACATTATGCCGAAAGCCAGTAATCCAAACAGAAAAATTGGCATCGCTTTAATCACAGCATGTAAAACCAACCCAAACCAGATAATCAAAAGAATACTCGCGAACCATCCTAGAAAAAACCTCCCGGAAATTTCCGTGTAGCCTTCTTTTAAAGTAATTTTCCCGTAAAAAACAGCCCCAACACTGTTTGTATAAAACGATTGGTAATACACTTTAAATGAAGGAGGATTAATCGACCCATAAAAAGTTTGTTCCCAGCCAAGACCCCATCTATCCCAAAATGTTACTTTAATATTTGCTTTGATAACGTCTAAAACCTGATCAGGTGGAAGGGATACTTTAAAAGCCAGGCGTTTTCCTAAAAACATTTATTTTAATATCTCCTCGAGCTCGCACTCCAGGCCTTCGGCAACCAGCAATAATGTTTCTAAAGAAGGGTTGCTCTCGCCACGCTCGATATAGCCCAAATAACTTTTGGCAATGCCAATTCCATAAGCCAGTTTTTCCTGGGTCAAATGCTTAGCTTGTCTGAGTTCCGCGATTTTCTTTCCTACAGTTTTAACTCTGGCCTTGATATGAGCAGGCACTTCTCTTTTGTTTCTCATAACAGCCTCCAAAAATCTATATATAGGTTTAAAAGAAGCCAGTTTAGTGTAAAATAAACAAAATAAGTTCTATATATAGGCTCAATGGAGGTAGTAGATGGATTTGAATCTTTGGAATATTCTCATTCTTGAAAAAAATAAGGATCTTTTAGAGGTTCTGGAGGTTGTTTTAATTGGACGATACCAGTGTGTTTATGTAGGGACTTTAGATCAGGCAAGAAAACTACTTGTGGATAGAAAAATAGAGTTTCATATGGTTATAACTGAAGACATTCTGCCTGATGGATCTGGATTGGATTTGGTTTTGCTTTGTAATCAGGATCATATTCCTTGTGTGGGGATTTCGGAAAGCGTGTTGATGAAGGGTGTGTTTTTTAAGGCTGGGGTTATCGATTTTTTGGTTAAGCCGGTGGATTATGATCGGTTGTTGAATGTGGTTTGGGGGGTTGTGGGGAATATGAGGTATTAGAGATTAGAAGCTGGCAAAAAATTCCTTTTATAAAAGGGTTTTGATAAGATTCTAAACAGATGTTAGAACACAACCCACCTCAATCATTATATAAGTTTTTTAAATGGCACCGTTTTATCTCTTTGATTTCAACTGGGGAACTTTATTTTTCAAATCCTCTAGACTTCAACGATCCTTACGATTGTATTCAACAATTAGATTTTCCTAGTTCAAGTGAAGGGGATATTAACGACTTTATATTAAAAATGGCTTCAGACCAAAGAAAAAAACTAACTCCAGCAGACCTTCTTAGTTTAAGAACTAATATCACTCTTCTCAATAATTTTTACAGAAAAGCTGGCAAGACAGCAGCTCGCAATGTTGGAGTAACCTGCTTTACTGAGAAGCTACAAAGCTTCCCGATGTGGGCACATTATGCAGATAATCACAAAGGAGTTGCAGTAGAATTTTCTTCTCAACATTTAGAAAAATTACACCCTATGATTAATCTATGGCCTGTTTCATATACCTCAACATTCCCAACAGTTGGAGAATGGATGGAAAATGAAAAAAAAACTTCTGACGATAACCTCCCATTTTTAAAAATGCTACTCACTAGAAAATGTGATCAATGGAAACAAGAACAGGAGTGGCGTTTAGTAAACCTTCAATATCCATCACAAAAAACTATTAAATATGGTACACAAATTATTACTAAAATTTTTCTAGGGGCACAAGTAAAACAAAAGAATATTACAATAATAAAAAACCTTTTATCTCAAAAAGAATTAAATCACTCCATTTTCCAAATGAAAATAAGTAGTAATCTATATGGGTTTTCCACTAAAGCTATTTAAAAAATATGTACCTACAAAAAGCCACTACTCAACCTTAAATTTATCTAGCACCTTACTCTCAAACCAACTAGGAATATCAGCGGTTTTCATCTCCAGCATCCTACTATCTGTTATTTCTGCCACCCACACTTTTTCATCACCGGAGTTATCAAAAATATAAGCTCGGTTTGTGCAACGTATAGCATCCATTAAAAGATCCAAAGAACGATAATACCGACTTACTATTTTGTCTTTTGGAACATTATGCCCACCCATTGTTACACGATTAGCAACCCTGGAAATATTAATTTCGACATCTTCTGTTGCTATATAGTAAAGATACGTCCTATAGCCTCTTTCTTGAGCTTTTCGTAATAGCTCTAGTTTATCAGGAGAAGACATAACGGTTTCGAAAGTAAAAGATTGGCCTGCTTGAATAAGTTTATGACGAATAAAATCTGCCGCAACAGATGCAAAATACGAATTGACTATTACCTCATGAAAAATAAGCTTATCATCATTAAATTTTAGTAAAGAAGCTTCCTCTATAAGATCTGCACTATTCAATAAAGAGGATTTTAGAAAAAAATCTAGTACATCTTCTTTTGTAGTTTTCACACCGAACTGCGCTAGATCAAGAAAATCTCGAAGACCTATTTCTTTTTCGATTTCATCAGGGTTTATATAAATCCCACACATTTCCGGGCTAACAAGTGACTTCAACGAACTTTTTCCTGATCCATTTGGCCCAGCAAACATCCGTAACCTAGGCACTACTCCGGCCATTTAATCTCCAACTTCTCCCCAACATTAACCTTTACTCTCGGAGCAACCTTCTTAACCACTTTTTTCGTGCCATCAGGAAAAACCTCATACAGAAACCCATCTTCACATTTTAAAACACTAAGCCCTGCAGCCAACGTATCAAGATAAGCTTTCTTAAAAGCCGCACTTGCAAGCTCTGGAATCTGTTCTTCTAAAAATCTCATCTCTTTTTCGTTCATTTTTTATAGGGGTATCCAAATAATATTTTTTAATGATCGGAAGGCTAAAAGGTCACTGAACAATTTTATATCACAAAAGAAATAAGCACAAAGCTTATCAACAAAAAATGCTATAATCTTCCTTTACAATAGTTTCCTAGTAAACTATAATCAAAATACGAAAGGACCCCACCATGAAAACTCCACCACCATCCACCCCATCCCATTTAAAATCCCACATCGGATACCACCTCCGCGTAGTCTCCAACGCCGTTTCCCACTCCTTCGCCCGAAAGCTTTTAGCAAGTAACGTCACCGTCGCCGAATGGGTCGTGCTGAGGGAAATGTACGCAACGGAGGAAAAAACATCCCCCAGCAGCATCGCCAACGTGACGGGATTAACCCGTGGAGCAGTCTCAAAACTCATAGACCGACTCCTCAACAAAAACCTAGTCACACGCACGGAATCAACCAGCGATCGCCGTTATCAGGAGATCCAGCTAACAGAGACCTCCATCACTCTAGTCCCAAAACTGGCCCAAATCGCTGACCAAAATGATGCAGAGTTCTTCTCCACACTCACAGAAGACGAAAAGGACACTCTCAAAAATATGCTAATCAAGCTCGCAAGGCTTCATAAACTTAATACCAATCCCATCGAATAAAGGAAAAATCCATGACTACCTTAAAAGACAAACTAATTGAGTCCATACACTATGCGCAATCGATTCGGCCTAAAGTAGGCGGGTTTCCGGTTTTGGCTGAAGTATTACGGCAGGCTGGCGTGCAGACAAATCGTTGGGCTTTGCCATCCTGCCAATCTATTTTCTTGATGAAAGAAGGGGCTGTTGTTCAGCAAGGAACGCCTTTGGTTACAGGGGCTCATGATATTCCTGCGTTTAATCGGGAGGCCTTAATCAAAGCGTTGAGGACCGATCAGGAAGGGAGAGGGACGTTTCCTGAATTTTTACAGGCATCCTGGGAGGCTGGAGTTGTGGGTTATGATGTTGATTTTACGGCCAGGAAGGTTGTTTATTTTGGAGCAAATGGCGAAAGTTATCTGGAGGAATATCCAGCGGTTGAGGTGCCTGGGGAAGTCTAATTCGACTATTCAAAAAATAGAGATAAAATCAACTAACAGGGCAACACTCAAAACGTTTCCAAAGACAACATAGCGGGAATAAAGAACGACACGTCTATAATCTCAGGAGCTTAAACTTTGAACCTTAAAAGCCGTTTTAGTTGGAAATGGATGGCCAGCTGCTTTGCAGTGGGTTTTACCATTTTTGCGTTGGCAACGCCGCTTCAAGCTACGGTTGTTACGTCAAATATCACTGTTGCGGGGCTTATACCTTCTGCAAACCTTAGTGGCCAGGTTAAACAAATGCAGATGGGCCCAAACGGCTCCATATATTTTATTGGGTCTTCTAACACAGTATTCGGGGTTCTCTCTGCAGATAAAAGCTCGTTTTCGACGATTAGTTATTCGACCACACAGCCAGCTGGATCAACCGTAGATTTTGTTGTCACTGGAAATACGATGTATGTTGCATTAGGGTCTAGCGCCTTTTCTACACGTAAGTATACGGTTGATGGATCTATAGCAACCTTTGTAACTCAAGTAGTAGCAACTTCTGGGGCACTGACCTTAGCAATAAGCCCCTCAAATGGAAACATATATAACTCAAGAGGCTCCACCGTTAATGTTTATAACGCTGATCTGTCTTTACAATCAAAAATTAAACTAGTTAATCCTCCGGCCCGTGCGTATATACCTGTTGGAGATTACTATTATTACGTCTCGTCGTCAGGGCAACTTCGCAAAGGAAGTTTGCAAGCTGGGAGTCCGTTGGTAAACGGCTCAACAGATATAGCGATAGCCACAGGACTTGGAACGGCTATTGGGTTATTTGTGGCTCAAAATGGAACGGCTTATGTGGCGACTGGTAATGGGTTTTTAAAAGTTTCTCCGGCAGGATCCATTTTATGGCGGAAAAAGTCTAATGGTATAAAGGCAATGACGGTTGATGCCAGTGGAAATATCCATGTCGAAAGAGGATCAGGCGCCGTAATTTCCTTTGCACCGATTGGAGCTGTTTCTTCATTTTCCGGTACGGCAACAACAAATGCGGTTGCTTTAACCTGGGCAGCCGGATCCAGCGCAACGGGTGCAGATTATGCTGGAGCCACTATCCGTCGAAGTTCAACTGGATATCCAGCCACATCTACAGATGGGACTTTGGTGACGGCAAATAATACATCGTCATCGTTCACCGATACGGGACTAAGCCCAGCCACAACGTATTACTATAGTATTTTTAATAAGACGTCTGATGGTTTTTTCAGCTCTGCAGTGACACGATCCGCAACGACCAGCAACCCGCCTCCACCTTCAGCACCTACACTTTCAGGAAGCAAGCCGGCATTAAACAGCACTACGATCAACTTGTCGTGGGATGCTCCTGCAAGTACTTCAAAATTTGTACTCTATAAATCGGTTGATTCTGGCCCGGTTACGACAGTCAGCTCTAACATATCGTCTTCTGTGACAAGTCTTTCTCAAACCGGTCTTTCAGATGGCAATTATGTGTATACGATTTATGCGGTTAATGCATACGGTGCAACCTCGAATGTAGGAACCGCAAGCAGTATTACGATTGATACAACGGCTCCGAACGCGCCAACTTTAACAGCCACAAAAACAAGCTTGAATGGAAGTGGAATTAATTTGAGTTGGGATGTTCCAAGTACAACCTCTAAATTCTTACTCAAACGGAGCTACAACGGAGAAGTTGCAACGATTGTAAGCTCAAATATCTCAAGTTCAACTACCAGTTTAAGTCAAACGGGACTAACCGATGGAACCTATTCGTACTACCTCTATGCCATTGATGCATTTTCCAACACCTCTAATGTTGGACTTGCTACGACTTTAAATATTGATACAACGGCTCCAAATGCGCCAACAGTAACCGCCGCAAAAACGAGTTTAAATGGAAATGGGATTAATTTGAGTTGGGATGTTCCAA
>CAZFCP010000015.1:5432-40212 GCA_964517775.1 uncultured Candidatus Marinamargulisbacteria bacterium | reverse complement strand
ATGCCGTTGATGCGTATACAAACACCTCAAATGCCGGAGCAAGTTCGACTTTGACTATCGATACGACAGCTCCTTCTGCTCCAAACCTGGCAGCCGCAAAAACGAGTTTAAATGGAAATGGGATTAATTTGAGTTGGGATGTTCCAAGTACGACATCCAAATTTGTGTTACAACGCTCATTTAATTCTGGCCCGGCGACAACGGTGAGTTCAAATATGTCAGCCAGTACAACGAGTTTTTCTCAAACGGGATTGGCGGATGGAACGTATAGCTACAGTCTGTATGCCGTTGATGCGTATACAAACACCTCAAATGCCGGAGCAAGTTCGACTTTGACGATAGATACAACAGCACCAAGCACCCCTGAAATTTCAGCTGCAAAATCCAGCCTGAATGGTTCAACAATCAACTTATCCTGGAATACACCGAGTACAACCTCCAAATTCTTACTCAAACGGAGTTTTAACAGTGGGCCTGAAACGACAGTGAGTTCAAACATCACAAGTTCAACAACCAGCTTTTCTCAAACCAGTTTAGCGGATGGAACCTATTCCTATTCCCTTTATGCGATTGATGCCTACACAAATACATCAAACGCTGGAATCAGCTCAAGTTTGACGATTGATACAACAGCGCCAAGTGCTCCCGAAATTACAGCCACAAAAGCAACGCTGAACGGAAACTCAATTAATTTAAGCTGGACTGTACCAAGTACAACATCAACATTTTTGCTAAAACGAAACGGGATAACCATCAGTTCGAATATCTCAAGTTCGACAACAAGTTTAACTCAAAGCAATCTTGTGGATGGATCATATACCTATACGTTGTATGCTCTGGATAGCTTCACAAATACATCAAATGCTGGAACAAGTTCCACCTTAACGATTGATACAACCGTACCCGCAGCACCAACAATAACAGCCACAAAAACCAGTTTGAATGGGAACGGAATTAATTTGAGTTGGAACGTGCCATCAACCACATCCAAATTCTTACTCAAACGCAGTTTTAACAGTGGACCTGAAACGACGGTAAGTTCGAATATTTCAAGTTCGATAACCAGCTTTTCTCAAACAGGATTGGCTGATGGAACCTACGCCTACTCTCTTTATGCGATCAATACCTACTCAAGTACATCTAACGCAGGAATTTCCAGTACATTAACAATCGACACCGTTGCACCAAATGCTCCTGAGATTTCAGCCACAAAACCAAACCTCAACAGCAGTACAATTAATTTAAGCTGGACTGTACCAAGTACAACATCAACATTTTTGCTAAAACGAAACGGGATAACCATCAGTTCGAATATCTCAAGTTCGACAACAAGTTTAACTCAAAGCAATCTTGTGGATGGATCATATACCTATACGTTGTATGCTCTGGATAGCTTCACAAATACATCAAATGCTGGAACAAGTTCCACCTTAACGATTGATACAACCGTACCCGCAGCACCAACAATAACAGCCACAAAAACCAGTTTGAATGGGAACGGAATTAATTTGAGTTGGAACGTGCCATCAACCACATCCAAATTCTTACTCAAACGGAGTTTTAACAGTGGGCCTGAAACGACAATAAGTTCGAATATTTCAAGTTCAACAACAACTTTTTCACAGACTGGACTTGCTGATGGAACCTATACTTACTCTCTTTACGCTATAAACAGCTACTTAAGCACGTCAAATGCAGGAACAAGTTCAACCTTAACAATCGATACAACAGCCCCAAGCGCTCCAGAAATTACAGCCACAAAAGCAACGCTGAACGGAAACGTTATTAATTTGAGCTGGACTGTTCCAAGCACAACCGCAACGTTTTTATTAAAACAAAACGGGATAACAATCAGCTCGAATATTTCAAGTTCCAAAACAAGTTTAAGCCAAAGCGATCTGGTAGACGGAACTTATACCTACTCGATTTATGCTCTGGATAGCTTCACAAACACATCAAATGCAGGAGTCTCCTCAACACTGACTATAGACATGATACCGCCAAGTCGACCCACCGGATTTGCAGCAGAAACATCGGGAACAGACATATCCTTAAGCTGGACAAATCCGACAAGCGATTTTGCCTCCGTAACCGTGAGAAAATCGGATAGTACCTATCCCGCATCCATCACAGACGGAACAGCGGTTACCAGCAACTCAACCGCAACACATCTAACCCTTAAAAATTTTACGGATGGCAACTATTACTTCAGCATTTTTGCATCGGATAGCTACGGCAACATGTCAGCCAAAGCAACCGCAAATGCACGAGTAAGCACGACCCCTCCGGATGCCCCTACCCTGACAGCGGAAAAAGCAAGCCTCAACGGTACTACAATCAACCTCAGCTGGAACGTACCCGCTACAACATCAAAATTTTTACTCAAACGGAGTTTTAACTCTGGCCAGGCAACAACGGTAAGCTCAAATATCCCATCTTCAACAACCAGTCTAAGCCAAACCGGATTAGCCGATGGAACCTATACGTATTCACTTTATGCTATCAACGTCTATTCAAACACATCCAATGTAGGAACAAGCTCAACCTTAACCATCGATACAACCGCACCAAGTGCCCCAACCTTGCAAAGCATTACATCCAGCAACGCAAGCGTAACCCTCACCTGGACAAACCCAGGCAGCGATTTTGCCTCAGTAACCGTATTAAGAAAAACGGGAAGCTACCCAAGTTCCTACTTTGACAGCAGTGCAATAACCATCACACAAAACACAACAGCATCAACACTCACTCAATCACACCTTGAGGATAACACCTACTACTACAGCATTTTCGCCAAAGACGCTTACGGCAATTTTTCCGCAGCCACAAACGCAAACATTAAGATCATTCAGCTGATCCAAAACGGAGCGAATATCAACCAGCGCACTGTAACCTTAAACGCCGCCGTAACAACAAATACGGTGGTCGTAGGCCAAAGCAGCACTGGAACATTGGAGTTAACCTCAGGAACGATATTAAAATCCGAAAACAGTGTGGTTGGAAAAGATACCGGAAGTACAGGAGTCATTCTTGTAAGAGAAGGCTCAACCTGGACAAACAGCGGACAAGTGACGGTTGGAGACAACGGCACCGCATCCCTAACCCAAACGGGAGGTCTTGTATCAGCCAACAGTATCGTATTTGCAAAAGAATCAACCTCAGTAGCCACGGTTAGATTGGATGGAGGTAAACTAACGGCATCCACACTATCTGCCGGAACCGGAACCGTAGATTTTGCAGTCGGCGGAGGAATCCTGGAATTTAATAATGCCAACTTCACCATCACCCACACCTCAGGCACCTTGAGAGCAACAGCTGCAAACAACATCATGCGAGTAACAGGAAATGTGACCCAATCCGGTGGAACCCTCGAGCTTAAAGCCGGATCTGGAAACCTGATACTCCCATCCGGATTTATAACTGGAGCCACAGTAGGAAGCGTTATTCACACCTCAGCTATTGGATCAGGAAGCTCTGCCATTTTGACTGTATCAGGAACTTTAACAGCCGGAGGCACCCTCAATTTCAGCTTATCCGAAGCTGTAACCCCAAGATTGGGACAGGTGTTTCAGTTGATATCCGCAGGCTCAATCGTAGGTACATTTAACACCATTGTGAGCCCAACATTGGCATCAGGCTTACAATGGGATATGTCGAAACTGTACACAGCTGGAACGGCGAGAATCACGGGGTTGGACACTTCGGATCTTTTGGGATCGCAGGCGCTTGTCTACCCAAATCCATCCAAAGCAAGTGTGGGAGCAACCTTGGGGTATACACTTTCACAGGATGCAACGATTGAGATCCGCCTCTACTCCTCATACGGAAGAGAGTTATACAAAACCACATGTATAAGCGGAACAACTGGTGGCACAGCAGGCTACAACAAAGTGCCATTGGGGCCGACACAGCTGGGCATCACCTTAGACAGCGGCATCTATTTCTATGTGTTGATAGCCAACGGCAAAGTCATCGGAAAAGGCAAAATGGCGGTGAGACCATAGCCGTAAAAAACAACTAACCCTACCCCTCAGCCAACGCCTTCAATCGGCTCAACGCATCCGGTCCCAAAAGCACAGCTGAATTGTTATGAAAATTTTCTAATTTTTTTCCGATAACAACGATGAGAAAAAGTAAAAAAATCGTGGAGGAATTTTAGTGAAAAAAATACTTTCTTTTAGAGTAACGTATCATAGTTTACCGTCAGAACTTCACGAATACATAAGATCTTCCACAGAACCCATTGATTTTGAACTTCACAACACAACAGATGTAAATTTTGGAGGAAGATTAAGCCTCATTATTAGTACGATTAACCCTAATATTGTTGATATTGATCCACTACTAAATATTGCCGGCAATCTGTCCGAGAACAATCAAAAAATTCTAGGGGATTTTATTAGAAAGTATCATCACCATATCTCCTTTTCTTACGCAGCGCTTTTACTAACATCACCTTTGGTACAGCAAGCTGTTGGGCCTATCGGAGCAAAAGAAATTGTAGAATGGGGTATTCGATCTACAGAAGGGTTAAAACAATTATGTTTAGATATTGCCCAATACAGCCCTACACATCCAGATCACTTTAAATACGTCTTTTATTTATCAGCCTCCAGACCAGGACAAGGGGTATTGTTTGCTCAATATATTCCTAAGCAGGATATTCCCTCTCTAAATGAGCAAACAAACTACCAAAGACAACTTCTACCTTTAATTTTTGAAGCCTCTTCCCAAACCAGTGCAGGAACACTTGAAGTAATAGACCCTGAACATATGTCTTTTGGGATTCTAAAAGCAGCTCTAGCTCAAGATCCAACTATTATCTATCACGTTTTAAATAAAATTTTAGAATACCCTCCAGATCAACAATTTGATCTATTTAAAACAGCCACAACAAAAAATGGGTTTATACTCGATGCCATTACAACTAACAGGTTTAATACTAATCAGATTATCCCTATAAATCTTTTTGCAGTTGAACAACAAGAAGAACTTTGCTTACTTGCAATAACAAGTAATGCGTTTGCCATGAACAGAGGCATTCCCAATCGTTTCAACACAGCCCTCTTTTATGGAAAGGCTTTAGATGCAAATTCGGAAGTATTCAGGCATATACCTCACCATCATCAACAAGCGGCAAAAAACATAGCTGAAACAATAGCAACAGCCAGAGCAGAAGCACTAAAAGCAAAGAAACAAAAAACAAAAGAACACACAACAGCAGTTGCTCCAGATTATTTCCATACACCCACTTTACAGCTAGCACCTATTCATGGCACACCTGAAGACATTCAAGTCAAAACCGATGGGTTTAATCTTCGTACTATTCCTGTAGAAAGACGCACAGAAAAGCTCTGCTTATTTGCAGTTTCCCAAAATGGAAACGCCATTTCCTGGGTCCCAGACGAACGCCGCACAGACAACGTTATTTTGACAGCATTATTCCAAAACCTTGGGGCATGGTCTTACCTCAATATTCAACAAAGAGAGAGGGTGTTGACATTGCTTCAAGACATAACTTTTGTGGAACTACTTAGGCCGGATTAGAACGTTTTTTATTGGGAATCGGGTGGTTTTTCCTGGAGGGATTGATTCTTTCTATTGATGGAATCTGGTAAAATTGGCAGATCAAATGCCTATGAAACTAATAAAAGTATTGCTTGTTTGCTTATTTATAGTTGGTACGTGGAAATTTTTAAAATTTGAAAACAATGCTATTGAAGTTACACCAATTAATCTAAGACAAAATACAGAAATTTCTCGAAAAACACCTCCGATTCGCATTGTTCATCTTTCTGATTTGCAATGCAAACAATTTGGTAATAAGCAGCAGCCTCTTATTCAAAAGATTCGAGAATCTAAACCTGATTTAATTGTAATAACGGGCGATCTTGTAGATGCTTTTCATTACAACGATGCAAGTTGGAAAGAATTGTCTGATCAATTGCCGAGTATTTCGCCAACCTATTTTGTATCTGGAAACCATGAATGGTGGGCCGGGAACTTTAAAGAGGTTAAACAGTACTTAAGCGATAAAAACATTCATGTTTTAGAAAATGACTATGCATTGTTAAAACTTAAAAATCGCACGTTTGTCATTACTGGGCTAAGTGATCCAGCGGCTTATAATGGGGATACGAATGAATACAAAAATAGACTAAAAACGCTTGAAAATACTATTCCAAAAGCATCGTTTTCACTCTTATTAGCCCACAGACCTGAATTTTTTAAAAGGTATGACCACTCTAAATTTGATTTAGTACTGGCAGGTCACGCGCACGGCGGGCAGATTCGCTTTCCCTTTATTGGTGGGTTATTTGCACCAAATCAAGGGGTTCTACCAGAATATTCAGCGGGGTTATATCAAGGTAAACATACAAAAATGATTGTGAGTCGTGGGTTGGGAAATAGCGTGTTTCCGCAGCGGCTTTTTAATAGGCCTGAGGTTATAATTGTGGATATCTAGTCTAAGCGTATAAAAGGGGAAAAGATGGCAAATATATTGAAAATTTATCACGAAGGCGAGCAAGAAGCGTACGCATATTTTGATAAAAATATTCGTTCGTTACCAAAAGATAAGAATGGGAAGTTCAAACCAACAGGAATGGAATTTGCTGATAACGATGTGGATGCATTCCGGCATGCCTATGTTAGTGGTCTTGTTACAATGGAAATCGGTTCAGGGAGTGCGGCATTTTGGGGTTTTTTAAATGAAGTTATTAGTAATAACGCGCTCGCTCGAAATATGGATTTCTGGAACAATAAAGTCGGTAGAAAATACGGAAGAAAAACAAAGAATAAAGCCGAGCTGTTAAAAATGATTCATAATGCTCTAAATAAAGGCGAATTGATCATTAATCTTAAGGATTCCCGCGCATTAACGAATCGCTCAAAGCCTTACTCTGAGAAAGCCGTAATCGTAGTCAAAGAAAGCAAAACAGGTCGAAATGAAATTTTTTTAGACACAAAGTCAGGAGATATTTTAGAGAGAGGGGATTTTGTGGGATTAATTGAGGCTGGGAAATATCCTGGATACAGTGTGGCGACGATTAAAGGGGTAGATACGCCTGTATCAAAAGGGGATAAAGTTATAGCAAATAATTTGGGGTGAGATTTTTCATCCAGAATCGGCCATTTTGGGGCCTTAGGACTTAGTTCCTCCCATCGAAGAGATTTGGTAAAATTTCTTTCAGTATGAAAATGAAAAAGGGGCTATTTTTATTTGGTGTTTTACTCTTGGTAGGAGTATCTGTTTTTGTCTGGAAAAGAGGTGTTTTTACACACAAATTGGAACCGATTACGTTCTCCTACAAAAACTATTCCGATTACAGAAAACAAATTGCAAAACGTATGAATGCAAAAACTCAAGAGATGACGGAATATCCAGTTGTTCCTGAGAGTTGGGATTATACAGATCCATCTGAGGTTGAAATTGCTTTTGTTGATCTAAATGATGACCACATTCCAGAAGTTTTGGCTCTGATTGGTTCGAGATACTACACAAGTGCTGTAGGCGGAATCCAGCTTGAAATTTATTCACAGACTAAAGAAGGCCTCAAATCTATTGTAGCTGTAGAGGGCTTACTGAATGGTAAGCCGACTCGCTTTTTTGACTCGGGCGTACAAACCAGCGGACATATTGCAAAGTCACGCCATAAAACCAATGGATACCACGATTTGTGTTGGTTTATGGAAAAAATGGATCCCAAAAAAGATCTCAAACATTTTTTGATATGGCGTGAAGGTGACTACGATTACGGGAAATCCGAAAAAATAACGGATGCCGAAAGGGGATTGTTTCCAGATGAAAACCTATGATAATTTTTTTGAAGACACCGCCGGATCAAAAATGAATAATAATTTGGTGGCTTAGCTTAGCGAAACTTTCTTCCTGTCATTTAAATCTAGGATGGAATCAAAAAGTCCGGTTCTTTGATTTTGAACGTGTTACTTTTGAAGTAGCTATACGAGCGATAACTCCAATTTATGCTTTCTCTTTATCCAGTCAGGCATGACATTGTCTAAAAGCTCATAAAAAGCTGTGCTGTGGTTGTAATGTTTTAAATGACACAGTTCATGCACAAGAACGTATTCGATACATTCTTTAGGAGCTTTTACTAAATTTGAATTCAGAGTTAAATGGCCAGCTTTTGATAAGCTACCCCACCTTGTTTTAAGGTCGCGAATGATTAAATTGGGTTTCTTATACTGTCTAAACTCCCTATTTTCCCAAAGCTGTTCAAACATTGATACGAAAATCAGCTTTGATCGTTCTTGATACCAATGACTCAATAGGCTTTGAATGTTTATGGGGGATATGTCTTGAGAGTAAATTATTATAAATCCATTTTTGAGTACGACATTATCAGAAAAACCCAATTCGATCTTAAGTCTGTATCGTCGCCCCAGATAAAGATGCGTCTCTCCTGAAACAAATTGTCGAGCAGGAGTACGAGGATCAAATTGCTCAAAATATCTTATCTGGCGTTTAATCCACCGAATGCGTTTTAATACTCTTGATTGTACATCCTCGAAAGAACAGCCTGTGGGAGCTTTAACAGTTACTTCTTTATTGGGATGTACTGCAATTTCCATGGTTTTTCGATTGGTTACGAGCAATTCGTAGGTCAAATCTGTGGCACCGTATCGTACTTTGCATATTTCAGTTCCTGAGCCCACTATGAAGGCCTCCGTGCTTTGGCTATAAACATTGTTTTTTCAATAATCTCGTCCATTTGCTCAAGGCTGAGCTCAATACCGTATCGGTTTTTTAATTCGTCAAAAAGGAAGTCATCCACATCATTGATAGCCGCATTTTTTGCCCTGTCATTGTTCCAAAAATCAACAATCCAGTGTTTAACAAGAGTGTCTTGAATTTTAAGGGCTGTTGCTGCAATTAATTCGTCTAAATCAATTGTGTGTGTGGCATTCGATATAAATGGTTGAATAACTCCAAAATAAGCACAAGCTTCGTCGTTGTTTTTGATAGTGCTCGGGACATCATCCCTGTGCTTTGACACAACATCATTTCTAATTTGAGTGGCTTTATTTAAATAATCCAAATCTGAAATGCGTTTGGCTTTAAAATCATCAATAGCCTGTTGAATTAACTTTGAAAACCGTTCATAAAAGGCAGGATCTTCATCCATTTTTTCCGTAATCACTTTTTTTGTTGCGTGGGCAATAATATCCGCTTTTGCGGCGGTTGGTTTTTCGGAATAAATTCCTTGTCCTTCCTTAACTTTGGTGAATGTCTCTTCATTAAAAATATTCACAGGTTCATTGATCTGGATCACGTTATTTGCTTGAACATGGGTATCTAACAGTTTTTTGATCTTGGGATGATAGCTTTTATAGTCAATTGCATCGGCATACCGCAATTTTACTGATGCGCGTAGTCCCTGGAACCGATTTAAATCGTCTTTGTATTTTCTGAGCTTCTCGTCATTTGTTTCCATTACAAATTTATCCGAGGATAAAGCAATCCCTAATAACTTACTGTACTCCGATAATCGATCATAAAAATCCTCTCTTAATTCTTCATTAGCCAGTAGCTGCTCAAAAGCCTCTTCATCTCGTTTATTTTTTACTTCCCTAAAAATATCCCATAAGTCCGAATAGACCTGAGGCAAGCGTTGAACTTCGACTTGGATTGAATAAAGCGTTCCTATCAAATCATCTTCATCAAACCCTTCGAAAGCGTCATACATAGTCAATGCTTTATCCAGTTCGCCAAGCACACTCACATAATCGACAATGTATCCAAAATCTTTTCCTTCATGGAGTCGGTTCACTCTTGCGATCGCTTGTAATAACGTATGCTCCTTTAGCAACTTACATAGATAGAGAACGGTATTTTTAGGGGCGTCAAAACCCGTTAACAATTTACTGACTACAATTAAGATCTCGGGCGTTTCGCCATATTTGAATTGATTAATCAGTTGTTTGGTATATTCTTCCTCGGAGCCAAATCGGTTCATCATCCGATTCCAGAATTTTGCAACGTCGTTGTTTGGGTCTTCTCCTACAACTTCATAGTCGTCTCGACTATCAGGGCCAGAAATAACCACTTCTGAAGTCACTATTCCAATATCATTTAAGTAGTGTTGATATTTCAGAGCGGAAGCTTTGTCAGGTGCGACCAATTGTGCTTTAAAGCCAGTTCCTTGCCAATTTGCCCGAAAATGCTCACTGATATCAAATGCTCGCATGTAAATGACTTGATCGGTTTTGCTTAACATTTCTGCTCGGGCATATTTTCGTTTTAAGTCTGCCTTTTGCAAATCGGTTAACCCATCTGTATGTCGTTCAAACCATAAATCGATGGCCGCTTTGTTTTGCACCATTTCAACATGTCGCCCCTCATAAAGTAGGGGCAGCACCGATTTATCCGTAACGGCTTGGTTAATCGAATAGTGGGGCTCTATGATGCCTCCAAATTTAGCAAAATTGTTCTTCTCTTTTTTCATTAACGGGGTGCCTGTAAAGCCCAGATAACAGGCGTTAGGCAACATTTGCCTCATGCGTGCAGCCAATGACCCAAAATGGGTACGGTGACTTTCATCCACCAAAACAAAAATATCATGTGAGGGATCACTAAATTTTTCTGATAGCCACCCTTTATCAAATTTGTGAATTAATGTTGTAATAATGCCCACTTTGTTTTTGAGGTGCTTAACTAGGTTCCGACCTGATTCAGCTCGTTCAGTACTTAGCCCACACGCTGCAAATGTATTTCCAAGTTGTTTATCTAAATCATCCCTGTCGGTAACCAGTAGTATCCTTGAGTTTGAAATCTCAGTATCCAAGGCAAGCGCACGCGTGAGCATTACCATCGTTAATGATTTTCCAGACCCTTGGGTATGCCACACAATTCCACCCGTCCGTTTTCCGTCTGTAGCTATCCGTTTAACTCGGTTTATAGTTGATTTCACTACAAAATACTGTTGGTATCTGGCAATTTTCTTGATACCCGCATCCACCACAATAAAACGATAGATTAAATCCAAAAGGCGCTCAGGCCTGCACAGGCTATAAATGGCTTTGTCTTGTTCTGTCAGCGTTCTAGAATCACTTGGAGTTAAAGCGTCTGAAATAGATTTCTCTTTGTCTTCCAGCTCTTTCCATATCGACCAAAATTTCATAGGTGTGCCCGTAGTGGCATATTGAATAGAATTTTTGTTGGTCGCGATTAAAAGCTGTGTATAGGTAAACAATTTGGGGATATAATCTTCCCCTTGATTGCGAATCATTTGTGAAATGGCCTGTTCACACTCTATCTGAGGAGATTTACACTCTATAACGGCTAAAGGGATACCATTGACGAATAACACAATGTCAGGCCGAATGGTTTCTAAACTTCGTGACTTTTCGACACTAAATTCAGAGGTCACATGATAGATATTGTTGCCTGGGTTTTGCCAATCAACATATTTCATCGTAAAGCTTTTGGTATTGCCGTTGATGGTTTGGGGAAATGACTCACCCAAGGTCAAAAGGTCATAGATCGCTTCATTCGTTTTTTGAAGCCCGTCGTATTTGATATTTTTGAGCTTTTGAATAGCCGCTTGAATATTTTCTTCACTAAACAGGTACTCTTGGCCTTCAAATTTGATGCGATTTAGATTTTTGAGTTGGGTTTCTAAAATGCCTTCCAATAAGACATTGGAGGGTTTTCCGTCTCGTGCTTTTAAGGCATCTTCTGGGCTTAAATAGGTAAATCCAAGCTGTTGCAGCACTTCAAGAGCTGGATTTTGGGAGAGGTGTTTTTCGTTGAAGTAGAATGAATCAGACATTGTTAAACCCCCAGACATTGGCAGAATCTGCATCATAGTAGGTTATTTCTAATGTATGTTCGCTTTGTCTCGATGTCTTTAGTCGTTGTGTTGTTTCCCGTAAGATTTTATTTGAATCGTCTTCTAGTTTCCCTTTTATGCCAACAAATATGTGAGGAATCCTGCCTTGCGCTATTTTATTGAAAATATGTTTATCATTTTCAGAAAAGGAAAATCCAAATGTGAAAAGACATGCCCCTTCTTTAGCCTTTTGTGACATCCGAGTTGAAAAGCTTTTGAATGAATGAAACAAATAGGCGGAATGTTTAATTTTTGCGAGTTTTTTATCGCTTTCCCCCTCAGATACGAATATCGGAAACTTACCTTGGTTCAATGCTAATCTAGCTTGATCTATTAACGTCTCACCAGTATTTGCCCAAGTATATTTTTGAATATCTTTTCCTAAATCGTATAAGTGCAGCGCCCCGTGTAAGTAGTGTGTATTTTGCTCATTAGCTCGACTTTCTCCTTGCCAGGTTACATAACTGGACACGAAATAATCATCATCCAAGTTAAACGTATCTTTCCCGAATCCATCACAAGGCTCTAGCTTATAAAGCTCATTTTCTTCTTTGTGCATTAATGTCCAATACAACAATAAATCGTAACTAACCGTATAAATTGCGCCTTCAACTTTTTTACCTTTCACTTGTTTGTCCAAAAAATAGGCCAAAAATTTCCGACATGCTCTAAATTGATCCTCTGTTATTTTTGCAGGGTAGTCAGGATGGTGATTTGTAATGGTCTCTATCAAAATTTCTTTGATTTTTTCCGAATCTGATTTCATTTTATTTATCAACTCAAGTTCAGTCTGGCTCATATAAGCAGGAAGAATAATTGCTGCATTGGCCAGAGAATTTGAAACCAATTCAAAATCATTTGTCCCAACCAATTCAAAAGCACGTTTTACTTCGGGATATTTATCAAAATTTGCATTTTGAAGAATTGATTTGTACAAAAACTTCTCAGGCATGCAAGAAATGGCAAATCCATTACCAAGCAGAAGATGACGCTGCTTGTATTTTTCAGAAATTTTAATTGCGTTTTCGAAAGATATAATTTCGTTACTCATATTTATTTTTTGTCGGTATTTAATTTGCCCAACGAGCCTTCCGATTTCACCAGCTTCTTCTCTTGAGACTTCACTCGTCGCTCAAGCTTTTTGATGTCTTCTTCAGGTGGAAGATCCTCTGGTTTAATATTGCTCTTGGCCAAAACCTCTCTCACGTCTTTATTGTTTTTGACGTGCTCGTTTCCGATAGTTTGAGTGCCCTGAAGATTATCTTTGCGAACATTGTGATCCGTAATAGCAGCGGCAAATTCTTTGGCTTTAAGGGTGACGGTGGGTAAGAAATCAGCTAATGGCCGTTGCCCTTTAATTCCTAGTTTCTTCTTCATGGCGGCTGTATTATTTCCGCCAAACAATGCGTTATCGCCACGAGATCGGATTTCAGAAAACCCTCTGTCATCTACCCCATGCTCATAAAGCGTATCTGAAAGATGTTTTTCGGTCTCAGTAAGCTTGGCCCGCGCCTGAAGCCGTTCTGCCAAAAGCATTCGCTCTTCGAGCAATTCATGTTTCCGGGTTTGTATGGCAAAGTAACTCTGTGCAAAAGCGATGGATTCTTTTCTAGGGTCTCCATTTTGAGCAATGAGATAACAGGCGTATCGGGTAAGCATAACATCCTGAATCTCACGCTTTGATCCTGAGCCTAGATCGACCATTTTCGTGAGGTCACGAAAATGGTTCTCTACTGGCTGACTAGAGTTTTTGCAGGCCTCTTTTGCTCGACTAATCGCTGTTTCAAAATTTTCCCATCTGGCGTACTCAAGTAGCCCTTGAAGGTCTCTCGCATACCAATAGCTGATATCTTCTTCGGAATGGGAGGCCTCCTCAAACCGGGTATGTAGATGTTTAATTGAATCTGGTTTCATATATTAATCTCCTTGGTTCTCTTAGTTTTTTGGCTTCCTGACATCAAGAATCCAATCTCGACCATTTCAACCACATGGTTAAAATGGTTATGCATGATCATTTGATTTTACTCTCCATTCCCCTGTCAGCAGTTTTTGCATGATCCCCTTTTTTTGAAGGCGATATTTCTCGGCGAGCTTTTCGAGGAGAGTGATTTCTTTTTTTGCGGTGTTAAGGATAAGGGCAATGCGTTTTTGCTCGGACATCTCAGGGATGTGAACCTTTAGTTTCTTTAGTGCATTTAATTTTAAGGCTGTCCGTGTTCCCCCTTGAACTTCTTTAGCCAACACATGATTAAATAAAGTTGAGTTCAGGAAATAGTAAAGGAAATCAGAATCAATGTTTTTATTAGGAGAGAAAACTCCATACGCAGGACTGATAAGTCCCTTATCGGTAATATCTTGGCGGTTAAATACAAACATTCCATCATCGCTCATTGAACGGAAAGTAAAATCACCCCTGTTCAAAACCTTATAGCCAACATTATTTTTACTTGCAATTTGCTTCGAAAAATATTCATTCTGTAAAAATATTCCCCTGCGAGAAGAAGTAAGGCATGGATGTAAATTTAAAGTGCTACTTTTCTCCTTTTTCTCTTCGATATACTGGCCAAATGTTTTGGTTTTCCAATAGATCGCATTTGGATTGCGTAATAAAAGCTTTGCAACCAACCACCCAAACCGCTTCTTCTTCGCTGCAATGAGGGCTTCGGTTTTTTGGATGGCGGTGTCCCATTGTGCAAGGATACGAGAGATATGTTTTTGTATTTTATAGTCGGGACAATAAATAGGTAAGCTACCTAGGATCTTTGTATTCAAATTTAACATGGTTTGCCCCAGCGCATTTGCTTCTAACCACTTAACAACGAAGGGGATTTGAACATACTGATGAATGTAGTTTTTATCGATTGACTCGATAATCCTGGCGCGAAGGCACCCGGTGCCGCAAATCCATCCTTCGTTAGATTCAGTTGCCACAGCAATTCTACCCAAATCACCTCTACGAGGAAAAATGATATCGCCCGCTTTAATTTGGTGTTTTGTTAACTTTTTGGTCTTTTCCATCGAGGTTCTTGATATGGTATCTTCCGAAATTTTTCCTCCACGAATATCTTTTGGCATCACAATTGGAACCCCAAGGGAGGTAAATTCGTTTAATTTGAGTTGACTTCCAAATGGACCTGTTTGTAGTCCATTTTTAACCACAATATCTGAAAGTAGTACTGTATCTTTTTTCATTTGGAGTTCTCGCTCAATGGCCTCTCCAACCGCTCCAATACATTCCAATGCCGATCAAAGTCCGATTCATACAACCGATCCTGCACAATCCGATACTTTTCAAACTCACTTTCTGCGTGGGCTTTAGCAAGTTCTGCAGTGACTTTTCCTGCATCTTGCAATATCTCTCGATCCCACAGCTTTAAAAATCCACTCAACCGTTCTTCCCAATCGGCCATGGTCATGGGGATTTTACGCATCGCCTGCATTTCAGCCATATCCAAATAGGCAGATACAATTCGTTGCAACTGAGCAAGCTCGTATTCAGAAAGGTAGTTTTTGGCGATAGAGACATCGTATTTGTGGATCTTGCCTTCAGGGGCACCTTCCCAATGTGTCAGCCCCATATTGTCTTTTTGATGATCAGCACGCTCAACGATCACCTCAGCAGCAGTTTGTCCGTGAATCGCAAAGTGCATCTTATTTTGAACAGCAGCAAAAAAGCGCTTTGTGGCAGTGGCGGAGGGGTCATAATCAAGTGAAGTGGCATAAATATCTGTGATTTTTTGATAAAATTTACGCTCTGATAGCCGGATTTCTCGAATTTTTTCAAGCTGGCGTTCAAAAAACTCGTTATCTAGTACAGACCCGCCTTTTTTGAGTCGCTCGACATCCATTGTCCAGCCTTGAATGGCATAGTCTTTTACAATCCGGTTTGCCCATTTTCGGAATTGCACGGCACGTTCGTTTTCTATCTTAAATCCTACTGCAATGATGGCTTGTAAGCTGTAATGGTTGGTCGTGTACTGTTTTCCATCAGAAGCAGTTATTAAGTATTGCTTAATAACTGAATTTTCCTCTAGCTCGTTATCCGAAAATATACGCTTTAGGTGTTGGTTGATGGCAGAAACTGACACATTATACAAACTGGCCATCATCTTTTGAGTGAGCCAAATATTTTCATCTTCATATCGCATTTCTATGCTTGAATGGGATCCTCCAGTTGCTGCAACAAACGTCAAATACTCAGCCGCAGATGATCTGATAGTAGGCAATTGGCTTTTCTTTTTGCTCATTTCACGACCTCTCCGATGAGCTTATCCATCTCACCCCTCACCACAACCAACTCTTTTTCAAGTTCCTCAATCTCTTTTTGAACGGCCTCAATATCAATGTCCTCTTCCTCTTCAAACGTATCTACATACCGAGGAATATTGAGATTAAAATCATTTTCCTCAATCTCTTTAAAAGAGGCTAAATAGGCATACTTATCAAGTGTTTTTCTGTTTTGATAGGTCTCTAAAATTTTTGAGAGGTGTTCATCCAAAAGGGTATTTTGATTTTTCCCCGCCTGATAGTCACTACTGGCATCAATAAACAACACGTCTTTGCGAGACTCCTTTTCCCCACCCTTTTCGCGAGAACGATCAAAGATCAAAATTGCAACCGGAATTGACGTCGTTGGAAACAAATTACCAGGCAGCCCAATAACCGCATCCAACAAGTTATCCTCGATCAACTTGCGCCGAATACGCCCTTCCGCAGCCCCACGAAACAAGACCCCATGCGGAACTACTACCGCCACCCGCCCCTCTTTTTCAATTGCCGATTCGATCATATGGCTGATAAAGGCATAATCTCCTTTAGATTTCGGCGGGATGCCGCGCCAAAAGCGATTAAAGATATCGGCCTCAGACTCCTCAGCTCCCCATTTGTCCAACGAAAAAGGCGGGTTTGCCACGACATTATCAAATTTCATGAGCCGATCATTTTCAATTAAGGTTGGGTGAGTGAGAGTATTGCACCATTCAATACGTGCCGAGTCTGCTCCATGCAAAAACATGTTCATCCGACACAAGGCCCACGTACTGCCATTGACCTCCATGCCATACAAAGAAAAATTTCTGTTTCCGACTGCTTTCGCTGCTTCAATAAGCAAACCTCCTGATCCACAAGACGGGTCACAAATACGGGCCCCTTCTTTGGGGGCACACAATCTCGCGACCAATTCTGATACTTTTTGAGGGGTATAAAATTCTCCGGCTTTCTTTCCGGCATCCGATGCAAACCGTTCGATCAAATAAATATAGGTATTGCCAATCACATCTTCGGAAACCTTACTTGGTCGCATATCCAATTGAGGTTTATTAAAATCTTCCAACAGCATCTTGAGTCGACGATTACGGTCTTTAGTTTTGCCCAAATTGGCTTCGGAATTGAAATCGATATTTCTGAATACTCCTTCAAGCTTTTCCTTGTTTGCTGATTCAATCGCTTCTAAAGCAATATTAATTAACTCACCGATATTGGGCTCATTTCGCTTTTCATATAAATAATAAAAGCTGCTACCATTCGGAAGCTTAAAACGGTCCCGCTCAAGTTTACGGATAATCCGAACTTCATCATCCCCATATTCTTTTTTGAGCGCATCATAGTGATCTTGCCAAACATCCGAAATATACTTGAGAAATAAAGTCACTAGAATATAATCTTTATAACTACCCGCATCCATCACGCCGCGAAAAGTATCGCAAGCAGACCAAGCGGCTTGGTTAACATCTTGTTGTTTAATTTGGATATTACTCATTTCTCTTTTCTCACCCCTTTGAATTTCCCGCCAGATGTTTTTTGATCCATAAATCGTCCGGTGTCCGCATCTCGCTTTACATAATTTCCGTTCGGGGCCTGGAATTGACTTCGGGATTTTACGGCTCCTTTGCGTTGCCCATCTCCTACAGGTGCATTCTTAGCCATTGATTGTCTCCTTTGCTATTTTTTTGATCATTGCGTCTGAAACTAACGCCCGTTTTTTTTGAATAGTTTCTAAAATCATCTGTTCCTTATTAGACAGTGAAAAAAGGTCTGAAATTTTCTTCTGTCGTTCAAGCGAAGGAATCTCAATTTCAAGATTTTCTAACCCTTCTTTACTTACCATTTGAATCATTGTGCCTTTTGCCTGAGACGCCAGATAGAGTTGGGATTCACTTTGATTAATTGCCCACCAAAGAAACTCTGACAAAACTTTTTCCTGATTTGGACGTATGCGAATTAATGGGGCCGCAACAATAATTCCTTCTACATCCTTTGTTAATAAACAAGCGGTGAGATTTTGACCACGGGATCTAAATACAAGGTCGCCCTGTTTCACATATTGTCGTTCTTTGGGAGGCGGCGAATTTGTTTTGACCAAACTCTCTATCTGAACAATATTAGTGTCTCCAAGGTCTTTCATCTGAATAACAGCGAGCTGTCCATTCGGCAGATTTTCCAATCGCGACCTAAAGGTTATACCTGTTGATATTTCCGCTATATTTTTAAGTTTCGTCCTCAACATACTTCCTCTAAAATTGAATTACTGCAAAAATATAATACATCCACCACTGAGAACTGTAAAGATAAAAAATCTGTAATAGAAATACTGTATATTTTAAAGTTGCTATAAAATCCCGCCAGTAGAGCCCCTTCAGCATCTGCTCTAATTTATTTGTAAGTTTAACCACTTCCAAATGAAAAAGAAGAATACAAATGAACACGCCAACCGATTGTTTTCAACATTCGATCTCAACCTCACCGCCTGTATGGTCGCTCTGGCCATCCTCTCGAAAAAATCCAAAATGGAAGAAAAAAGCCGATTAAAAGAAATCCTTGAAGACACCCAAACTAGAATCGATACTTGGATCACAAGAGCCGAAGAACTCTTCATCTTCGCCAAAACGGCCAAAACCCAATTTGAAACCGGCACCCACGAAGAAAAACGCCGAATCCTTCAATCCCTAGGTTCGAACCTCTTTTTAGCGGAAAGAACCTTGCGTGTTGAGCTCAACGAGCCCTTAAGTCTCATAAAAGCTATGGCCCCTGAAGCCAAATCAATTATATCCAAATTAGAACCTGTTTTTGCCAACAATCCAAGGCTAAAACAGGCAAAACTAAACGAAGAATTCGCCAAAAACAAAATATGGTGGAGGTGACCGGAGTCGAACCGGTGTCCGAAAACCCTGTTGTAGAAGC
Organism: uncultured Candidatus Marinamargulisbacteria bacterium; assembly: GCA_964517775.1. Classification (GTDB taxonomy): domain Bacteria; phylum Margulisbacteria; class Marinamargulisbacteria; order SXXA01; family JAHFDB01; genus CAZFCP01. Next base: position 21,178 of record CAZFCP010000015.1, on the reverse strand, counting down.
CACTACGGGTGTAGTTTCTAGTCGAATTTAACGAGTGGGTAGCTTAGAAACAAGGCCGACTCGCGAGAAACCTCAAATGTGTCGCTTTATCGTGAGGGTTCAGCCGATAAAACCAAGTTGGAAAATTACGTTTTAAAGCTTACCAACATGGGCTTTAAACCGCTTAGCCTAGACGCTTAATAAATTGATTAAGCAGCTAGAGCTAATTTTTGAGAAGGAAACGCTACTAAGTTAGTGCCGTTTACTTTTTTCTGCCTTTTTACGAGGCCAGGCAGCTCCTCGACCCGCGCCTTAAACTCTAGTGATTCCCGTCGAAACCTTTACACCCCCACTGGTGAAAGATCAACCTAGTTACTATATTCCCATAACGGACCGGTGACAAGCATTTCTTTACTAAACGATCTAAAAAGACTGCAATAAAACAAGAAAAAAGACGACAATATTCAAGAAGATCAATTACTGTTTGTTTTTTCTGATCCAAATGTCCTTATCAGATTCCCTCAAATTGATCCTGTAAAAGTGGATATCGCTAAACTACTTCACACATTTCTCACGTCTTATGAAAACACCCCTGAGGGTATAAACCAGCTTTTCACGATGCTGGATACCTTTGTAAAGGATCAATATACACACATAAAAAATCACCCCCACTCCCTAAATCATGTTTCAAATCGAGTAACCGGGTTGATTGTGCTCTCGTTATGGATCAGGTCCAATCTGGATAATCCATCAATCCCTGAACCTGTTAAGGAAAGTCTCTCTAAAAACCTTCAGAAGATTAATCCGTTCACAAAAGTATTCCAGGATACCTCCACTTTTTATAAAGTATGCTGTCTTTTTTCTACTCTACCCGAAACAACAAAAGACTTACTTCTTGGATCTGAACCCAGATTAACAGTCGGAACGGTATGCCCCAACATCAATCCACAACAAATTGTCCAACGACTTCTACTGTACTTTCAAGGTCATTCGGAACCTGATTCACCTTTTTTAACTATGATTACCCAGATGCTTAATCCACTAACCAGCGGTGGGGTTATTATGCTTCAGTGTTTAGATCCCACTGTTGTCAAATCAGATACCAGCTTACCTATTCCGGCTTCCGATAGCAGCTCAGTACAGCTCTTACCATCTAACTATTTACGTTCAAGACTTCATACATCTCTAAAAACAATGCTTGAATCAAAAAATATGGGAGAGATTCAAATAATTTCGGTTATTTTAGATGGTCTTAACGCCAGAATTAAAGAGGGTGAAAGCATCCATTGCTCAGATGCATTAACTACACTCCAAAAATATATAGGTGAGCTTGAAAAAGCCCATACAAAAGACCCTGTAGAAATAACTCCTTCACTATTAAAAGACCTGGAAGACATCCTTTATGAGTTTTTACCTCTTCATAAACTCAAAAAAGAAGTGAGTACACATCTCCAAAACATATTAAATTTCTTACCTCCCGAACATCCTCAGGAAGAAGTCTCACTACACTACACAAAAGAAACTATCCGAGCCTCATTTTCGGTAACAGAACCGCTTTTACATGCATTACTCAAACAATCCCTCTATTTTGATCAAAGAGCAGAAATTCCAGTTTTGAAAAAGTTATTAGAGATAACCCAAAAATTGAGTACATTTCAAGATAAAACGTATCGATCAGTCCATCGACACATACCATATACAACAAAACCCGACCCAACAGAACCGCTTCAAGGTGTATATTTACGGGCTTTTCAAAGTCTTGCGTCAGAGTTTAGAGAAGCTGGCACGGAGTATCTCGCCCTCTAAGTTTTCGGATTGTTAAATTTGACTAGAATTATTAGTTATTTCAGTAAAATTGACCAAAAATGTATATGGAGTTATACTTTATTACTCAACAGGAGTACCACAAACCTGTTGATTCAGCTAAAGCCTAATCCTTAAAATATGGGTACTTCAAGGATTAGGATTAGGAAAATGGCCAGGATAATAATCTTGGCCTTTTTACTTTCTAATAGTTCAATCCTTGTCACCTCCCTTATTAAGCCAACAGAATCTAGAATCATGTGCCTAATAAGAGGGATAAACCCAGTGGTTTTAAATAAATATAGTATATATATTAATTAAATTCAATAATTAACAATTAACAACCTTACCAACCTTGTTTAGCTAATCTATCCAGATAACCTTGCAATACAAAGGCTGCAGCCTGGCCATCCACAACCGCTTTGCGCTTATCCCTGCGAATATCCATCTCAATCAAATGTCGATTCACAGCCGCCGTAGAAAACCGCTCATCCCAGTAATCAATATCCACCTGGGTGATTTTCGTCATCAACAGATTGGCAAATGACCGTACCAACTCTGAGGATTTTGTCTCTCCGCCATCATTATGTTTAGGCAATCCCAGAATAATTTTTTTCACATCGTACCGTTTTACAAGGTCGTTAACGGCATCCACAGATTTTTCAGTATTCGGAATAAAGGGCAAGGCCTGCGCTGTAATTCCCAAAGGATCGGAAATCGCAATACCAATTCGCCGCTCTCCGTAATCAATACCTAAAATCCGTGGTTTCATAGTTTAAAGTATACTCAAAACATGCTGAAAAGCGAGGTCTATCTTAGACACATCAATACCGCCGGCCTGGGCAAGCTGGGGTTTTCCTCCGCCTTTTCCGCCTGCAACCGTGGTCAGTGCCGATAAAACATCGGTTGCTTTGGCTGAAGACGCGTTGCCACATTTCACCAAAAAACCACCGGTCTGCTGTTGGGAAAACGCCAGAACAACCACAACATCATCACGCTGCTGCGTAATGGCATCGCCAAGCAATCGGGCGTACTGTACAGACTGATTTTGAGCATGATGCACCAAAAACACCCCGGATTTAGCCTGATGTGTAGACGAAAGCAGATCCGCTGCCTGCTGAGACGCCTGCTGAGCCATCAAAGACTCCTGTTGTTTTTCAAAGCCTTTAATCACATCCACAAGACGCTTTTCTTCAGCATCCAGTTGAGTCACAGTCAATCCATCCAAAGACACTCTCGGATCTTTCACGTCCTGCCCTGCCGCTTTTAAAGCCCCTAAAAGAGTCTCAAGCTGGGCATATTTTGAGGTGATTTTTTCAAGTCGATCCTGAATAAGGCTTTGCTGATACGCTTCAATAACAGCCGAGCCAGCCAACGCTTCAATACGGCGGGTTCCTGCAGCAACAGCGCTTTCATGAATAATTTTAATAGCCTGAATATCGGTTGTATTGGCCACGTGGGTTCCTACACAAAGCTCCATCGAGGCATCGCCGATTTTTACCACACGTACAATATCATCATATTTTTCGCCAAAAAGTGCCATTGCACCCATGGCTTTGGCCTCATCAATCGGTTTTTCAAAGGTTTCAACAGGGATGGCCTGTTTGATAATCTGATTTACTTTTTCTTCGATTGTTTTTAAGGTGTGAGAATCTACAGCCTGAAAATGTGAAAAATCAAAGCGCAATCTATCCACGTCAACCAGACTTCCTGCCTGATACACATGGTCGCCAAGGGTTTCTCTTAAAACAGCCTGAATGAGGTGGGTTCCAGTGTGATGTCTGGCCATCCCTACCCTGTCTTTTGCAGCGGTTACGATTCTGGCCTCGCCACCCATAGCCACAGTTTTAGGTGGATTTGGAGACAGAAGCGTCGCATTTAATGCCACGTCCTGTTCAGAGCTTGTATCATCTGCGATGTTACCTTCAACAGTTGATTCTGATTTATTTTTTGAAGCCAGATACGCATCTCTCGAGCGTTTTTTCTGTTCGCTCAAACAACGGTCAAATTCATCGGTATCTACGCCGAGGCCAAGCTCTTTTGCCATGACCTGGGTTAGATCCAGAGGAAATCCGTAGGTGTCGTACAATTTAAAGGCTTCGGCTCCAGGAATTTGTTTTTTATTGGCAGCTATAAGCGCAGATGAAATATCGTCAAATAATTTAATACCGGACTGTAAGGTTTTAAGGAACTGTTCTTCCTCTGATTTTACAACGGTTTTAATAAAGTCTTTTCTAAGGGTGATATGTGTAAAATGATCGCCTAAAATATCGGAAACAGAGTCTACCAGCTCGAATAAAACCGGGCGGTGAATGCCAAGTTTTGCCGCATAACGCAAGGCACGGCGTAATAATCGGCGGATGACGTAGCCACGGCCTTCGTTGCTTGGGAGTACGTTATCGGCAATCGCAAACGTAATGGTACGGCAGTGATCCGCCAATACACGGTGCGCCATGCCATCCGGCCCATCCTGATACGGAATCCCGGTTATGGATACAATATGATCCAAAATAGGCTTAAACAAATCGGTTTCATAATTGGATGTTGTACCTTGAAGATAGGCAACCAGACGCTCTAAACCGGCCCCAGTATCCACGTGTTTATTTGGAAGTTCTTCTAACGTTCCATCTTTACTGCGGTTAAATTGAATAAAAACCAGGTTCCACAATTCGATATAGCGGTTACAAACACCGTTCACTTCGCAAACGTGATCCGTGCCTTTTTTATCACAGGCATCTGGGCCACGGTCTAAATGCAGTTCAGAGCAAGGGCCGCAAGGACCAACCTCACCCATCTCCCAAAAATTATCTTTATTTCCAAAAAACAACACGTGCTCAGGATTAATAGCGGTAAGCTTTTTCCACAGCTCAGCACTTTCAGCGTCATCTTTATAGACCGTTGCGTAAATTTTATCAGCGGGAAGTTTAAAAACGGTTGTAAATAATTCCCAGGCCCATTCGATGGATTCTTTTTTGTAATAATCCCCAAACGACCAGTTTCCCAGCATTTCAAACAAGGTCAGGTGGGTGGTATCAAATCCCACATCTTCAAGATCGTTATGTTTACCGGAAACACGGATACAAATCTGCGAATTTACAGCGCGTGAATAAGGACGGGTTCCCGTACCCAAAAAGACATCTTTAAATTGATTCATCCCGGCATTGGTAAAAAGAATGGTAGGATCATTTTGAGGAACAACAGGGCTTGCCGGTGCAAAATGATGCCCTTTGGATTTAAAAAACGAAATAAAGGCCTCTCTGACCTCGCGGCTCTTCATCGTCTTCTGTTAAAAACTTGTTTGATTAAGCCTTTAAAAACATCACCCCAGAAGGCAAAATCAACCAGTTTTTCACACTGTTTGGTGATGCGTCTGAAGGATGCGGCAATACAAGCAATTTGATATAAAAAATAAGCCAGAACAATGAGGATAACAACATATAATCCTTGAATAATAAGACTTAGTGTACAGCCGAAATCTAGGTTACACATCTAAGCCGCTGCCTCGTCATCATCATGATGGGTATATTGTTCGTGTTTTGGACGAGTCCCATTACGTTTTTCATCAACAAATTTACCGATTTTATCGAAACCGTGTTTAATCGCATCCATGGTTTTATGAGCTACTTCTTCGGTTTTTTCTTTTGTGTGTTGCACAAACTCACCGTTTACATCTGCCATTTTTTTAAGTTTTTTACGAGTTTCCTGACCGGAAGTTGGTGCAAGTAGAACTCCAGCAACTGCGCCTACAATAGCTCCAAAAATAACCCCGCCTATAAAATAACCTTTTTTCTTCTCGCTCATTTTTATCTCCTTTTATCTATGTAACCGTAATGCTTTTTGTGCAATATCGGTTCGGTGGTATTTTCCCTGAAATTGAATGTGCGAAACACCTTCATACGCCAGAGAAATTGCGGTTGTGAGCTGATCTGACGTAGCCACAACACCCAGTACACGACCTCCTTGTGTAACAATTTGACCCTGGTCATTTTGTTTTGTTCCGGCATGTACAACATGAACATTGTCGATCTGAACCGGTAATCCTGAAATGGGAAATCCTTTTTCATAATCTCCAGGATAACCGCCAGATGCCAGAACAACACAAACAGCGGACTGTTGGGACCAGTGCAATGTTTTTTCATGTAAGGTACCGGTCACAACGGCCTCAAAAATATCTAAAATATCATTCGTTAAACGCGGCAGCACAACCTGTGTTTCAGGATCACCGAAGCGTGCATTAAATTCTACAACAAAGGGCTTTCCCTCATCAATCATTAATCCGGCAAATACAATGCCTTTAAAGGGAGTTCCTGCCTGTTTCATGCCTGCAATTAACGGTTTTAAAACAGTGTCCAAAACAACCTGTTCAATATCAGGTGTTACCAAAGGTGTTGGAGAATACGATCCCATCCCACCGGTATTCGGGCCTTTGTCGCCATCAAAAATAGCCTTGTGATCCTGAGCTGCAGCCATAGGCAAAATGGTTTCGCCATCTGAAAAAGCCAGAATCGAGGCTTCCTGCCCCTTCAAAAATGATTCAATCACAACAATTTTACCCGCCGAACCAAATTGATCCTTTAAAAAACAGTTTTCCAACGCCTCTTTGGCTTCTTCAAACGTTTGTGCAACGGTAACGCCTTTTCCGGCAGCCAGCCCATCAGCCTTGATTACTATCGGATAGGTATTTTGTGAAGAAATATAGGCTAATGCAGGTTCAAATTCAGTAAAATCTTCGTAAGTGGCAGTTGGAATATGACAGCGTTTCATCATCGCTTTTGCCCATTTTTTTGAGCCTTCAAGCTGAGCCGCTGCTTTGGATGGGCCTACAATTTTCAAGCCTTCAGACTCAAATAAATCTACAATGCCATTTACTAAAGGAAGTTCAGGGCCAACAATCGTTAAATCAATATGGTTTTCTTTTGCAAATTTTAATAAGCCAGGAAGATCGGAGTCGGAAATGGGAACATTTTGACCACATTGGGCCGTACCGGGATTTCCAGGTGCCGTATACAACTGTGTCAATTTTGGGCTTTCCACTATTTTTAAGGCTAGTGCGTGTTCACGTCCGCCAGATCCAATCAGTAATACGTTCATAATTATTTAACCTGAATTTCTATAGTTTTTTTTGGCTGATTCAAAACAAATTTGGTGTCATCAAAGCTGGGAGGTCCAAACATCGGCGATACATTATTTGATAATCCCCAGGGTTCATTTGGGACAAACAGGGTCATATCCAGCTTACCGTTTTGATTCAAATCCTGGAAAAGTGTAACGGCATACTCACCATAAGGCAGCTCTTTAAACTCTATCTCCATGGTCGAAGCTGTAACGTCTTTTTTCTGAACTTTAAAAGGCTTATGCAAAAATCCTTCTTTTTTATTGAATATGGCTATCCGCAACGTGCCTTCCTGCTTTTTGAAGGGCTTCACACTAACCGTCAGCGTTCCACTTTTATCTTCAGCATGTACGGCTGAAATCATCATAAATAAAAAAATAACTAACAGTTTTTTCATACCTGATATAGAATAATAGGTACCTCATTTGATGGCAAGGAGATTTACTATGACTGCAACAACAGAAACCTTAACCGGAGCAGAATCCATTCGTTGGGATCTTTCCGATCTTTATTCATCCATTCAGGATCCTAAAATCAAAACGGATCTGTCTCAAACCAAAACCAATGCCGAAGCCTTTGTAACCCGTTATAAAGGAAAACTGCACACTCTGTCAGCGGCACAGCTAAAATCAGCCTATATCGAACTTGAAGCCATTATTTCCCCTCTTTATAAAGTGGGCCAGTACGTGAATCTGGTTTACACCACCGAAACCTCCAACGATGAGGTGAAAGCTTTGGTTGCTTTTGTAGATGAAGCTGAATCTGAAATCAACAATTTATTATTATTTTTTGATCTTGAACTTGGCGATATGACGGAAGAACAAGCCAAACCGTTCTCAAAAGCCGCCGAACTTGAGCCTTACGGATACAGTTTTTCACGCTCACGTGCAACATCAAAATATAACTTAAGTGAAAAAGAAGAGCAGCTAATTACCATTAAGGATTTAACAGGAAGCAATGCCTGGCAAAAATTATATAATGAGTTAACAGCCGGTTTTCAGTTTGAGTTTGAACTGAACGGCATCACAAAAACCCTGAATGGAAGTCAGCTTCGAGCGTTGCGCCAACACGAAGATCCAGCCGTAAGACGACGGGCCATGGCTCAGTTTTTCAGCACATACGAAGAAAACGGACTGACATTGACCCATATTTTTAACAACGTGGTGAAAGATTATGCCCTGGAAAAAAATCTAAGAGGGTACGAGTCGGCCATCAGCATCAAAAACATTGGGAATGATTTGAGTGAAGGGGCCGTGGCGTCGTTGCATCAGGTTACAACGGAATCTTATACGCTGGTTCAGCGGTATTACGCGTTAAAATCGAAACTTTTAGGTCAGGAATTAACGCTGGCTGATATTTATGCCCCACTTCCAAAAGCCACCAAAAATTACAGCTGGGACGAAGCCAAACAACTGGTTTTGGACAGTTTTTACGGATTTGATAAAGAAATCGGAGGCATGGTGGAAGAGTTATTCACAGAAAAAAGAATCGATGCACCCGTCACCTCTACAAAACGCGGTGGAGCTTTTTGCTCATCCTCAACGCCGGATGTTAAGCCTTATGTATTGCTAAACTTCCTGGGCCGTCAGCGCGATGTATCCACAATGGCGCATGAGTTTGGACACGCCGTTCATGACAGATTATGCGAAAGACAACCACTGTCGTATTATCACCCTATTTTACCTCTTGCTGAAACAGCCTCGGTTTTTGCAGAAATGATGCTGACCGATAAACTATTAAAATCTGAAACAGACAATGCCGCCAAACAGGCTCTTTTAACCGACAAACTGGAAGATATTTTTGCCACAAGTCACCGTCAAAATATGTTTTCACGTTTTGAGATAGCCACACACAACACCATCAACGATCAGCTCATGAGCAGCAAAGATTTATGCGCCTTATACAATAATGAATTAAGATTGATGTTCGGAAATTCCGTCACCTATACACCGGAATACAGCTGGGAATGGTCGTCTATTCCTCATATTTATGAATCACCGTTTTATGTCTACGCCTACAACTTCGGAAACCTGCTGGTTATGGCGCTGTATCAACAATTCCTTGAAGAAGGACAAAGCTTCATCCCAAGATACAAAGAGTTTTTATCCATGGGCCGCTCTGCGTCACCCAAAGACATTACAAAACTAATCAATGCGGATATCGAACATCCTGATTTCTGGAGAAAAAGCTTAAAGTATATTGAGAGCTTACTCGTCCAACTGGAAAATTTAAGTAAATAACAAGAAACACCCTATTGGCGGCTGGTACGGCGTTGGCGCATAGACTCGGCCCACTCCATCAGACCGCCACTGGTATCGTCAATCTGACCAATGGTTTCGCCCATCATGGCAATAACCAGACGAGATAGAGCATCTTTCTTCACAAGCGTTCCTCTCATTTGTGAGGCACTGCTTCCGGCAACTTTTCGTCTGAGGTTAAAGGCTTCATCCCCACCGGCTTGAGACGCAGCCAGAAGCAGTTGTGGATCTAAACCATCCGGCATCATTTTAATTGACCCATTCAACTGAACAGACTGAGCCTGTTGAGCATCCAGCTTCCCCTGGAAAAACTCTGCACCCAGCTGCTGAATACGTTTTAAGAATGACGCTTTATCAGGAACTACGCCTTCCAGAAGCTGTTGAAGCAAAGCCTGAATGTGCTGTGCGCTTAGTTTATCCATACCATTTAATCCTGCCACAAGACCTGGCAGAATGGATTGGATGAGTTTTGGATCAATTATACTTAGAGATTTAATAACAACAGACAACATTGCAGGCTCCAACTGATTAGCCAGAGAATTTAATAAGGTAGTTACCTGTACCATCGCTTTGGGATCCAACTTACCCAGCATCTGAATGAGAGTAGTCATCGACTGGCTATCTATTTTTGAAGAGATTTGACCTAAGACCATTGTTACCTGAGCCATGACTTTTGGTTCAAGTTTACCTAAAGTCTGAATCAGACTGTTTAGAGCAGGAGCATCCACTTTCGCTGCAATCTGACCTAAAACCAGCACAACCTGTACCATCAGTTTTGGTTCAAGTTTGCCTAAGGACTGAATCAGACTGTTTAGAGCTGGAGCATCCACTTTCGCTGCAATCTGACCTAAAACCAGCACAACCTGTACCATCAGTTTTGGTTCAAGTTTGCCTAAGGACTGAATCAGACTATTTAGAGCCGGACCATCCACTTTTGCTGCAATCTGACCTAAAGCCATCGTTACTTGCGCCATCAATTTTGGTTCCAGTTGGCCTAAAGATTGAAGCAAACTGTTAGCCGGAGCATCCACTTTCGCCGCAATCTGACCTAAAGCCATCGCAACCTGAGCCATTGTTTTAGGTTCCAACTGACCCAACGACTGAAGCAGCATCGTCATCACTTTGATGTCTACTTTCGCTGCAATCTGACCCAAAGCTATCGTCACCTGAGCCATCGTTTTAGGCTCTAACTGCCCTAACATCTGAAGTACGTTGTTTAATACAGGCGCACTTACTTTCGCCGCAATATTATTTAAAGCCGTTAAAACTGGAGCTGTAATTTTAGAACTCATCCCATCAAGCTTTTGAAGCAGAGGCTGAATTTCAGGAGATTTTACATTAAATTTAGGCTCCTCAAACGCCTGCATCACAACAGGACGATCCATCCGTTGAGTAGCTGAATTAGTCACAACCTGTGAGGTCTGGGACGTAACAACATGAGATCCCAACAACCCTGACGGCACCACCACCTGAGAAAAACGGGCTTCCGTATGTTTTACAATCGTTTCCGGACGAACTGTTCCAGGCTGCATTTTGCTAACAATCTGTAAAATTTGATTCATCACAGGAGCTTCGGTTCTAGCCGCAATCTGACCTAAAAACAACGAGGTTCTAACCATTGTTTTAGAATCCATAGTAGACATTACTTTTGATAAATTATTTAAAACAGCCGTATCCGCTTTTGAAGCAATATGATTTAAAGCCGTAGTCACCTGAGGCGACATTGTAGGATGATTAGCCTCAACCGTCTGTGCAATATGATGTAAAACCGGAGCATTGGACATTAATTTAGGAGCCGCTTCCATCACAACCGGAGCTGTTGCAGGTCGCTCTGTTCCCAACACGGCTGACACAACCGCATTGGCTGAAGCAGCAAGTTGAGGGAATTTTGCACTGATTTGTTTAACAACCGTTTCAGCCGAACGCGTTCCAGATTCAGGTATTACAGCAGCCTGTATTAATTGATTTAAAACGGGGGCGTCCACCTTCGCCGCAATTGCACCTAAATGCTGCACGGTTTCGCTTAGCACTTTTGGCTCCATAGCCGCCATGGTTTTTACCGCTTCGGCCATTACCTTCGGTTCCATAGCTGCAAGGGTTTTCACCGCTGCCTGCAATATCGGAGTATCCACCTTCGCCGCAATCTGACCCAAACTCTGTACCGTTTCAGCCAACACTTTCGGTTCCATAGCCGCAACCGTTTTTACCGCTTCGGCCATTACCTTCGGCTCTACTGTTGCCAGAGTTTTCACCGCAACCTGTAATGTCGGAGTATCCACCTTCGCCGCTAGTGTTCCTAAATGCTGCACTGTTTGAGCAACAACTTTAGGTTGCATACCAGCAAGGGTTTTCACCGCATCAGCCATCACCTTCGGCTCTACAGCTGCAAGAGTTTTCACCGCCGCCTGTAATGTCGGAGCGTCCACCTTCGCCGCTAGTACTCCTAAATGGCGCACCGTTTCGGTAACAACTTTCGGTTCCATGCCTGCCATGGTTTTCACCGCATCAGCCATCACCTTCGGCTCTACAGCTGCAAGAGTTTTCACCGCCGCCTGTAATGTCGGAGCGTCCACCTTCGCCGCTAGTGTTCCTAAATGCTGTACCATTTCGGCAACAACTTTCGGCTCCATGCCGGCCATGGTTTTCACCACGTCAGCCATCACTTTCGGCTCCATGCCGGCCATGGTTTTCACCACGTCAGCCATCACCTTCGGCTCCACAGTTGCCAGGGTTTTCACCGCCGCCTGTAATGTCGGAGCGTCCACCTTCGCCGCTAAAGTTCCCAAATGCTGCACCGTTTCGCTTAGCACGTTCGGTTCCATACCTGCCATGGTTTTCACCACATCAGCCATCACCTTCGGTTCTACTGTTGCCAGAGTTTTCACCGCCGCCTGTAATGTCGGAGCGTCCACCTTCGCCGCTATAGCACCCAGATTCTGAACCGTATCCGCCATCGCTTTAGGCTCTAAAGACGCCGTCATTTTTACCGTTTCAGCCAAAATCGCAGGCTGCTGCATCAACACCTGCGCTGTTTTTTCAGGCAACACCGCAATCACACTAGCCATCACCAAGGTTTCCTTAGGCGAAAGCTGAACCAACATTTTTGATAATGGACTGGACTCCGATTTCACAGCCTCAACGACTATTTTCACAATCGGAGACGCCTGCTGCAAATCCTTGGAAGGCGTTTTCCCCAGGAAAGCCTCATGAACCCCCACAAACGCCTGAAGCTGAGGAACCGTACTTTCCTTTATAACAGCAGATAAAACAGGCAAAGCCTCCGGAGATTGTTTTGACGTAAGTTTAACCAAAGCCACCAGCTGCTTGGCTTCCTGAGGAAGCAGATCCGACACACGTGTAGCCACAGCCCCCATCAAATCCGCCATCACCGCTTTAGGCGACATGGTTACCAACAATTGTTGAGCCCCAGACGTATCCTGAGTCGGAATAAATTTAGGCCCGGAGTCCGATGTAACAAAAGTAGGTAATTCTATGGTTAAAGATGATTTTGATCCGGCATCTATTTTTACAGAAATGTCTACAGCAGCACGCTCCTGAACCGGCAATGCGTCTTTTTGCCCTAGGGTTTGGGAAAATATCTTGCCAAAATCTTCTGATGTGGACACCTGGAAACGGGTAAGGGCCGTTGGTAATTCAGATTGAGATAGTACTTGGGCAGCACCGTTAAGTTTTCCAGCGGCCTGACCAGTCGGTTCTGCCAAAGTAACAGACGCCGGGGTTACCATAGCCGTCTCTTTAAACAATGAACCTACCACTACAGATGATTGCAGTGTTTGAGCTTGTACCGGCGCAGGAGCTGGCTGAACATCCGATTTTGTTACAACAGCTTTGGATACATCAACAAAAGAGGCTACGTCAGGCAAGACAATTTTTGCAGTTTTGCCCTGCAAATCAACCTGTTTTGAAACATCCAGCTGTGGAACAGGAATATCTGTATTTAATACCGAACTTTGCACCGAAACTGGAGTGAACTCACCTATCATGCTGGTTTTTGTTACGGTAACAGTAGACCCCGTCAAACCCAAGTCCTCTTTAAGGAATTGAGATACCGTTGAATCAGCCATTATTTTTTGGGCAGCATTCTCTATTTCTTGAACAACTTTAGCATGGTTAATTTCATTTATTTTTATAGAAGTAGCTTCTTTTATCTGGATAAAAATGTTAGAAATCGTTGGTGGTAATTCATCAAGGTGAGGAGCCAATTTTTCCAAAAATGTTCCAAATTGCTCAACAGACAGTGATTTTACATTTTCGGCAGCCATCTTAAGATCTTCAGGTATTGAAATACCTTTTTTTTCTGCAAAAGTCATTATTTTTTCAAGATTGGTTAAATGCGTTTCAAAACCTTGAAGTATGTCCATAACCGATATTTTCGATGCTGGAGTATCCATCTTAGTTGTCCCACAACAACCTCGTTCACCATTACATACTTCTTTACAGGATGTAGGCTTCCCTACATTAGGATTAGAAGTAGGAACTGATATAATATCCGGCCTTGTTGCCTGAATAAGATTTACATCCGCCTGCTTTTCAGCCGGAGATACATTTTTTTGTGTCGGCACAGGCTGAGAAGTCTGCCTTACAACAGACGCAAATTGAGGTGAAACCCCACCCACACTCATTTCACATCTCCTTTAGACATAACCTCTAAATGCGAACACATTAAACCAATATCCTGACCAATGGTTTCAATACGTTTGTAAATATCCTCATATAAAAACTGTATGACTTTAAATTTTTCATTTAAAATCTGGGCATTTTCAAATTGTATTTCTAGAACAAGAGCCAATCCCTCTTTAGAATACTGTTGTTTTTCAGTCATACCGGCATATCTCTTTAAGCGATGATTATTAATCAAAGTTTTTGCATCAATATCATGAGTTTTTTTATTTAAAGTCAAAGTCTCTTCTTCATTAAACACACCCATATTTTCCATCCGCTCTTTAATCTGTTTTAAAGCATGAGTATCCAATGATGATGTTTTTTTCATAGCATTTCCTTCGTATATATAAAGTTAAAATCCAGCTGGATTAGGTGACAAAATTATGATACATCGTCTCAATTATATAGATACTGATACTTAGTATCAAGTATTGACATCAAAGAAATACATCTACTACACTAAGCAACAAAGGGGTACTTCTACATACGCGTAAAGAGGTTATTTTTTATTTTTTAAGGAGAGTATTCCAATGAGTCAAGCTACAGCATCTTTGCTGACACCCGTCGTATCTGGTTCATTATCACCCAGACAATTACCAAAAGTTACAGATCAAAGTTCAGTAAGCGTTCAAGTCGCACCAAGGCTAAAAGACAGTGTTGATCTTCCATCATTAACACGTGGCATTATGAAATCACACGCAGAGAAATTAGCAGAAAGAGCTACAGAAGCATCAGAATTTGGATTAGAACTGCCTGCTTTAAATGGAAAATTTGTAAGTTCAGCTGTTAATTCTGTGTTTAGAATGGCACTAGCCGTGCCCATTGTAGGGACTCCGGGATTAGCAAGAATGGCAGCAGAAGTCGTATTTTCTGATTCATCAGGACTTTTTAAAGAATTAGGAGCCGTAATTGGAAGTTTTAGTAACTTAGACTTAAACAGTCCAACAACATTGGCTGCAGACCTTCAAGGATTAATGGAAAGCAGCGGCGTGCTTAAAAAAGCTATCGCTTATGCTCTGGATTGCGGTGGCATGAATCTTTCAGGAGTAAAAGGCGGATTAATTTTTGAAAAATGGGTAAGCGCACAAGAAACAGCGTTAAAAGATCTTGAAGCCGCCCAACAATTAGAGAATGCAAAATGCAAAGGTTCATCTATCGAAATCGAAGATATCTCAAGTGCAGTAAGCTCTTGCGGATCTTGCGCCAATACAGTCAAATGCTCAAGCACTGTAAGTGGAAAAGAACCTAAACCAGATCACAAAAGTTACAAATAAATACAAAAAGTTAGGTATCCAGATTTTAAAAAAAGCCCTCAGTTGAGGGCTTTTTTAGTTCAGTTAAAACGAAGCCTTATACCCCACCTGAATGCTCAACCCTGCATTGCTTTTCCCATCAATAGAAAAAGACTGCACCCCAAGCTCTGCAAACACTTTTTCAGAATCCTGTTGAAACAATTTCACATCATGTTCAACACCAGCAAAAAGGTTATAACCCAGGCTGGAATTTGTAGCTAAAGGCAAATTCAATCCAGCGCCGACATACGTATCAACGGATGGAAGCTGAGTGTTGAAGTAAAACAATTCATTCACATCCAAAGTCAAAGCCGTTGTGGAACCAACTTGAACGCTACCAAGCCCTACTCTGGTCTTAGCTGTCCAGTCTTTATCAAGTTTAACAGGCATTAGTTCAACATCAGCAAAAATGCTCATGCCGGTTCCCATTGTACCCAAACGAATATCGTAAGCCGTTAAAGACAAATCTTTTGCAAGTTTAAACCCGGAAGCTCCAGCCTGAAATTCTCCGTCTTTTGCTGGGATAACTTCAACTTTTTTAGCACTGTCGTCCAGAACAACCTGTTCAATATTTTTCGCAGGTTTTGCTTTTGCAGCGTCTTTTGAGGATTTTGCAAC
>CAZFCP010000015.1:1410-5422 GCA_964517775.1 uncultured Candidatus Marinamargulisbacteria bacterium | reverse complement strand
CCAGCATATCCTTTATGAGCCACTTTTTTATTGGAAAATGCTATCTTTTTTGACTGTTTTACAGCAGACGAGCCGGTTACAGTAAATTCTTCACCTTGAAGCGATGCATCTTTTTGAGCGATACGCTTGGTTTTAACAGGAAAAGCTTTTTCAGGATCGGTATATTTATAAAGGAAAAACGAGGCAATAAAAACACTCGCTAGAGCCATCATAGAGATTAGCGCTTTTTTCTTACTGTTTTTTTGAAAATTCATAGGTATGGTCTCCTTTTTTTATTTGGAGTTAGAATAGAAGTATGTTTAAGACAGGCTATAGTATCGGGGGTAACGGGCTTAAAGTCAAACTTTTCCTGCTTTTTTGGCTGTTTTCATGGGGAAATTCAGTGTCTGCGACTGAGGCTGTTTATGAGAATTTGCAAAAATTTCAGATGGATTTTCATGGAAAACCAACATTTTATTACTTTTTCCCAAGGCCGGTTTCACAAAATGAAGAATCCAGGCAGCTTGTTATTTTTCTGGATGGACGAGGCAAACAATCGGTTCTGGGGCTTCAGAAAAAATCCAATTGGGAAACAATCTCTGTGTCCCATTTTTTAAATATGTATTTACCAAAAGGCTGCGACTTGCTTGTTCCCGAGCGTATTTATCTGGAAATGGGGCAAACGTATCTCACCAATGATGCCGTCAGTGAGGATCATTTCAAAAACAAACTGGCGGCTTACTCAACACTTATAGATAATTTTTTAAACGATCACCCAAACTACGAAAAAGTGAGTGTGATTGGATATTCCGAAGGCGGCATTTTATTACCAAAACTGTATCATCAGTTAACAACACGGTCTCGCATTCATGCTCTGGTGCTGTGGGCATCGGGAGGGTTTTCTTTATATGAGGATTTAAAACTGCAGCAGCAGGATAATGCCCCATTCCCCGAAAAATACAGGGAAGCTTTAGATGAACTTGAAACCATCAGCATGGATATTCGGAAAACACCGTTCAGATCCGACAAAACCTATTTCGGTTGGCCCTACATGAAATGGGCGTATTTTTTATCCTATAAACCCCTTGAAGATCTTGTAAACATCACCATTCCCATCCTCATTCTTCATGGAGAAAAAGACCTTAATATTCCTGTAGAAAGCTCACGAGCCATCACGGATATGTTTCAGGAAAAAGAAAAAAGCAACTACTTATATAGGGAGTACAAAAACGCCAATCATGTGTTTAACGGGCAGTACGAGCAGGTCATTAAGGATATTAATTTGTGGCTGGAAAAGAATTAAATGGCGCTGGATGAAAAACAGGTGAAAAAAACAGTGTAACCCTGTATGATAATCGTCCATGGACCTGGATCACCTTAAACAGCTAACGGAAAATATCAAAGCCGCTTACACAAAAGATTCGGCGTTTTCCGCACGGTGCAGACATCAGCTTCCTTCTCTGGATGAGGTTAAAACACTTCTTACACTTGCAAAATCGGTACTGTTTCCTTACGACCTGACACAACTGGACGAACAGATTTTAAAGCTGGCCAATTACCTCGAAACCATGCTTGAAAAAAGCTTTAACACGGCAAAATCCGATCATATTGAAACCATCATCACCGACTTTTTATCCGAGATTCCAACGCTGCGTTCCCGTTTAAAACAGGATGCACAAGCTCATTTTGACGGAGATCCTGCCGCAAAAAGCATCGAAGAAGTTTTAGTCGCATACCCTGGATTTAAAGCCATTACCGGCCACAGACTTGCCCACTTTTTCTATACGAAAGAGGTACCTTTATTGCCACGATTAATGGGAGAATGGATTCATCAGGAAACAGGCGTGGATATTCACCCTGGAGCCACTATCGGGCATCATTTTTGTATCGATCATGGAACCGGGATTGTTGTTGGAGAAACGGCAACCATCGGGAATCATGTCAAATTGTATCAGGGGGTAACTCTTGGTGCGTTGAGTGTGCCGAAAAAAGGAATTACCGGGAAACGGCATCCTACGCTGGACGATCATGTGACGGTTTACGCGGGGACCACGATTCTTGGTGGAGACACGGTTATCGGGAAACACAGTGTTATTGGGGGTAACGTATGGCTTACGGCTACTGTACCTCCGAAATCCAAGGTGTATATTGGAAATGATAAACGTCAGATTTTAAAAACAGAGCCTCTGGATATTTCTGCAATCCAGGGTTGGGGAATTTAATGCCTTCTTTTTTAGATAAGATTATGGATGTAAAACGTGCTGAAATTGAAGCCTTATATAAAGAGAAACAATGGGCCGATAAAGTTCAGCATCATCATATTCCCGTGCCGGACAATCCGTTTAAAGGACGGTTTTACAGTGCCCTAGCCTCACAACATCTGTCGCTGATTGCTGAAATCAAAAAAGCCTCACCCTCAAAAGGTGTTATCAGACAGGATTTTAATCCTATAGAATTGGCTAAATCGTTTGAAAAAGCGGGCGCAAAAGCCCTATCTGTTTTAACGGAAACCCAATATTTTCAGGGCCATCCAACTTATATTCAGGATGTTAAGCAGCATGTTTCTCTACCTGTATTACGAAAAGATTTTCTTGTAGATCCTATTCAAATTTATGAATCTAAAACCCTTCATGCCGATGCCATTTTGCTAATAAAAGCCCTGCTGACACAAAAAGACTGTCACGATTTAATGACACTTGCCCATCATCTCGAAATGGACGTGCTTGTCGAGGTTCATAATCAGGACGAATTGAATGAGGTTTTAGAGATTAAAGCCCCGATTATCGGGATTAACAACAGAAATTTATCTACATTTGATGTGGATCTTAAAACAACCGAAACACTTGCGGCATATATCAAGAAAAACTCACCTCAAACGCTACTTGTGGCGGAAAGTGGCTACTCTAAACCAGAAGAGTTAAGCGTGCTTCAGAAAAACGGGTTGCATGCCGTCCTGATCGGTGAGGGGCTGGCCAAACATCCCGACCTGTTACAATTCTTTCACACTGTGATATAAACATGCACCTATGAAAATCAAGATTTGCGGAATTACCAACCACGATGATGCCTTAAATGCTGTATCGCTTGGCGCGGATGCCATCGGATTTATCTTTTCACAAAAAAGTCCACGGTACATTTCACCGGAACAGGCCGAAGCCATTTCGATGTTTTTACCGCCGTTTATCTCGGTTGTAGGGGTTTTTGTAAACACGGGAAAAGACGAAATTGACGAAACCGTCAGACGCTGTAAATTGGATATTGTTCAGCTTCATGGGCAGGAATCACCGGAATTTTGTCAAAGTATCCAGCGTCGGGTTATCAAAGCTTTTCCTATTGCGGTTCCAGAAGATCTGGAGCTTATTTCTCCCTATCAAGGCATCGTGTCGTCTATTCTTTTGGATACAAAAGTTCAGAACATGGAAGGTGGAACAGGAAAAATTTTTGATTGGGGACTGGCCTTAAAAGCAAAAAGTCATGAAATTCCTCTGATTCTTGCTGGAGGGATTAATGCCCAGAATATTAAAAAAGCGCATCAACTGGTGTCTCCATATGCGGTAGATTTATCATCCAGCGTTGAAATCGAACCTGGAAAAAAAGACTACAACAAAATGAAAGAGATTATTCATCTTGCAAAAAGTCTCTAATCTCCTCACGTTTTTAAAAACAAACGTGTTTTTTATCTTAACCGGAGTGATGCTGGTTGTGTATCTTTTAACCGGTTTTTCCATTCACACAGACTACGGCATCAGCTGGGATGAGCCCTTTCAATATCATTATGGCCAGGTAATTTGGGATTATGTTCAAGGGAAAAACAAGGCACTTCTGACAGATTCCGAGCGTCATTATGGCCCTGTAGTTCCGGCTTTTTTCACTCTTGTAGAAAAACTGTCGAAACCGGAAACCTCACAGGATATTTATTTTCAGCGTCATTTACTGAATTTTCTCATTCATTTTCTAGGCTGTCTGGCCTTTGTCGGCGTTTTATACAAACGGTTTAAATCGGGCTGGATCTGTTTTCTGGGATCGGCCATGT
>CAZFCP010000015.1:0-1400 GCA_964517775.1 uncultured Candidatus Marinamargulisbacteria bacterium | reverse complement strand
CCACGGTTTTTTGCCGAAAGTTTTTACAACTCAAAAGACCTGCCGTTTATGGCGTTTTCGGTTTTAACACTGGATCTGGGATTCAGCTTTATCGCCACACAATCGTGGATCTGGCTTGTTTTATCAGCCATTTCAGCAGCGGTTTTAACGGATATCCGAATTTTGGGCCTCATTATTGTGCCTGTTATAGTGGGAGCGGCTTTCCTCAGAAGAAAATCGTTTACAGATTTTGTCATCAAAAAACTAAGTTTTGTGGGTATTTACGCCAGTGTAACCCTGTTGCTTTGGCCAACATTATGGACAAACCCGATTCCACTATTCATCGAAGCCTTCCAGCGCATGAGTCACTACCCTTGGGAAGGCACCGTTCTGTATTTGGGAGAGTTCATTAAAAGCACCGAACTACCCTGGCACTATCCCTTCGTATGGATTGGCATTACAACCCCTGTTGTTTACCTCATTTTAATGGCAGCTGGAATTGCCGTTTACATCCAAACCATCGTAAAAGACCGTCTTACTTTTTTAAATTCACTGCCAAATGTTTTAGACACGGTAATGATTTTATGGCTAAGCCTGCCTCTGATTCTTGTCACAGGCCTTAGAAGCGTGTTGTATGACGGATGGCGGCATCTGTATTTTATTTATCCGGCCATGTTGTATATAGGCTGCCTGGCTTTATGGTTTATAAAGGATTATCTGAGTTCAACATCACAAAGCATGTGGATAAAAAGAGGCTGTTTTGCAGCTCTGGCACTGTATCTGGGATGGATAGGCGTTACGATTATCTCGCAGCATCCCTATCAAAATGTTTATTTCAACCTTATTTCTGGAGACAGAGCCACACTTTCCAAGCGATTTGAAACCGATTATTGGGGATTAAGTTATAGAGAAGGATTACGGTACATTGCTCAATCTCATTCCACTCCGGTTACTGTTTTTCCAGCTTTATTTCCAGGGTATTCTAATGGGCTTTTACTAAGTGAAGCGGATAAAAAAATCGTCATTATCGTTAATAATCCGCAACAGGCGCAGTATTTTATAACCAATTTCCGGTGGCACCCTGAGGACTACCCATTTCCTGAAAGTTATTCGGTAACAGTAGATCAGGTAAAGCTGTTATCGGTGTATACGCTTCGCTGACCGTAATCATCACCTACTAAAAATCAAACTCAAAAACACCCTTTTTAGAGAGAGAAAGATATCCTATGTTTAAAAAAAAATATATAGGGAATATAGAGTGTTACACACATATAAACGGCAAAAGGGAGGAGTATGTAACAGCCGAACGTTTCAGTCCAATTAAACATTAGTCCAAATTCAAAAAGAGTTGATATTTTTTAGATCAATTTATTTCAGGGGGAAATAATATGAACACTTTTAAAAGAACATTAGTTTTGTCC
>CAZFCP010000014.1:0-54726 GCA_964517775.1 uncultured Candidatus Marinamargulisbacteria bacterium | reverse complement strand
AGGTCTAGCTGTTCCTGCTTTTGCTGCAACCACTGTTTCTGACGCATTTAGAGGTCTTGTTCCAGCTGTGAACACTATCGCTAAAACCGATATTAACGGGGGTGGTAACGACTTATCTAACATGCATCAGTCTGCTCAAACCAACGTTCCTGTTTCAAAATATACACTGAATAATAACAATCCTGCGGGATATACGGTTACGCTTTCAAGTGCCAACTCAGGAAAATTGATTCGTTCGGGTGCTGCCGGTGACGCCTCAAAACCAGGTAATAACATGACATACACCATTACAACAGCAGCTGTTGCGGCTGACAACCCACCTGCAACCTGTTTTCTGGGATGTGATGAACCTACCCAAATGTTAGATACATCTCTTGCAGCAGACCAAACCATGAGTTTTGATACAAACCTTCAAAAAGCTACTGTAGATTACACCTATACGATTAAGGTGAGTACAGATAAAAAACCGGAACTGTTCCGTGGAACTTTTGAAGATACAATCACAATGACTATCGGTGACTTATAAGCGATAGTTTCTCCAAGATTGGCTCTCACTCAAGGCCGTGCTAAGCACGGCCTTGTTGCGTTTAGGCACCCATTTTACAAATAGCAACCAGAACTTCCGTGCTGGTTGCAAGGGCTTTTTCACTAAATGTCCGAATTTCAAATCCTCTACCTGAAAAGAAGGCGTTTACACTCTCCCCTGAAGCTCCTGCTGGGAAACAATAATCAATAGAACGGTAATCTACAAACAACAAACCACCTGGGTTCAAACGATCCATCAACTGCTCCAGCATTCGCCTGTTTTCGTTTCGATGCACATCCGTCAGTTCTGATAATTCTTTCAAACCATGATGATGCACAAAAAAAGACTTTAAAATATGCGTGCAGGTAATAGCATCAAAACGCTGGGAAGGATGCTCTGAAAAAAACTCCAAAAATCCTTTATTAAAAACTGAGTCAGCTGGAAGTCCTTGAAACGAAACCCCCTGATTTTGAGAAAAAAATGTATTAAAAAGATCAGTAATCTCCTGAGAATTTAAATACGTTTGGAGTTTGGGAATCACTTTTTGAAACGTTGTTTTTAAATAATCCCCATTACCTTCCCAGGCTGTTTTTGCAGCCGTACAGGCAACCGCATTAGGATCTACAACAGTAATCGATGCAGACGGAAGAAAATGAGACATCATAATAACCTGAGGAGACAGTACACAATCTTCTTTTGACGAATAATTTGTTTGAAAACCCGGGCCAACAATAAGGATTCTTGGATTAACGTCCTGGAAATGTTCACGAAGTAATGGATATATCTCGGCATTTCTAAATAAAAAAGACGCTGAAAACGATTGAGTAAGGATTCTACGCATTCCCAAAAATAGAGACACAGCAGGAGACTCTAAAAAAGGCTCGTAAAATCCATCTTTAGACCTCTCCTGTAACTGAGGTAAAAAACCAGCATCCTTATTAAGGTAAGCAGCCAGTGCATGTCCAAACAGGGTATTAATCCGACGTCTTTCGGTAGAATCAGGTTCGGCACGGGAAAAACAAAGCCATAACCATAGCATTAACATAAAATGATCCCGTTTTTCGTCCAGTCCCTGTCTGGTATCAAAAGAAATGGGGATCATAGAACCCACAGAAGAAGTATTCTGTTTAGGATCAAAATAAAAATAAACAGGAAGAGGCGGAATCCTCGCCGATAAAATTTTTCTCATAAATCGCCCCCGAAAAATAGTAACTTAAGCCGCAATAGTGTATCACAATTCTTGACATCACTCTATTAACCCTTCACAATTCCACCAACACTTTTATCACACACTATTTAGGAAAATTTAGCATGTCTGAACTTAAACGATCACTGGGACGTCTTAACCTTATTAATTTGGGCATTGGAGCCATTATTGGAGCAGGAATTTTTGTTATCACAGGACAGGCCGCTGCCCAATATGCCGGACCTGCCATTCTTATTTCATTTTTAATTGCCGGATTTGCCTGCGTACTGGCCGGACTGTGTTATGCCGAATTTGCCTCCATGATTCCCGTTGCCGGCAGTGCCTATTCATACGCACGGTCAACAATGGGCACATTTTTCGCCTGGATTATCGGCTGGGATCTGATTCTGGAATATTTATTCGCTGCCTCAACAGTTGCGGTAGGATGGTCTGGATATGTAGTCAGTTTTTTAAAGGATTTAGGAATAGTGATTCCAAAAGCACTGGCAAATTCTCCCTATGTGTACGATGCAACAGGATGGCATTATTCAGGAGCCATTATCAACGTACCTGCCATGGTTATTATAGGCATTATGTCAGCCCTACTGGTTGTGGGTATTAAAGAATCTACACGCTTAAACAATGTCATCGTATTTTTAAAACTTGGTATTATTCTACTGTTTGTAGCACTTGGATTTAAGTATATTAACCCGGCAAACTGGGTACCGTTTATTCCACCAAACACCGGAGAATTCGGACATTTCGGCTGGAGTGGTATTTTAAGAGGAGCCGGCGTTATCTTTTTTGCTTATATCGGATTTGATGCGGTATCTACAGCCTCTCAGGAAGCTAAAAATCCGCAAAAAGATATGCCTATTGGAATCCTGGGTTCATTGGCCGTCTCTACAGTTGTGTATATTCTTGTGTCTCTGGTTTTAACAGGCATTGTCCACTATTCCCAGCTTCTTGTACCCGATCCAATTGCCGTCGGAGTCGACAGCATGGGGCCAGAAATGTTCTGGTTAAGACCTTTAATTAAAATAGGAGCCATCGCAGGATTAAGCTCTGTTATTCTGGTCATGCTGATGGGCCAGGCACGGATTTTTTACACCATGGCCAAAGATGGCCTTTTTCCACAGGTATTCGGCAAAGTGCACAACACATTCCAAACACCCTATGTTACCACTATTATTACAGGCATTGCGGGCATGGTTATCTCTGGATTATTGCCTATCGGGATCTTAGGGGAACTGGTATCCATCGGAACATTATTGGCGTTCTTAATGGTGTGTCTGGGCGTGTGGATTTTACGCAGAACAAAGCCGGATCTGCCACGACCATTCCGTACCCCATGGGTTCCATTCGTTCCAATTCTTGGAGCCTTAGCCGCCTTAATCCAAATGCTGGCCCTACCCTTCGACACCTGGATGAGATTAATTATCTGGATGGCTCTGGGCATTCTTATCTATGTATTTTACGGTAAAAAAAGAGCGGTAGCGGTTACATCTTTTTCAGATAATCCATAAATTCATTAAAATTCGTGGAGTATATTCCATGAATTTATTGAAATTCGTGGAATAGAGACGTATACTGAAACCGTATGCCGTACTATCAAAGACAAATTGAAGCCACAATTCAGGAAAAATTTAGCCAAACCAATAAAGCTGTACTGATCTACGGACCCAGACAGGTTGGAAAAACCACGCTTGCAAAAAAAATCCTAGCAACATTTCCTGATCAGGACACATTGTTTCTTTCAGGAGACAACAAAGACTCTGCACAGTGGCTGTCGTCAACCTCATTAAGTGAACTCAAAAAATATATCGGGTCAAAAACACACATTGTTATCGATGAAGCCCAGTTTATTGATAATATCGGGCTGACATTAAAACTGATGGTGGATCATTTTCCTGATCTTCATCTTATGGTGACAGGATCTTCAAGTTTTAGGATCGCTCAAAATATCGGAGAACCTCTTGTTGGAAGGGTTTGGGAATATTCTCTTTTCCCCATTGCACAGTCAGAAATCAGTTCGACAGAATCCAGAGAAGATACAAAAAACCACCTACCTGAACGCTTAATTTTAGGGGGCTACCCGGATATTTTAAATACAGCAAACTATCAGGATAAAATTGAAAAACTCGTCTCGCTGGTCGATCATTATCTGTATAAAGATTTATTGATGTTTCACGACATCAGACGGGCAGACAAAATTCATGATCTGTTAAAATTGATTGCCTTTCAAATTGGGAAAGACGTGTCTTTAAATGAGCTGGCCAATCAGTTAAATATTGATTTAAAAACTATCGAACGTTATCTGGATTTGCTGGAAAAATCCTTTGTTATAAAAAAAGTAAGAGGATTTTCAAGAAATTTAAGAAAAGAAATCTCCAAAACAGCCCGTTTTTACTTCATTGATACCGGCGTAAGAAATGCCATTATTCGAAATTTCAACGACTTATCCAACAGAGACGACATCGGTCAGCTTTGGGAAAATTACTGTATTGCTGAACGATTAAAAAAACAGAACTATTCCCGCATTTGGAGCGAAAACTATTTTTGGAGAACCTACGATCAGAAGGAAATAGACTGGGTGGAAGAACGAGATGGAAAATTATTTGGCTATGAAATGAAGTGGAATTCCGGAAAAAAAACAGGCTCAGCAACTAAGAACTTATGGAAAACATCCTATCCAAATTCAGAACTTGAAATGATTCATCAGGATAATTATCTATCCTTTATCAGCTAATCTAAATCCCAAAAAAACCTTTTGCCGTTTGTGTTGTAGATTCCACCACCTTATCCAAAGAAAGCCCTTTCACTTCGGCTATAACCTTGGCAATCTCTCCCACATAAGCCGACTGATTTTCATCTCCTGAATATTTGGTAGGCGTGATGTACGGACAGTCCGTTTCAATCATCATTTTTTCCAAGGGGAGCCAGGCAATAATTTCTTTTAAATAAGCTTTGTTTGAATAAGTCACCATACCTGTAAACGAAAACAAAGTGCTGTCGTTGCAAGCTTTTTTGGCAAAATCCAGCTGAGATGAAAAACAATGAATTACTTTTTGGATGTCAGTAAGTTTTGGAAGCCATTCCAGCATTTCTTTATCGGCATTTCTGCTGTGAATAATAACGGGAAGATTTAGCTGCCTTGCAACATCAAGCTGATGCTCAAAAATCTGATACTGGCGGTCTTTTGGGGCGTTGGTTTCGCGGTAAAAATCCAGACCAATCTCCCCTATCGCTTTAAAGGGATGCTGAGAGGCCAGAGCAAATAATTCTTCAAACCGATCGGCTGAAGCGGCTTCGCAAGGGTGAATCCCGATAGTCGGAATAAGCTGGGGATAATGTTGCGACAATGCTAACGTATCCAATCCATTTTGAATCGAAGTCGCAACCCCAACCATATGTGTAAGGCCTGCTTTTTCGGCATTGCTCATAAACTCTTCAACAGGGCGTTTACATAATAATGGGTGGCAATGTGTATCAATCATGGGACATATCATAAACAGCATTTTTGGGGTAATGCAAGAGTCTGTGCGCCACAAGTCGTATCTGGCTGGCCGATAATCCATTTTCTTTCAATTGCGCTACAACCGATTCCAAAGGCGGTTTTGAAGGCGGTTCGGCCTTAATCAACACAATCCACTCCCCTTTTGGAGAACCATCCTTATATCGAGCCAGAACATCGTCGTAGGGGCCAGCATAAATGGTTTCAAACTGTTTGGTCAGCTCTTTTCCCAGCACTACTTCCGTGACCGTCAGTGTTTTATGGATCAATTCCAATGATTTTTCTACCCGTAAACCAGATTCAAAAAATACAAAAGGAACCTGTAGTTCAGCAGCTGATGTTATCCAATCAACGGCATCGCTTTCTTTTTTAGGGAAAAACCCTCCGAAAAGGAATTGATTCGCCAAAACGCCGGATATGGATAAAAAAGCCGTTAAGGATGACGGCCCTGGAACAGCAATAATGTCGATGTCTTTTTTTCGCAATTCAGCAATAACATAGGCCCCAGGATCAGCAATATTTGGGGTTCCGGCATCACTGACAAGCGCCACATCCTGACCTTTGTTCAAAACAGCTTCCAAAGACGCAATACGCTGATTTTCGTTATATTTTTGAAGACTTATTAAGGTGGATTTGATGTCGAAGCGATCCAAAAGCTTTTTTGTAACCCGTGTATCTTCACAGGCAATTAAGGCAACAGAGCCTAAGATTTCAAGTAACCGATGACTGACATCCCCCAAATGACCGATGGGAGTGGCACAAACATATAATTTACCCTTGGGGTTCGCGTGCAATTTCGAAATCGCCTTCGTAAATGTTTTCAGATGTTATGGCATCCATGTTTACTTTTCCACGGTAAATGGCGCCTTTTTCGATAACAAGACGTGCCCCACTGATATCACCGTAAACACGACCTGTTCCGTTAATTTCAAGGCCCTGAAGCGCTTCGATATTTCCTACAACCTGCCCGGATACAATGACTTTATTTCCTGAAATATCCGCTTTAATCATGCCTTTTTGACCTACAAAAACATCACCCTGAGACTTCAAAAGGCCTTCAAGAGTGCCTTCCACAATAATGGGATGCTCTGTATTTAACTCACCTTTAAAAACCGTGTCTTTTCCTAAAACAGTATTAGCGGAAGGATTTTTTTTAAACCGTTCTATCCAATTTCTCATAAAAAACTCCTAACCTTAATACGCTGTTAGCACTTTTTTTAGTGATGGTCGGGGCGACAGGATTTGAACCTGCGACCACTAGCACCCCATACTAGTGCGCTACCAGGCTGCGCTACGCCCCGATATAAATTACTGTAACTCAACTCCAGAATTTTCAGCAAGAAGCTGTGTAAATTCGGAAGCATCCAACACTTCTTTTTCCATAATGATTTTGGAAATGCTTTCAAGAGTACTTTTGTTGTCACGTAAAATCTTTGTAGCATCACTATAAGCTTCATCGATAATACGTTTGATTTCCTGATCGATTTCTCTGGCCGTATCTTCGGAATAATCCTTGGAATGATCGGAATAGTCTCTGGCCAGAAATACATAACTTTGACCTTTTCCGTATTTCCGGGTTCCCATTTTTGGGCTCATACCATAACGGCATACATAATTTCTGGCAATTTCTGTTGCTTTTTCAATATCGTTGGAAGCGCCGGAGGTAAAATATCCAAAAATAATTTCTTCAGCGATACGTCCACCCATCAAAATTTTAATCTGATCTTCCATTTCCTGCTTGGTCATTAAAAATTTATCCTGAACAGGCAGTTGCAGCGTGTAACCCAAGGCTAAACCACGAGGTAAAATACTGATTTTATGAACAGGATCAGCACCAGGAAGCTTTGCAGCAACCAAGGCGTGACCTACTTCATGATAGGCAACTATTTCTTTTTCTTTTGCTGAAATCAAACGAGATTTACGTTCAGGACCTGCAATAACACGCTCGATGGATTCTTCAAGTTCTGACATGCCTACTTTTTTCTTGTCTCGTCGAGCTGCCAATAACGCGGCTTCGTTTACAAGATTTGCCAAATCCGCACCAGTAAAGCCAGGAGTACGGCGGGCTAAAATATCCAGATCAATACCATCTTCAATCTTTTTATTCTTTGAGTGAATGGTTAGGATATCTTTTCTGCCTTTTAAATCTGGTTTGTCTACAACAATCTGTCTATCAAAACGGCCGGGACGCAATAATGCCGGATCCAGAATATCAGGGCGGTTTGTTGCGGCTATAATAATCACGGTTGTATTGGTATCAAAGCCATCCATTTCAACAAGAAGCTGATTCAACGTTTGTTCACGTTCATCATGCCCGCCACCTAAACCGGCACCTCTATGGCGACCTACGGCATCGATTTCGTCCACAAAGATAATGCAGGGCTGATTTTTCTTGGCTTGATCAAATAAGTCTCTAACACGGGAAGCACCCACGCCCACAAACATTTCAACAAAATCAGAACCTGACAGGCTGAAAAACGGAACATTGGCTTCACCGGCAATCGCACGGGCCAATAAGGTTTTTCCTGTTCCAGGAGGGCCCATCAACAAGGCTCCTTTAGGAATTTTTGCTCCTATTTCTTTATATTTAGCTGGATTTTTCAAAAACTCTACGATTTCTTTAAGTTCTTCGATGGCTTCGTCAACGCCAGCAACATCGGCAAATGTAACTTTGTCGGCGCCATCTTTATTCCATGGAGTTGCTCGGGAACGGCCAAACGATAAGGCTTGATTATTAGCGCCCTGAGCCTGTCTGAAAATAAAGAACCAAAGGCCTCCAATTAAAATAAACGGTAAAAAGGCCTGAAGGAAAAGACTCCAGAACCAGCTTGAATTTCCAGGATCAACCTTAACGGTTACATTTTGAGTTCTAAGCTCGTTCATCAACTCGGGATATTGAAGATAGTAGGTTTTAAAATCCTTACCATCCTTCATTTTTCCATGAATGGATTGATCGGAAGATTTGATCTCAACTTCCTTAACTTTTCCTTTATTTAAATCGTCAACAAATTGGGAAAACACAAGATCTGTGCTGTTTTTAGGGCCAAAATACGTGCTGGCTATGGAGACAACCATCAACCCTAAAAGCACATACCAGATAACACCCCGCCAATCACGAGGACGTTTTGAGGAATTATTTTGATTTTTACGCGATTTTCTAGTTTGTTTTGGTGGAGTTGGCGGTAACATAATTCGGGTATTCTAGTATAGAACAGTTTTTAGAGCAATCTCTAAGCTATACTTTCCTTATAATCAGTATAGGGGTATGACCTCTATTCTCCTATTTTGTTCCAATTTGTAGTTTTTGACGAGTTACGTTATAACTGTTTCTCATGAAATCACTTCAACCTTTACAGGTATTTTCAGGCAGACCAGGGCCTTTATTACTGATTATTATGGATGGGGTTGGCATTGGGCCTGACGTTCCAAGCAACGCCGTTTATATGGCCAAAATGCCGTTTCTTAATAAACTTAAAACATCACCTTTATATCGTCAGTTAAAAGCGCATGGAAAAGCCGTTGGGATGCCTACGGATGACGATATGGGCAACAGCGAAGTTGGCCATAACGCATTGGGAGCCGGTCGGATTTTTGATCAGGGAGCATCTCTGGTGCAAACAGCCATCGAGACACAGGCATTGTTTCAGGGGAAAACATGGAAAGACAGTGTACAGAACAGTATTAATCATCACTCGACACTTCATTTTATTGGGCTTTTGTCGGATGGAAATGTACACGCGCATATTAATCATCTGATTGCGATGTTGCATAAGGCAGCTGAAGCCGGAGTTCAGACTATTCGGGTGCATGCACTGCTGGATGGCCGAGATGTGGCGGAGAAATCCGCGCTGGAGTATTTAGATCGCCTGGAAAACGAACTGTCGGCAGTGACTATGCTTTATGGCTGTGATGCAGCGGTAGCCTCTGGCGGAGGGCGTATGGTTACAACAATGGACAGGTATAACGCCGACTGGACTATTGTACAGCGTGGCTGGGATGCTCATGTCCATGGAAAAGCACGGTTTTTTACGTCTGCAAAAGAAGCCGTTGAAACCTTTTATGCTGAAGATACAAAAGCTACCGACCAGTATCTACCTGCTTTTGTCATTGCAAAAGAAGGACAACCGGTAGGCAAAATCAAAGATAACGACAGTGTAATTTTTTTCAATTTTAGAGGAGACAGAGCCATCGAGCTGTCTATGGCCTTTGAACAAAACGACTTTACAAAATTTGACCGTGGACATAAACCGAACATCCATTTTGCCGGAATGATGCAATACGACGGGGACCTTCAGATTCCATCAAAGTTTCTGGTTAATCCGCCATCGATTAATGCTCCGGTGAGTCAGTATCTATGTGAGCTGGGTATTACATCGTTTGCTATTTCGGAAACGCAAAAATACGGGCACGTGACGTATTTTTGGAATGGGAATAAATCGGGATATGTGAACGAGAAGCTGGAAACGTATATTGAAATCCCATCGGATAAGATTCCTTTCGATCAGGCTCCGGCCATGAAAGCCTATGAGATTACGGAAAAAGCCATCGAACTGCTTCAAAGCAAACAGTTTAAATTCGGACGCATCAATTTTCCAAACGGCGATATGGTTGGCCATACCGGCGTGATGGACGCTGCGGTTAAATCCTGTGAAGTGACGGATGAGTGCGTGGAAAAACTGGTAAACGTTGTAAACGAACTGGGCGGCATCACAGTTATTCTGGCTGACCATGGAAATGCAGATGAAATGTACACGGAAAAAAATGGGATTAAAACACCGAAAACTGCACACACATTGAATCCGGTTCCATTTGCAATTGTGGACTCACAATATGCGAGTACCTACACGCTGAGAACCGATTTACCTCAAGCCGGTCTTGCCAATGTGGCAGCTACGCTGTGTAACCTGCTGGGATATGAGCAACCGGGCGATTACGAATCGTCTCTTCTGCAATTTTCATAAATAATCCTCGATAATAAGACTGAGAGCTCCCTTTTTGGGGAATATCTGAACTATAGCTGTACGTTATTTCAAGTGACTTAAACATCATTCTGCTACTCGACTAGATAAAACTTGAAATGTAAATGAAGGATCATAATTATGTTAGTCAGTCCTGCACTGTTACCTCAAGGCAATCGGCCGCGTTCACATTCTGGCGACTTTTCCACCTTAAAAGATGTACAGTCGGTACCTGTTAAAAAATGGTACGACAAAGGCGTATTTGCAAAAATCTCGCGTTTTTTTGATAAGCCTCAACCCTCTATTTCCAGAGAATCTACAGCAGATAGTCGTGCCTACACATCGCTTAAACGTCAAAAAGATTTAGCAGAACAGGTTATTCATAACCCAAACTTTAATCAACAGCATTTCCGTGAACAACAACTTGCAACTTTAGCATTGATTCCAAGCCTGGATGACAAACAATTTTATATTGAGCATGAACTCCGGTTATTAGAAAAATTACAAGTAAAAGGACATGGAGAAAAGACAAATCGGGCAACAGCCGCACTTGTCGTCGTTCTTGAGATTAGTGCGGATATTGCTCAAACTATCCTTGATACACCGCCACAACGGCAAAGTACTGTACGTGAAACACCGCGAGTAAGCTTTTTAGAACCTAGACTCTCCGAAATTCCAACAGTAGTTATTACTCACGTAACACGAAAAGATTCCGGTTCAAGTGAACAGCTTTTACCTCAGGCAAAAGCCGCTATAGTTGATGACTCAAATCTTCAAAATCTGGGTGGTTCGGGGAAGTCAAAATTCAAGGATGCCGCTAAAGTAGCATCACTGACTGTTTTCCATTCAGTTGGAGGCCAAACAGTAGAAGACATTACACCTAAACAGACTAGAGACTGGCTTACTCCTGGCACAATAACTGGATTACTAAATTTTTTTAGGACAACCCCATCTCAACCTGAACATTCCGTACTTAAAACAAATACTAATTTAGCATTAAGGGTTATTGGGAATTCTAATTTTAATGCAGATAGATTTTTTAGAGATGAATTACGGCTTTTTAGACAGGTGCCAGCAGCAGAAAAAACAGCTTATATCGAAGCAAGAATTAGCTTTCTCCAATCATTGCTGAACGAGCGGCCAGGCGATCTTACCCTTAAAGCGGCACTTCAAGCTATAGCTGTAATTGGATTAAAACTGGAGTTTTCAAAGGTAAATGGACGTGGATACACGATGCCCAATGATGCACCCAAACTCATTTTGCAATCCGCTGCATTCAAAGCATTTGAAACACTGGTAGATATACCTCCAGTCACTGGTTTTGGCTCGTATCCACACCAAGAATCAAGAGAGCTTGATACATTCTTTCGTCTTTCAGATACCCTTAAATCAATGCCTAAAGAAGAAAGAGGCAAAAGTCTCACCTTCCTCTCACATGAACTGGATTCCTTTTTAAAATTACCCAGCAGTATAAGCTACTTTTCAACATCAAACACACTATTAGGAGCTCCTACTATAGCTATTAAGTCTCCTTTAGCCTGTGTTTTTAATGAAAGATTTCATACAACAACAACCATGGGTCGCATGTGGGTAGGAATTTTGGATGTACAGTCAAGCGTTGCAAAATATGGATTTGGCTACACAACAGACAATTCGATGTCCTCCAGTCAGGTGGTAGCCATGCAATGTGGAAAAGACAACGAAAATCATCAGAACATAGGATTGAGGCTAGCTTCAAGAGAGTACTTCAACAAAAAAATAAGAAATGCTTCAGGCCTGAAAAAAAAGGGATTTCAGATTTTAAAAGTGGGTGCCTTTTTTTTAAAGAATACCGTATGGGATTTTGTTTTATCACCCATCTGGAAAAGTTTAAGCAAGCCTTTTGAACATGTTATAAAAGATTCCAAAGGAACCGAAAGAACCTTAGCGGGAAAAATATGGCATGGAGCCAAAGCCGCTGTTAAAGCAATTGTGCAAACAGGTACAGGAATTGGGATCCTTCTGTATCATCCAACCAGCTACAATATATTAAAAACAGTTACAACGCCTATTGTTGGAATTGTCGCAAGTTTTTATCTGGCTTATACAGCAATGCCTGAAGGTGAAAAATCAGTTTCCAGATATATAGGAAACGTCTTTAAAAATCTTCTTGCTACAGCATCGTTAACACTCTATTCAGCTCTTACAACAGCTATTTCGCCTCTAACAATGATAGTTGTAGATGGCAGAGATACTTTCAAAACAGATCCTAATACCCTATCGACTCAAAGATCTGAGAGACAGTCTCTGGCAACATCTCGAACAACTATACATAGAACTCGTGTAAATCTAGGATTACAACAACATTTACAAGAAGTTAGTGGAAGAGTAACACCAACTCAAGATCAGGAATCTGTAAGCAGGCAACAACATACACCAGTAGTTCCAAGAGAATCCGCAGTATCAATAGCATCATTACAATCAGTTTCTGAAGAGCAACACTCTGAGGATGGACGTGACTTACCTAGACTTTCAGAAGACGATCAACTTAAGCCCCCTATAACATCCTCGGATCTTTTATATAGTGGGAGTATAACCCAGAGGCTTCAACAAAGAAAAAATTCTTTATCTGCCATAAGCACAGTGAAAACAGAAGAAGATAGACATAGTGATTCAGGAGACTCGCCTTTGCCAAAAGTAGAAAGATAGCCTGATTTCATCCAAATATTTCGATACAATTAATATTTTGGATTGACGATAAACTGAATGTAGAGAGATATTGTAAAATCCAGTAGTAGGTACTGCTCAAAAATAAAGGAAACCTTATGCACGTTGCTGTTACACCTGTAAATTCTCAAGCATCTGCTGTAAAAAGCACTAAAAACCCTAACGGATTATTAGCCTCAATAGTTGCCGGAAAACCCTGGAAAGAAGGCATGGAACCTCTGACACGGGCTTTTGTTGATCCTGCAAACTCGGAGTTTCGTGAATTTGCACTCACTGTGCTTAAAAAATTCACCTCAACTCAGGAAACAGAACGAGCCTGGGCTGCAAGTCATTTGAATGTAAATGCACAAAATAAGGACTTTCAAAGTAATGCAAGACTATTATTCAGTCACTTAAATATTATAGATAAATTTCTTGCAGCTACACCTACACAAAATTTCTCTGCAGAACTTCAGGCAGTCGTTCTAGAACTAGCCTCAGTTAATAGACAGATTGAACAAGCAAAAACAGATAAAACATCTACTGAAGTACTTGATAAACAAAAGGCTGAACTCGACAACCAACAAAAACAGTTAGAAAAGCGTATCTCATACATAAAAAAACATGAAGAAGCGTTTTTTCAAGCATTGGAAAATATTCCAAATCCAGAAAGACGTCATCAAATTGAAACAAGTATTTTATACGTCAAAACCATCGTTACAGTGCCTGAAAAATTTATGGAAGCTGTTCTAGAAAAACTTACGCATACAAAAAAGAGTCCGGAGTTACAGGATGCAGGAGGAAAGGTAGTTAAGTCAGAAACTGTTGCAGTACGCTCTTCAGCAGAAAGAGAGTTGGACTCATTAGCAACACCTTCAACAAAATCATGGTTTTCCCCCAAATTTTTAAGAAAACTTCAAACGTTTTTTAGTACCGGGAAAAAACTTACTAACGAGCAAGACCAGCAAAAAGCCTCTACACTTCATAACAGTTTTTTTGTTTCCGCCCACGTCGTACATCAAAGACACTTTTCAGAAAGCAGATTTTTGGAAGCATCCAGAAGAGAGCTAAGAGGCGTTAGAAGTTTAAGTGACAGAACAAATATATTACTCGAACAAGCCGCTTTTTGTGATGACTTATTAAAATTTATTGACACAGAAACACATAATAAAACACCGCAAGATAACGTTTTTAGATCCGTAAGCGAACCTACACTTACAGTTAAAGAAATTCAAGAACTCCATCGGGCTGAAGAAAGACTTCTTTCAGCTAAACGAGTACTTTTAACCAGAGCTGCACACTATCAATTAAAAGAATTATTAGAGCTGGAAGCCAAAGCACTTAAAGAAAAGGAAAATCTGGAAAAAGCAGCTAAAAAAGCACAAAAACAAACTAAAAATCAACAAAAACAGGAAGCAGCCAATAGGGCCCATGTTCTGGCACAAGCCGCTCATGCTTCAGCCATGGAAGCTGTAAAAGAAAGTGAATCCCGTTTAAACACAACATTAGATTCTCTTCTTACAATTAGTCATCCTGACCACAAAACCATAAATTTATACGACAAACTAGTTTTCTTTAAAAAACATTTTGTGGGTAATCCACTTAGAGGCATGATACTTCCATTAGCAAATCAGCATATTTCTCTTTATGTACCTAAAGCATCTGCGGTTGAGGTTTTTACACAAATGTCATTTAACGCTGCAGGGGTTTCAAGATCAACTACAGAAATGAATACATTCGCTGAATCCAGCCCCACCACACAAATGGTTGCCAGAATGCATAGATTTTTTTCATGGTTCAGCTCTAGCTCAACTACAGGTGTTAATGTAAAAAAGCCAACTACGTTGAAGAATGTTTTCACATACAGCGCTGGTAGTATGGAGGTTACTGTTGTAAAAGATCACCAAAAAAGTTTTTGGACCACACTAGGAAATATGGTCGATTACATTGGCGATCTTGCAAGCAAAGGCTGGCACAAATTACGTAGAAACCCTCAAACATTCCAGAGTAAACCACCTCTTGAAGTAACATCTACTGCAAGAAAAGTGTGGGATTGTGTTAAATGGGCTGTATTAACCCCCATTAAATCAGTCTTATACAATCTTGTATTGTTTCCCCTTAATGCTGTTTTCGATGCTATAAAATATGAAGTAGATAATTTTGCAACAAAAGGATTTATTACATCCATATTAGACAAATTAGAGAAGACAAAACATGCAACAACAATAGACACAGTAGCCGCATATGGAAAAGTTACACTAGCAGCTGTTGGAGGATTTATAGCTGGTGCAGTCAGGGCTTGTCTGCATACAGTTGGAAACTGTATCCACTACTCATGGCCTATTCGAGTAGCCGTCAGATACCCTGTTTTTATTGTAGGTGGTTTAGTTATTGCAATAAATGACAAGATTAAAGCTCCAGCCGGTGAAGGTCATTTACTTGCAGATTGTGCTCGTGCAGTTTTAGCCGGTCCTGTATTTGCAACAACAGCAGCTATCACACAACCTGTACAGGAACTTTTGACTGATGCAGGCAGTGTCAGAAAAGGCTGGGTTACTCAAGCTAAAGTTGACGAACAACGGGCTAGCCGAACTTCAACGGTTACAAGAAAAACTACTATTCGAAGAAATACCAGTCTCGAAAGCGTAACCAGCAGCAGCACAGCAGCTAAAGAGATGGATATCCTCAGACGTGCAAGTTCACCTATTTCACTACTTCAACAGCAAGATGATGACTTACAAAGGAGAGGCAGTAACTCTTCTGATTCGGTTTCTGCTGTACTGCCTTCTGTATCAGAATCAGAAGAAGAACATGGTATACAAACAGGTAAAGGCGGTCCGGCTCCATTACCCCCACTACCAGCACTTGTTGCACAGACAGCTCACATCGATGGAAAACCTCCGCTACATCAGCGTAGAGGATCACACTTAGCTATAAAAACTAATATTCGTACAGTAGCTGATGGGGCTACATCAAGAACACACACGCCTATAGGTTCCAGTGCAACTCCGTCAACCGGGGGGTTAAACACACTGTCATCTGATGAGGACACCTCACCCTTAGGGAAAAGTGTTAGATCACAGCTACCAGCTCAGGATGATATAACCGTCTAAGAGAATCTTCTCAATAGTATACTATCCATGGCATACTATTGAGATCATGTTTTCAATCGGCCGTATCTCCATACTCACCTACTGTGCAGTATGTTTATGTCTCTTCACCTCACTCACCTTCGCAGAGGCCTCTTCTGCACTTATTCCATCCATTCCCTACACCAAGGTAAAACTGGATAACGGACTCACCGTAATCATTCACGAAGATCACAGCAGCCCCGTCGCCTTTGTCGAGGTAACATACCGAGTCGGTTCTGCAAAAGAAGAGCCTGGAAAAACCGGATTTGCACACTTTTTCGAACATATGATGTTCTCGGGTTCTGAACATGTACAAAACGGCGAACATTTTAAACGCATCACTGTAGCCGGTGGACGATTAAACGGCACAACAGGCCGGGATGTTACCCGTTATTATCAAACGCTACCCTCCAATCAGGTTGAAACAGCATTGTGGCTGGAATCTGACAGAATGGGCTATCTGCTTGGTAATGTTACAAAAGAAGCCTTTGAAATTCAGCGTTCCACTGTTAAAAACGAAAAAGCCCAGCATTATGACAATCAGCCTTATGGGTTGATTTATGAAACCCTGGCAAAAAATTTATACCCCAACTGGCATCCGTATTCATGGATTCCCATCGGTGTTGTAGAAGATCTGGACCGTGTCACCGTAGAAGATTTAAAGCAGTTTTTCTTAAAATGGTATTCTCCAAATAATGCAATTTTGACTGTAAGTGGAGATGTTAGCCCTAACCAAATTTTAGCACTTGCCAACAAATATTTTGGGAATCTGCCAAATGGTGCAAAACCAGGCCTTACTCTCTTCCCTCAGCCCCAGCTTGCTCAAAACGCTTATGTCACACTTGAAGACGAAACCATTCGCCAACCTAAACTTACGCTCAACTGGATTGGAACTCCAACCTTCCATAAAGATGAACCGGCACTGGATGCAGTAGCCTTCATTTTAGGAAAAGGCATTACAGCGAAACTGTATCAGGCTTTAATAAAAACAGAAAAAGTATTTGCTGTTGAAGCCAACCACAGTACCGGAGAATTATCTGGAGAGTTTGAAATTGAGGTTACAGGCTATCCTAAACAATCCCTTGCTGAGATTAAAAAAGACGTAGATAAAGTGTTAAAAAACTTTGAAAAACAAATGACTCAGGAAGATTTATTACGATTTAAATCCTCGATTGTTTCATCCACACTTTTTCAATTGGATAATGTAGAAGAAAAAGGGCGTCAGCTGGCTTACAGCGAAGTGTTAAGCAACAATCCAAATCAAACACTTATTCAACTTAGAAGCTATCAGGCACTCACCCTAAATGATGTTAAAAAAGCCTTTAGAAAGTATATTTCATCCAAACCATATCTGGCACTTAGCACTGTTGTAAAAAATGAAACTCACCTTCAGGCTGCAAAACCTCAGGCACCAAAATGGATAGGCTTAAACAAGCCACTTATTGAGAAAAAAATGGTGATTCGAAAATATGAGCCGCCTATTGATAATTTTGACAGAAGCATTCCTCCAAAAATTGGAGAATCTGAAATCCCTACGCTTCCTCCGTTTTGGACAGCGACTTTAAATAATGGATTAAAAATCATTGGGTTTACGGTTCCTGACCTGCCCTTTGCAAAACTTGAAATTGAGATGCCTGCAGGACAGTTTTATGTACCAAAAGAGATTTCCGGGGTTGCCCAGTTGTCGGCTCAGTTGATGAATCTTGGGACAACGTACAGATCGGCAGAAGCGTTTAACAACGAGTTGGATAAACTGGGTGCCAGCGTGGGGTATTCGGCCTCGGATTTATCAACCATGTTGTCCTGTCAAAGTCTGGCCGATGATTTCCCTCAGGCACTCGAACTGCTTCGTGAGCGTCTTTTGTACCCTATCTTCACAACCGAAGAATTTAATCGATACAAAAAAGAGCAGATCGAGCAACTATCCTATCAATTAAAAAATCCCCCTTTCAAAGCCCGTGTCACATTTAGACGACTGATGTATGGCGATAACCACCCTTTATCAGACATGCCGATCGGATCAAACGAAACACTTACAACTATAACTTCAGATAATGTGGTTCAATTTTTTAAAACGCATTTTATCCCTCAAGGGTCCTTTGTTCGCTATGTAGGGCCACATGATGAA
Organism: uncultured Candidatus Marinamargulisbacteria bacterium; assembly: GCA_964517775.1. GTDB lineage: Bacteria > Margulisbacteria > Marinamargulisbacteria > SXXA01 > JAHFDB01 > CAZFCP01. The sequence continues at coordinate 36,598 of CAZFCP010000014.1, read as the reverse complement.
GAAGTGGTGCTGGATCAGCTGCAGTTTTTAAAACAGTGGCAAAATCCGGTAGAGTTTCCGGTAAAAAGCCCAGCTCCAAAACAAATACAGCCTTGTATTTATGTGATTAACCAGCCAAATGCTCCTCAATCTGTCATTAGAATGGGAACATTAGCTTTTGCGTTTGATTATCTTGGCAATTATTTTAAAGCATCCGTGATGAACTTTCCTCTGGGCGAAGCCTTCAACAGTCGTTTAAATTTACGTTTGAGGGAAGATAAAGCCTACACCTACGGCATCGGATCCTATTTCTCTGGCAACTTTATTCCGGGTCCGTTTTTTATCTCAACCAGTGTTAAAGCCGACCATACCGGTGATGCGGTTGAAACCATTATCAACGAACTTAGAGCCTTCAAAAATAACGGTCCATCCCGAGCTGAAACCGCTTTTACCAAAGAATCCATGCTTCAGCGTATGGCCCTATCTCTTGAAAACAGTAATGAACTTTTAGATTTCACAGCTACCATCCAGCGCTACAATCTTCCGTCGGATTATCTTAGTCAGCAAGCGTCTGTTTTAAGAAAACTGACACCGGAACAAATCAAAGACTGGGCCAATGCCTATTTGCCTATAAACAACTTTGTTATTCTAATTGTAGGTGACAAAACTAAAATTTTAGAGCAACTTCAAAATAAAGATATTCCTCAAAAGGTAATTTTAGTCGAATGAAAAACTTCTGGCATACCGTCTATTTTGGATTTCAAACCTGGGAATTAGCCTGGCTGGGTTTTACACTTGTCGTAGGATTAATCGCATCAATTATTTTATCCAAAGTGCTACTGCGTGTTATCAGACGCTATGTCGTTAAAACCCTTAAAGCGGTCTCAATTGAATCGTATTTTTCATCCTCGCATTATCTGGCCTCCATCACCACCATTTTTTTAGGATGGATCTGGTATTTTGGCTCTACACTCATTAATTTTTCAGCTCATGATTTAAAAACCATTGGGCTTGCTGCAAAAACATTGTCCTATCTTGGGATTTCCTGGACGATCTGGCAAAGTGCTGATGTTTTAAAACAGTTTTTATTAAATAAGGATTCAGGTAAAAAATCTCAGCTGGATGCACTGATCGGGCCACTGGTGTCAAAACTGGTTCATATTGCGGCGATATTATTTGGCATCGTATCGTTTACGGAACTATTTAACCTGCCAATAGCCAGCCTGCTGACAGGACTTGGATTGGGAGGTTTTGCCATCGCCATGGCCGCCAAAGAAACCGTTGGCAACATCTTCGGATCAGCCACGATTTTAATCGACAGACCGTTTCAGATTGGAGACTGGGTGAAAATCGGAGATGTGGAAGGCAACGTGGAAGCTGTTGGATTTAGAAGCACACGGGTTAGAACCTTTTACGACTCCCTGGTGACGATTCCAAACGCCAACCTTCAAACCGCTATTATCGATAATATGGGCGCAAGAAAATACAGACGAATTAAATTTCCACTTCATCTGGATTTAAGTACAAACAGTGATGTCCTCCAAAACTTCTGCGAGGCTATTCGTGAACATCTGGCCTCCAACGCTTTAATCAAACAAAGCACCATTACCGTGGCATTGCAGGATGTGTCTCCTACCCTGGGTATCCATGTGCTGGTCAGTTATTTTTTAAAGACATTGGACTCCAGCCAGGAAACACTGGAAAAACACGCTACAATCCAGCATATTATTCAGCTGGCCTCAACCATGGGTGTGCGCTGGAAACAACCGTCTTAATTTAGCGTCCGGAAATAAGCTTGATTAACGAGAGAATCAAGGGAATGGTTGTAATTCCGCGGGTCATCATCACATATTTAGATTCCCACTGAGGGAAAAACTTTTCCTTATACTGTCTCAATCCAGAGAAATTATAAAATCGATTCCCATTTTCAAAAAACCAATGCCCTACCCTGTCCCACATGGTTAAAGAATCCTGCTCCTGAAGCCCGGATAACGGTGCCATCCCCAATAAAAAATACTCGTACCCATTGGATTTTGCCCATTTCATTAACGACACCAGCAAAAACTCCATCATCCCTTTTATGGATGGATCGTACCGCATAATATCAATACCAAGGGTTTTATTTGATGATGACGGCAACAGATTTGCATAAGCCACAACACGGCCCTCAAATCGAATAAGTCCCAAATCCGTGTATTTTAAATAATCCAGCTGACATCTACCTACTGAGAATCCTTTTTCCTTATTCCGTTTATTGCTTAGCCATTCGGATGAAATGGTTTCCAGCTCCTGAAATACATCATTAATTTGAGATTTATTTAAGATTTCAAGATGATACCCTGCTTTTGTAAAACGATTATAACGATTTCTTACAGGCAGCCATTTTGTGCCATCCATACTGAATTGAGATAAATTTACTTTGGCTTCTTCGCCCAGTTTTTGCTCAAATAATCCCAGTTTTTTATATAACGATACATAGCCAGACCCAACCCGATAAAACGAAATATGACAACGATGCTGCCAGGCCAGTTCCTTAAATTGCGCGATTAAATCAGGAACTTCCGTCTCATCAATGCTGATAGGATCGCCAAAGGCTATCCAAAACCTCTTAATCACCCCGAACATCAAAAAGCTTTTCCTGGACTCGCTCCATAAAAAATACTTATCCCCGGATAAAGCCAAAAAATTATCCGGCTCACCCGATAGTCGAACCAGGTGATAGGCATCTTCGATTTCTTGCGGAGTAGGCAGAACCAACACAGTACGTTTAGATTTTTTGGGCAAAGGGAGAACCATATCCTTCATAAGCATAGCAGAAGAAAAGGAAATACCAATTTTTACCCTGGCACCTTGTCTCGCTTAGTACCCTGGCACCTTTACTTTCGCTAGCAGGCCAAATCCCGTAAACTTCAGAAGCTTCTCCTTTTGCTTTTTAGGCAAAAGCCTCTGAATAACCTTAACCACCAAAGGCAACGGCGATCTACGCTTCAAATGAATCGATTCTATCCCAAAATACCGCATGGCTTTCTCTTCCCACCCAAGATTTTCAAAAAAATCATGCCAGTTATCCGGTGAAAACTGAAAAGGCGCGTTCCGCATCTGACCATGCCCCCGCCTTTTAATCATCTCCATAACTCCAGGAGCAAAATATTCTACAATCCAAAACGCAATGCTGGGACAAGTGTTTAAATCGTTGCCCAATTCCGCAGTCTGCTCGTTTGTTAAGTATGGAACAAGGCCCTCGGTAAGCACCAGAATTTTTTTAAACCGGGATGACAATTGATTTAACATCTCCGTACGAGAAGCTCTGTTAGCAACATCAATTTTATATTGTTCAAGCTTAACTGTAGGCGTGTAGTCTTTTAATTTCTCATTTTTAAAGTCAATAATTTTAGGATAATCTGCCTCAATCCACGTCACTGTTTCAGGAAACGTCAACCGGTAAGGACGGGCATCCAACCCCGCACCCAGATTCAAAACCGCATCAATTTCGCCTTCAACGATACATGTCGCAATAAACTCATCAATGATCCGTGTTCGCAATACGACCACCCATTCCACGTATCGGGACGTCTTCATGCTTTTTGCGATTATCCGACCTTTGTCACCGGCTAAAAGCTCGGCATAGGGATCCTTAAAAAGGGCTTTGGATTTTTTGGTTTCTACAGCCCGGTAGTGGGCTACCCAAAAGGCGGTGTCGGTGACATCGTCGATGTGAATAGGGGTTTTGGTTGAAGCGGTCATGATTAGTTTAACTATAGCATGAAAGAAAAGGTAACTGCCAAGAATTAACTACCCCGTCAGCTCCGCTGCCACCCCTTCTGGGAAGGGGAATTTTAAAGAGTTCTTCTCGCATAGAAACTCTACGCCAAAATAGATTCTAAAAATTCTTCTAAATTTAGCTTTTCTCCCAAAAGGAGTTTATTCTTAATAAATGACTGCCGGGAAAAAGTTAAAGTTGGAAGAATTTTGGCGGAAAGGGTGGGATTCGAACCCACGATACGTTGCCGTATACACGCGTTCCAGGCGTGCTCCTTAAACCACTCGGACACCTTTCCATTTGAAAAAAAAGGCCATCTTTCGATGGCCTCATTAGTTTACAAGATAATTAAATTACCTTCAACGCAAGTGTTATGCGCTTACTGGTCTTTTTTCTTTTGGTCTTGATTGATTAACGCGGATACGACGTCCTTGTAAATCTGTTTCGTTTAATGCTTGAATCGCTTTGTTTGCTTCATCATCATTAGGCATGCTTACGAAAGCAAAACCTCTTGAACGTCCAGTTTCTAAATCTTTGATAATTTTTACAGAACTAACTTCTCCAAATTCTGAAAAAGCTGCTCTAAGATCGTCTTCGCTTGATGAAAACGAAATATTTCCTACAAAAATATCCATGAATACTCCTCTAAACAAAAAAATTGCCAATTAAATTAAGGCAGATAGACTGGTCCTAAAAAACTGGTAAAGCATATGATAAGGGAGTTTTTCAATAAAGACAAGAGACAGATAAATACGGTATGATACGGCTACTGAGAAATGATTGATAAGGAGACTTTTTTTATGAGCCATTCAGCTACAACTTCTTCATCTGTTCGTATTGAATCAGATACTATGGGCACAATCGAAGTACCAACAGACAGGTACTGGGGCGCGCAGACAGCACGGTCTTTGATTCATTTTGGAATCGGGAATGATGTGATGCCAAGAGAAATGATCAGAGCCTTCGGGATTTTAAAACAGGCGGCTGCAAAAGCAAACAAAGATCTTGGAAAATTACCTCAGGATAAAGCGGATTTGATTATTAGTTCGGCTGAAGAAGTGATTTCCGGCAAGCTGGATGACCATTTTCCTCTACGGGTGTGGCAGACAGGAAGCGGAACTCAGACCAATATGAATGCCAACGAAGTGATTTCAAACCGGGCTATTGAAATGGCAAACGGCGAGATGGGTAGCAAAAAACCGATTCATCCGAATGACCATGTAAATATGTCTCAATCATCGAATGACACTTTTCCGACAGCCATGCATATTGCTGCTGCGGAAGAACTTACACATAAATTGATTCCTATTGTAAAAGCCCTGCGTAAAGCATTGGATGACAAAGCCAAGGAATTTGCATCGATTATTAAAATTGGAAGAACGCATTTAATGGATGCGGTTCCGTTGACCTTGGGTCAGGAATTTTCGGGGTATGTAGCCCAGCTGGATCAGGCGATTGAGCGGTTGGAGTATACATTGCCTCATGTTTACGAACTGGCTGTTGGCGGATCTGCGGTAGGAACAGGGTTGAACACTCACCCCGAGTTTGCTGGACGGGTTGCAAAAGCCATCGCTGAAAAAACACAGCTTCCATTTGTATCAGCACCTAACAAATTTGCAGCACTGGCCAGCCATGATGCACTTGTTATGACCAGCGGAGCATTAAGAACGTTAGCCTGTTCTCTTATGAAAATTGCAAACGATATCAGATGGTTAGGATCGGGACCTCGCTGTGGGCTTAACGAACTATCCTTACCTGAAAATGAGCCTGGATCGTCTATCATGCCTGGAAAAGTAAATCCTACACAAAGTGAAGCCATGACCATGGTGTGCGCGCAGGTTATGGGAAATGACGCCGCTGTAATGTTTGCGGGATCTCAAGGTAATTTTGAGTTAAACGTGTTTAAACCGGTTATTATTCACAATGTACTGCATTCGATTCGCATTCTTCATGGATCATGCGAACATTTTATTGATCACTGTGTTAAAGGCATCGTGGCAAACACAGCAAATATTGACTATTTTTTAAACCGGTCTTTAATGTTAGTTACAGCGTTGAATCCTCATATCGGATATGACAATGCTGCAAAAGTTGCAAAAAAAGCACACGCTGAAAATCTATCTTTAAAAGAAGCCTGTGTTGCCTTAAATATTTTAAGTGCGGACGATTTTGACCGACTTGTAAAACCGGAAGAAATGTTAGGACCCAATACATAAAGCATGAGCCCCATCTGGAAACGACTTATTTTTTTCAGCCTGACAGTACTTTGTTTCGGAGTACTGTTAGGTGGTTGCAATAAGGATACGGATACTGACGATGAACCCAGTGTATTCGTCAAACCTCAGCTTGTGCTTCCAAAGGTAGCTCTGGTGGGAGTGAAGTATCAATTTAGAGAAGCACCTGACAATACAGCGCCACCAATATCCAAAGCGGCGATAATTATGTTCGACAGGCTTACGGATCAGCTGATTTATGCGTTGGAAAAAAACAACAGCAAAATGGTGATGGTGAATATCAACGATATTTACATCCTGCCTTTTTACAAAAATCTGGGTACGGGCTCAAATTCGGGGATTGAATACGTTCCACCTCCATACAAATTTGTGGATTTCAGAAAATTTCCTGTTACGGCCAGAACACTGTGTAATGAAACCGGTGTGGATGCCGTTGTGACCTTTCAGTTTACAATTGAACCTATTATGGATGAAACCGAAACCACTCAGGTTATTGACTATCAGTTTTATGCCAAAGCAACGGCTGTGGATGCTTCTGGAAAAATCCTGATTCGTGAAGATATCCCCCTCAATTTAAAATTGAGTGACTTTGATCAGAAAAAAGATTTAACAGCCCTTAAGAAAAAAATTGATAAGGACGAGTTTACGGCTAAACTTATTGAAAAAGAAGGCTTTAACAGCCAGGCCAACCGGACGTTGTACCAGGAACAGATGCAGGTACTTTACTCCAAATTTATTGTCAGATTTGCAAACACACCGCTTCCTAAGGGAAATAAGTAGTGACACTTGGGGGGATACTGGCAGCTGCCGGTGAAAGCAGGCGTTTCGGGTCGGAATCCAAGCTCTTTTCGATCGTTAACGGTCACACCGTTTTGTATTGGACACTGCAGTCGCTGGTTCGGATCTCTATGCAGCATCCGTTTACAGATTTTATTGTCATGGTTCATCCCGATTATCGTGAGGAATTTCAACGCCATTTGGCCGAATGTCCGTTGAAGGCAACCATGATGGAAGGTTGTGCAACAAGAGCAGAAACAGTTCATAAAGCAGTGTCTGTGTTGAAGCCCTGTGATGTTGTGTTTATCCATGATGCCGCAAGGCCTTATGTATCCGAAAATGTATTTAAAGACTCGTTAACGGCGATAACAGCCTGTGATGCGGTTATTCCGGGATTGCCGGTGGCGGATACCATCAAACGGGTTTCAAAAAACAGTGTCGTTGAAACGGTAGACAGATCCGAACTTGTAGCCGTTCAAACCCCTCAATTTTTTAAATATGAGGCTTTAAAACAGGCGTATTTAACCGTAAACGACTGGAAAACAGCCACAGATGAAGCCAATATCTGTGAAAAAGCCGGGCTGGGTGTTACAGTCGTACCTGGGGACAAAAAAAGTCATAAAATTACGTACAAGGAAGACCTGGACTACCTCAGCACCTGGTTAAATATGTCATAAAAAATGGACAATCCCGTTTTATGTATCATCGGTACTCGGCCGGAGGCTATTAAATGCAGTCCGCTTATTCAGACATTAAAAGAACAGGACATCCCTGTTTTTGTCTGTAATACGGGACAACATCCAGATTTGGTGCAGCCTATTCTGGATATATTCTCCATTCATTGCGATAGTACACTGTCGACATTCAGTCATGGGCAATCGATTCAGTTGTTGTTATCCAGATTATTGCAGCAGTTTGATCCTCTTTTTAAACATCTAAAACCAAAACTGTGCATCGTTCAGGGAGATACCACATCCGCTTTGGGCGGAGCACTGGCTGCCGCATATAACCACTGTCCTATCGCCCATATAGAAGCAGGTTTACGAAGTTTTGATAAAGAAGCCCCGTTTCCAGAAGAAATAAATCGTGTTCAGATTGATCATCTCAGCGACCTGTTGTTTGCACCTACCGATTTGGCTCTTTCGCATTTAAAACAGGAGGGTTTAGCCGGTAAAAGTCTTGTGGTAGGCAACACTGCCTTGGATGCACTGGCCTTTATCCGTAAACAGCCACCACCTCAGTTGACGGTATATCACCCTCACAAAAAAAATATTTTGGTGACCTTACATAGACGGGAACATCATGCTTCGATTTTAAAAGAGATTTGTGATGGACTTAAACATATCGCTTACGAATGTCCTGACGCACAGTTTATTTTGCCCTTACATCCGTCAAACAAGGCCTTTTTAAGCGAGGAATTAGCACATGCTTCGGCCTTTACGTTAACAGAACCTCTTCCCTACCCTGATTTAATTCACCTGTTATCCCAGTGTTATGCTGTATTTACCGATTCCGGCGGCATCCAGGAAGAAGCCCCCGCATTGGGAGTTCCATGCCTTGTTCTCAGGGAAAAAACCGAAAGGCTGGAAGGAATCCACGCTGGTGTAGCCAAATGTATCGGTATCACAAAGGAAGCCGTTATCCGGGAAGGATTAGCACTAATTCAAAACACCCCCACATACACCTCCATGGCCAGAGTATGCTATCCATACGGAGAGCCAGGAGCCTCTAAAAAAATCACAGCTGAAATAAAAGCAAGATTTTAACGACAATAGGTCGGGGAACCTATTGTGCTTTACAAAATCATCTCGTTATTTTTACACACACTAAACGGAGCGCTGTCTGTAATCGGAGAGGCGTTAGGCTCTGTTTTTTTATGGCAGAATCACGCCTTGATTACGGTTGAACAAAACAAATACGATACCGTTGTTCATGGATTTGTCAGACAATTTGGACAAACAGCCGGATATTTGACCTTAAAAGAATTATCACAGGTAAAAATCGATGCCAACGGAAACCTTAGTGTTCCAGACCGTATAAAACCTGTTTTACAGCTATCTCATGGCTGTTTACTCTTAGATATTACTCAAGGATTTTTAGGTTCAAATGCAGCTGTTTTTACACAGATTGATGTACTTCAGACATGGATAAAACATCATAACCCAAACTTAAAACTGGTAGCGGTTGCTACACCAGAATCTTTAAAGTCCTTCGGGGTCGACATGATTAGAAGATTTTCCGGCGGGCATATCCATCAGCCGAGACTTCAGGTGGAACGTTTAAAACCCATTCCATTTATTCAGGCTGAACATGTGCCTTTAACCCATCTTAAAACAGTTTATATGGAGGTATCCAGCGAAACACAACTGGACGATTTGCTATATGGAACCCTGCATTACCCTCCAAAACTTAAAGGCGGTATTGAACTTTATATCAAAGGACTGACACAGGATAATCCAGGGTTAAAAAAACTGAACGTGATACTTAGTCAGGGTGGTTTTTATTACAAGGGAGAATGGGTGTCTACAGAGGGAACTTCTGCGAAATGTGTTCATGGGCAGTTTCAGTCGGTAAAAGATCGTGCGTTAAGCAAACATATTATTCTTTTACACGACCTGCATTCTGCTACTGATTATCCACCTGCAAGCCAGGTAATTACGGGTAACTGCATCAGCGATCTGTTATCGGAACAGGTGCTTAAAGATGGGGTTATTGTAGACAGAACAGACTGGCCAAAAACCTTTATTCTTGCGACATCGTTAACAGACAACCAATGGGAATTGTTAATGACGCATCCCATATCATTTAGAATCGCCGTCCTTCCCAATGTTCAAATACCAGCCAAATGGGAAAATCTGGTCGATACTAAAAACTTTTTTTCTCCTTCTCAAAAACCAGGCTTTCAACATACCGTATATTCAACCGAGCCTTTTGCTGCTGCAGCGCATTTAGAAACTCAAATCCCCGGCAGTATCCATGTTCATATCACCGCACATACAACACCAAATGAACTCTCTTTTTTCCTGCAAAACGATACCGGTTTATATAGAGAAATCCCATCGGAATTTTTTACTGAAAACCTGATGAACAAAGATAAAACCGTTATCTTTTCAGGACTTGAAACCAATCCTGAACTTGCAGACTGGTTAAAAACAGTCCTTCTTCCAAAACCATTTGTGGTCATTCATGGTCAGCCTCATAAGATTTTAGCCAGAGTTATAGTTGTACAGTTAGATGGCCAGACACAACCCGCACGGTATGACGTGTTAGAATCCAGAATCCTTGGGCCTATCAACCCTGAAAATCAGGACGATCAGGCAAAATTATCGAGATTTAAAGATGCATTCAGAGCACTGGAAACTATTCAAACAACCGTTTTAAAAAATAGACAATGGACAGCCATTCAATGGGAAAAAGCCTTACGGGTTTGTATGACAGTCCCCCACTCTTCCGCTTATGGGTCAGACAGTCGTTATGCGTTTCTTAAACGTATTTTATGTGAACCGTTTCGGTCGGAACCTCTAGTGTATGCAGAACTAAAACAGGCACTTAAAACAGCATTTTCAAAAGATAGTGAGGTTTCTTTGGCCGACAAACTGAAAAAAAGAGTAGCGTTTCAACTGGATGTTTTAAATAGCGATCTACCAAAAGTTGTGGTACTGGAAGGCAGCCCAGGCAGCGGAAAAACACAGTCATTAACCAATATCAGAACTCATTTTAGTGATCGGCACATTCCAGTTCATGTTCATGGCTGTACGGTTGGACCAGGCACAACATCAGAACAGCTTTTGGGATTTTGGGATATACAGACAGGCACATTTAAACCCGGCATTGTTGGAAACTGGGCATTAGATAAACGAACTGGGAAAAAGATTTTACACCTCAACGAGCTTAATTTATTACAACAAGGCGAATGCGACTGGTTATATGGGCTGGCAAAACATCCCCCTGAAATCATGCTGGGCGGAAAGATAGTGCAACTGTCAGAGGATCATTATGTTGTGATTACACAAAACCCAAGTACTGAGGTTGGACGTGTGAATCATGAGGTACTTAAAGATGTGGGTACACTTATTCGATACCGCCCCATGAAAGACAACGAGTTTGCAAGTCATGTCATTGCGCCACTCTGCAGTGATTATGACATTGCGGGTACAGACAGAGATGAATTCATACAGACCTTGATGCAGGTTCGACATTTTTTTGGATCAAATATCACAGCCAGAGATATGGAAACCTGGGCACTTCATGCTGCACATCACTTCCCAGCAGTTAAACATATTTCCGAAGCAATTGTACGTGGCGTTATGGATGATATAGGCGGAAAACTTTCCCCTGAACAACAAAAAACCTTTACGGAATTCTGCCAAAAAACCTGGCATGTGTCGCCACGGATTCAAGCGCTTCCGGAAGCGGAAACCATGGTATCCAAATTTTTAAGCAGGGGCACTGTTGTTAAAACACAAACAACCAGAGATTTTCTTGTACAGATTGCTAACGCGTTGATTGTACACAACAAGGGTAATCAGCATTCTGAAACACGTGGTAAAACAGGGATTCTTGTCGAGGGATTTCCAGGTACTGGAAAAGACGATATCCCCAGACAGTTTTTTGTATTCCTGAAAGAATTGTATCCGGAATTTTTACCGGGATTAACGGTCAATGAAATGGTATGCGGACTTCAAAAATCAGATGTGGATGCCGCTATTTTACATACAGTTGAAACCCCTCAGCTTCTTCATTTATCTGAAGTTGGATTATTGCCAAAAGGTGCGCTTGAGCAACATCATTCCATTTTGGAAGGACAAGGTGGAAATCCTGAAAGCCGCTCGTTTTTCTACCTTACCCGAAATCCTGCCAATGTTGGGTTTTCAAAATCCAGAACCGAAGATTCTTCAGCATTTTTGAACCGGTTCATTTGTATTCAGCGTCCAAATTACACGGCAGAAGATCTGTTTATCATTCTGGAAGCCCAAAAACTTCCAGAAGCCGTTGCAGAAAAAGCCATAGAATTGCTGGCGCTGCATGAAACCATCACCACACATCAAACATTATCCAGACAGGATATTATTCCGTCTCCTGCAGAATTTTTTAAAGCCCTGGAACTTTTATCCAAAGGCTGTGAACTGGCCATTGTCATCGAACGTGTTTACAGTCCTTATCCAAAACTAAGCTACACTGTCGCAAAAGAACGCTGGCAAACAGCCTATGAACGGCTTCATCCTAAACCTAAAGTCGTAGTGGTAGAACCTCGACACCAGGACCATATACAGGGAGATGTTGTACCGGCATCACCTCAACAAAGGTCTGTTGTTGTTCCACTTTCCAATTCCGTATCACCGGTTAGGGTTCAACCACAACATGAGCAGGAACACCCTGAAAGAACGTCGTTTTTGAGAGGTTTTTTTGGACGTTGGGGACGAAACAGGCATGCAGTTTATCCGGCTCAGGTTGAAACGCCACCGGCTACTCGTTCTGTTATAGATGCCAATAGACATGTTTCTTCTGGACTTTTTGAGACACAAAAAAATGACAACGAACACAGAGTAGTTGGACAATTTAAAGGAACTCAGCATCATCAGGATCTTTTAAATCAACTGGTTATACCCGATACAACAAAAACCACTATGACGATTCTTAAAGCTCCAAACAATACTGGAGATGTCTTTATACAAACAGAACGGTACGATACCCTTACCTTTTCAGATCTTCCGGCGGATCAACGCAAAAAACGATGGATATTACCGACACCTATTGGCTATCGTCCACATTCAATAACTGTTAAAGGCGTACACGGCGTACAGGGAATTCCGAATACACACATCAAACAGGATAAACCTGGACGTTACTTTATTCCTATGGAAGCTGCTCCAAGATTTACATCTGTCAGTTTTAGTCTCGGGCAAATAACCTCTTCGTCGTTTTTAATAAAGGCCTACACTTCTGCTCAGCCAAAACATCCGAAAACGGCTGACGCGCTTGCACTTTTTAATGCATTAGGAACACAGTTTACAGAGTTTCATAGCGTGTTGCACCATCATGGAATTACCAACCCTACAGACATTCGCAGGTTAACAGAACCGGTACGGGAAAAACTGGCAGATGCGTTAATAAAAGATTTTCAGACCATTTGCCAATATACCAAGGGTAGAGAGGAACTTACTCCACACCAGCAAAACGCCTATACAAGAGCAAGCAAACAGGGACATATGGCTATCGCACTCTGTTTTTTAAACCTGAAAGTCGGGGTTTGCTTTGAATCGGCCATTGCCTTTAACCTGATTTGCAGAACCCTGTTGGGACTACCCATGGTAATTGCCGATACCAGGTTAAGTATCAAAGGAGAGTCTGTGGTTGAATATGGGCATGTTAATAACGTAAGGATTTATCCAAACGGAACGTTCAGAGTACTTGAACAGACACCACCATTACGTATACAACCATCCTCATCCCCTGTGGGACAAACATTCGATATGGATTTGGCATCAACCCTTGAATTTGCATCACAAAGAGTGTCTACACCAACGGTAACCCAAAAGTCTGAACCAGTAGAACCAGTACTGTTACCTGCAACGGATCGTGTAGAAATCCCACCATTTACAGCACCGCCCCGTGTTTATAGAACATTATCTGAAACATTGCCGCAGTACGAACGGGATGTTTTTATACGTCTTGGTCTTGCTACAGAAGAAATAGCTTTTGGAACCAGTCATTCTACAACAGGAAGCGAACTAGATTTTTCAGCACTAAGACAGGGAGCATCATCTCCATACGTAAATAAAAAATCCGTAACCATGACCTGCACGCCCAAACGGATTTATGTAGACGCACATAGGCTTCAACCGGTTCTAAGACAACTTGAAGCCTTTGGATTTGAAATTTTTGTGATTACAGAAAGTCAACCAGAATTTAAAGTTCAACCTTTAGCTACGGCTGTATCAAGCGCAAATCAATCCTATCACGTAGGTGTCTTTCAAGAGTTCCATTGTACGGAAAAAGACATTTTTCTAACGGGATCCCAAATAAGTCACATCAAGGCCTTACTGGACAGAAACATGGCCGCTCTCAGTAACAGAGGAGATTTTGATGTATGGAGCCCATTTATCATCCAGTATAAAGATCAGTTTGAAATAGCACCGTTAATACGGGCCGCAACCGGATATCTGGGCATACAAAATTTGCGTCAATCTCCCCAGATATTCGACGTCCTGCAACACATGCTTGCCACACCCAGACAAAAGGACGCCTTACGACACGAGCTGATGAAGGGAAACTTACAACAGGAAAGAATTCGACATCTTGCTTATAGAACACCTGAAGAACTAACCAACACGGAACATGTTATTAACTGCCTTGGACTAGGGGTTACAGACGATCAGCTGGAAGCTTTACAAAAACCCATTGATGGTGAGCTTTTATCAGTTTATTTAAATCAACAACTTCCTTTGTTTATACAAATTATAAGTGACATAAACTCTGTTGAGGTCTTTCAGGCTTTATCCAGATGTATTACATTTCATCTAAACCATGACTTATTAGAGTGTGTTTTACACCATCCGCTTCACAAGGATATTGTTCCTATCTATCTTGAAAATCTTAAAAGGCAGGTAGGTGACCATTATCTTGAAAAAGTGATCCGATTTTTAATTGCCGACAGTCCTGCACATTGGGATTTATTAGCCCTGTTTTATAGCTCACCTGCAACCACTAGAATAAAACTTCTTATTAACAGGCTTATTTCTGACACCTTCCATGAACAGCTTGATGCCATACGTGAAGAGCTTAACAAAATTGATACAGACCCCTTTGCAGATAAAATAATGGTACTGCCAAAACCTGTTCAAACACAGTTCCTAAAAGCTTTGGATGCTATACGACTAAAACGCACCCGAAGTATTACCGGGAGACTTTCAACACATGACAATATTCAGAATATCATTAAAGCACTGACTCTGGTTCCAGAATTTGAACAATGGGCACAATTAAGGATGCCTGTTCAGGGTTTTGAAAACACAGACATCTAAACTTAGCTGCACGGCAAACTTACAAAAAACGTTGTTCCTCTTCCCTGCTCGGTTTCAACCCGTACTTTTCCTTCGTTTTCACCTACAACACGGTATACAAAAGCCAGGCCTAATCCCATGTTGGCGCCTACAACTTTGCTGGATACATAGGGCTCGAACACAGATTCCACCAGCTCGGGTTTTATACCGCAGCCGGTGTCTTTTACCCAGATTTCCACACCATCACGCTCGTTACCTTTGATATCGTGATAGTGTACAGGTTTTACCCCCAAGGTAATTTCACCACCCTCCGGCGTATATTGAATAGCATTTGAAACGATGTTGATTAACGCCTGCTCAATTAATTCTTTTGACGCATAAACCGGCTTCACTGTTTCATAATCGGTTCTCATTTTGATGTATTTTTTTGCACAGGGTGCTTCCATTAAAATTTCCAGATGCTGCAACACATCCACACTATCAAATAAAATGCGCTCTTTTGTCACCGGAGAGCCGTAAGTCAGCATCGTGTTAATCAGCGTGTTCAGCCTGTCCACATTTCGGATGATAACGTCAGCGAATTTGCGAATGGAGTCGATATCATCGAGCTTTTGCAACACAAGCTCCGACCGGATTTTTAACATCCCCAACGGATTTTTGATTTCATGAGCAATAGCCCGCACCATCGACGCATAATCGGCCTGAACCTTTAGCTTTTGAGACATTTCCTTACCTTCCTGAAGATCATGGTAAGACTTTTTAAGCTGGATAACGGTTTCTTCCAGATCCTTGTTGGATTGCGTTAGCAAATCCAGCTGCTGCTTTGATGATTTGTAAAAAAGATAAGCCGAAAATAACGCAAAGGAAAAAGCCGTGGACAAGGCAAATCCATGAATGATTTTTTCCGTTAGACCCGATAATACCGTCTGTTCAAAATAAAATCTGTAATCAATCCATTCCAACACATAGGTCAGCGTGATGGGGATAGCCACCGTACACAAAATCCAGATTTTTTTCTTCAAATCGTTGTACAGCAGAACGGTAATGGGAACCAGAGAAATAAACACCAGATAAGCCCCAGAGTTTTTCCCCAGAATCAACGAATAAAAAAACAGTAAAAACGAGGCTACGGCAATTAAAGCCACATTCGCCAGATTGTCAAAATGCCGTTTGGACAACACAACGGGCACGAAAAATGCAGCCACAAAAATGGGGATCATGTTGCCTGCGATGTACAGGCCAAAATATCTAAAAATCCAAAAATATGGGATAGATAAAATAATGCAAAGCCAGGATATTTTTTCTACCAGATCCCTTTTTTTCAATAGTCAGCCCCCTAAACCCCTTCGCTTTTAAAGAGAAGATACAATACAAAAAGTTTTCTAACGCCATTTAAATAATCTTCAAAAACATCAGCAAATTCAGGTCGAGCCGATGTAATTTTTGTAACCTGCACACGCATATCCCCAGCCTTGTCCTGCAAGCCTGACAAATACGTTTTAAACCCTTCGTGAACAGGGTCTTCAATAGCCTGTAAGATTAATTGAATACGTGCTTCCCGTTTTTCAGTCAGTTTATCCAGTTCATCAAGAACATCCTTACACCCATCTCTACCTCTAAAAATTACCCTGGCTAATCGTACTGTTTCCGTTACATCTTTACAGTCTTTAAACCCAACTTCAAACTGCCCATGCAAGCTAGAGCCCAACGCTAACAATGTACAGATACTGTTATTAATGGCTTTATCCAGATCTTTTAAAGAAAATAAAATGGAATTAAACGTATCTATATCCGTTACAGCCGCTTTTTTCGCCAAATCTAAATTAAGACTTTTCGCATAGTCCACAAAATCCAGGGATTTGTCATCTAAGTACGCCGTTAATGCATCACCAATAACCATGAACGTATTATTTGTATAATCATGTTCGTACAGTTCTTTCTTCGCTGTTGCAATATGATTGGCACTATGTCCGATATACTCAGCTGACTGACAAAGAACTTGAAAGGTTCTAACTAATGCATGCCTAAACATATAAGGAGACGTAAAAGTCAGGGAATTCAGATATACACCCTCTATGGCTTTAAAAAAGGTCATTAACATATTATTAGCAAGTAAAGCCTCAGTTTGATGGCTTGTTGAACTTGCACCATACGTAGATGGCGTATAAGGACTTGTGTTGATATCAACCGACTCCTGTAAACATTTCATCACAAGAATCCAGGCGGCTTGTATCTCCCCCCATTTTGCTTTCAAAACAGGCAGACCTATAACTTCAGCTAAATCCCGAACACAGTCTTTCCATAAGTCACAGTACAAATCAAATAGTCCGAGGTATTTAGGCTGGTTCTGTTTAACCTCTTTTCTTAAAGCAGTTAAAGCCGCATCATCAGGCTTTCCAAGCCAGTCATCAACAGTAAGATCTTTTGCATCAACAAAATACTGAAGGATCTCTTTAACCTGAATATTATCAGCAATATCATCTGGGATAACAATTCCCAGTACAAATTTTGAACAACAATCCAGTAAACGCGGTACATCTTTACGTACTTTAGGAGAATTTTCAGTTTCAGATACCACCATATACCGGATTAAAGGGTGCATAGTATCTTCAATAAGTTCCCTGCAAAATAAAAACAGAAATTCATGTCTTGATTTCCAGGATAAAGCTTCAAATTGATGTGCTAACAACAGTTCGCTTTTAAGAGCAGCAACTTCCATGTTGTATCTCAATAAAATATCTTTAGAATTTGAAAAAGGACCTTGCCCAGACGCTATTTTTTTCATAACACGGGCTGTAAACGAAATAACAACGTCTGTATTCAACACATCCCTGACAAACGGAAATTTATCATCATGCCCAATTCCAACAGTATCCCGATAATAAGGCAGGGTGCCAAAGCAGACATTCAACATTTTAATCACAACAGGTGCCATTTTGGGCAAAACTGGACTACCAAAGTCTCTTGCAAGCTGTAAAATATACGTACTCACCCTATCAACACCATGATCGGAAACAAATTTCGCGATACCTGGAATTTGATAAAGCTTTAGTAAAAAGTCTGGAGTAGGAACTGCAAGGATTTTATAGTGAATGGGTAGACTTGAATATGTTGATGTCTGTTTATTAATAATAGAGTAAGGTCTCACTAGAGCGCTCCGTACGAAAAATCTCCCCTTTATTTAACGTAGGATTAGTTTTCTAAACCTATAAAAGCCTTTTTCAAGGCGAAACAACTGGTCGATTATGTTATCAATTTTCCACAAAAAAACCAAGGTATTTTGCTATGCAACTGGAACAGTCACAAAAAACACGGTTCCTTTTCCCTGTTCGGTTTCTACCCGTACTTTTCCTTCGTTTTCACCTACAACACGGTATACAAAAGCCAGGCCCAACCCCATGTTGGCGCCAACAACTTTGCTGGATACATACGGCTCGAACACAGATTCCACCAACTCGGGTTTTATGCCGCAACCTGTGTCTTTTATCCAGATTTCAGCGCCCTCACGCTCGTTCCCTTTAACATCGTGGTATCGGGCCTCTTGTACACCCAGCGTGATTTCTCCACCTTCCGGCGTGTACTGAATGGCATTTGAAACAATGTTAATTAACGCCTGCTCAATTAATTCCTTAGAGGCATACACAGGTTTTACATCACCATAGTCGGTTCTCATTTTAATGTATTTTTTTGCGCATGGAACTTCCATCAGGATTTCAAGATGTTGCAGCACATCCACAACATCAAAAGTCACTCTATCTTTTGTTATCGGGGCACCGTAGGTCAGCATGGTGTTAATCAGTTTATTTAACCGGTCAACGTTTCGGATAATAACGTCGGCGAATTTTTTTATCGATTCATGATCTTCAAGCCGGCTTAACACCAGCTCAGACCGAATTTTCAACATCCCCAGAGGATTTTTAATCTCATGAGCAATCGCCCGAACCATCGAGGCATAATCGGCCTGAATCTTCAGTTTTTGAGACATTTCCTTGCCTTCCTGAAGGTCTTTGTAAGATCGGGAAATCTGGTCATTAATTCGAAGTAATTCCTTGGTAAAACGCAAATGGCCCTGATAATAAAAACGCTGGTAAAGAAAAATGATAATAAACGCCGTGATACTGCCTCCCCAATAAATAACACGGGTAGCAAGAGGTGTCACCGGATAGGTATAAATAAACGAGTAATTATGAAAATTGATTTGAAGCAAAAAGAAAAACAGGATAGGAATCACCAGGCCAATAGCTCTATCGACTTTTTCGTTCTCATCAAACAAAACCAAAGAGGCTCCCAAAAAAGCAAAAAACAGATGCTGAACGCCAGAGGCCTCGCCCAAAGATCCGGCATAAAAACCTGCGGCTAAATTGGCAACAGCCACCAAGGCCAGCTTGGCCCATCTGTAAAATCCAAAAGCATTTAAACCCACAGGAATTAAAAAACAAAGACAGACAACAGGAATAAAATTCCCTAAAAACGTTAAGCCTACAGCCTTGAAAATAAAATGGTACGGGAAGGCGCAGGAGCCAATGGCAACAGCGATGTGGTTGGTAAGCAGTATCCGTCGGTTTGCATCAGTAGGTGCTGACCCAAAATCAAGACCAAAGGATAAAAATTTAGATAACCAGGACATCCAGGTAGTCTAGCCTGTTCTTCCCGCTAATGCACGATCAAACCAGCCGTAACGCGCATTATCCGTCATACTCCAGAATATATTAGCCTCAATCCAGATTCGAGCAATCTCTCCATAATATTTTTTCAATTCAAACGTAGAATGCTCTGGTTTTTGAAAAACAGAAGGTGCATTAGGTGATGGGGAAGGACGAATAGCTGGGGATGCAACAGGAGATGGCGAGGAAAAAACCTGCTTATATTTATCGAAAAACTTCCTATACAAGGTATTAATTTTTTTCGCGACCTTTTCAGCAGACTCACTATGAATGGCCTTATATTTTTCAGAAAGTGACGCGAACGTAACAGTCCCGCTTGAAAAAGATGATTCAAAACCAGTTTTCTTTAAAATATCTACAAACTTCGATTCAAACTCATTAGGATCTTTAATAAGGTCTAAAATATCGGCCTTGATACCAGGATGCAGGGCATCTAACTCTGTAAGCTCCTCAAAAAAAGCTTCTTCGAAATTTTTTAACGCCTTCTCTCTTTTTTCATGAGGCATGGGTGACGAAGCAATATCATATAATTTTTGAAAAAGAAAAAACTGCTGTAACTGTTTAAACGTACCTATTGGCGCATCATCATCAGCCCCTAAAAAATAATTTGTAAACGCAATATGAAGGGCTCTGGTAAATTCGTTACTTGTAAAAACACAATCCACCAGATCATCACTTGGTCGGGACACTTCGTCATTATGCCCCCCGATAATTTTTGCGCCGGCATGTTTAAAGAAATCCACATGAGGACTTTGAGTCGTCCCAATTTTTCCCAAGGCTAATAATCCAAAAGCAAAAACAATAGCGACACCGTTGTAATGTGCCTTGTTAAAGTCATCAATCGAATCATCCTGAGAAATAATACGCGTTTTTTGAAAGGCCTGCCTCTCATCCAACTCACCTAAAATCCCATCAAAGTAGGCATCAAAATAAACTCTTATAAATTCCAGGGATTCAGGAATATCCATTCCTTTTTCTCTACAGGCTAAAATCAAGCTTTCTCTCGTACTTTTTATCCATTTTCCAAACGGTTCAAACGCAGGATCTAAGGCTTTCAATGTTAGGAGAGAGTCTTCATCCCCTGAACCGGTAGGATCAACCAGCATCTTCAACAAGATATCTTTTAATGTATTAACCCGCGATATCCGGTCCATATACTCTTCTTGCGTTTTTAAAGGACTGTCGATGTAGTCATCCAAACGAAAAAATCCGGAAATAAACAGGGCAAATGACTTTAAAAACAGTTTTCCCACATATTCTTCAGAATCACCTTGTTTCAATACGGTAATACGTTCAGGATAAGCCAATGCCAGCAGATTCATATAATTACCAAGCTCTTTATGTATTTTCTGCATGGCCTTTTCAGGAAGAGGACTGTCAGAAAACCACGAGGCAAACGACTCTACGACTTCGTCTAAAACATCTTTTGCATGACGATTTGGTTGTAAATCAGGAAAAACCCAATCCGTTGTGGATGTATCCAATGGCACAGAGGCTATACCGTGAAGCACCTCTATTTGTTTGGAAAGGTCTTTACCGGAATGAATCGTAAACGAACTTTTTTTTGCGCCAGAAACAGTGTCTGGAAAAGTATTTCGCAACAAAGTAATTAAGGGGATAGCAAAAACAGATAAAATCTTAGAAATCAAAATAAGAACCTCTCCGTACGTGAATCTCCCCTTATTCTTGCGTAGGAAAAAGCAAAATATACTTTTGAAACAACATCCCTGTCTGCAGCCTAAAAACGCGCAAACAAGAGAACTATTTTATCACAATTACCAAAGATTCCAAGTATTTTAGTTTAGGTGATGTGACAGAAGCGCCAGGATGACGAATTGGATTCAACTCCAGGTTGAGGACTGCTGTCTTGTGGATCTTTACGAAAAGTCTCGTTAAAAACTGTTAGGGCCATATAAAATTGAGTGCATGCAAAAAAAGAAAGATTTAATTCCTGATAACAGTTTTCTATAGTATCCAAACAAAAAGCCAGCTGCTTGATTAATGGTTTTGAGGCTGCATTATTGGGATCCAAACAGGCAAATAAAGCTGTAAAAACAGGCTCGCAGTGATCAAGATCAACCGAAGACAATCTCGATCTAACCTGTGGATTCTGAGTAATCCATTCAAAATAATGCCTCAGATCGGTAAGTACTTCAGAAATGACATCCAAACGGTTTTGCTTTACAGCATAATCCATCATCATTAAAAACAGCTGGGGATCTGAAATGCGGACCTGTCTGGACATAACATCATGGTAATGAGTGCAGGCCGTATCAAAACCGTCTGGACGAGCCAGATAAAAGTCCACTACAGCTTTTTCTATTGCATAATCCTGAGAACAATCGCTGGATGCTTCCGAAGGAAATGCACGGCGATACTGGTTATACAAACCATTTACCCGTTCAGTCTGTTTTAAAGCGACACTGTAAGAAATCATGGTCAAATACAAATCAGCGGGACAGGAGTGTGGCTGCACATTGTTTCCTCTATCAAAACAAACCATGGCTTTTTCAAAAAAATCCACAGCATAACCACAGTAGTCTTTACGCTCTCTATCGTTCATGTTGGAACCAAAAGCGGACTTCATCCAGAATCTCACCCTGTCTATATGTACACTGCACATTAAAAAATGGACTTTAGCTGTCAACGGAACCCAATCTTCATATTTTCCTACAATATTGTCATAAGAAAAATCCTGTGTAGCAAGGTGGGACTGATCAAGATAACAGGCAACAGCTTTTTCAAAAAAAAGAGGTTTTAAAGTGTCATAAATGGCAGGAGAATCTGGATCAAGACCTTCAAATAAAAATTGAATGGATTTTAAAGTCGTACTTTGAGCCAGAAATCGATTCATCAGCGCACAACGGATGTCATCTGTGGTACAAAAAGGCTCTATATACACATTAAAAAAAGGCTGGAATTCCGAAGGGAAATGCTGAACATATAAACTACCTGTAAAGATAACGGCATCTTTTTTTGCAGTTGGATTTTGGAGCGTGTCACAAAAACCGGACGCATACACATTAAAATCATTGGGGGGAAGACTTAAAACTCTGGGATCCATGTCAGGGAAAGGCAAAAAAAGCTGCTGAAACACATGTTTGAAAAGCGTGGTTCTTTTTTGGTCGTTATCAGGATCTGCATCGTTTTTCTGGCAACAGATCTCCCATAAAACCGGCAATTCCTGCACAAAAGACCAACCAAAAGAAAACTGTCTGTACAACGTAACCAACAGGGGCTTATGTATCAGAGGAGCATTTATAAACATGTTTAAAAGGTCTGCACCAAACATAGGGTCTCCGCAAAAGCGCTGGCGGTAAGCTTTGGCCTGAATGGAGTTATCGGCTATAAAAACCTTATGCAGAACAGCATAAAAACCAGGATCATGTTGAAAACGGGGAAAAAGAGCGCTGAGTTTGTGGCCAGAATCGTCGCGGATAAACACATCAGAGGCAGGGACAGCTAATGTTTTATAGCCCCCTACAAACATGGTCTTATCCTTTAATTACCGGATTCCAATGCCATTTTACGTCTCTGTCGTCATCGGACTGAGACTCGGTTTCGCTGTGGTCACAGCAGCAGCTTGAGCCACGAACCTGATTTCCGCGAAAGGAAGGCTTGCTGGAATCTTGATCACAAACAGGACACAGGTTAATAGGCATAAGCACACTATACCATAAGACTGTTAAAAATATTAAGCATCAGGGTTATAAGCTACCTGTGCAGGAAGAGACCTAGCTATTAATTCCCGCCACTGGCAGGTTACACTAATTCCATCTAAAAACTGCTGCTTTTGTCCAGACTCAAGTAAAGAGTTGTAAAAACTTCTAAAGCCGGAACCAATAGCATTGGTATTAAAACCTCGCTGAAAAGCTGTATTAAAAACAGTAACACCTACTCTTACTTTTTCTTGAGCTGGACACGGCATGTGTTGGATAAAAGCAGAATACATTTCAAATGTACTTAATAACAAGGTTGATTTATGAGCATCAAACAAGGCAATGGCCTGATCAACCATGACCAGTTCGCAATATTTTTTTGCAAGCATATCCAGCTGTCTGGAATCTGAATGAGTAAAACAAGCAAAAAAATCCTCATCAGTAAGGTGAGGATAAACACTTGTTCTTAAACGATTAAAAGTCTCGTTACTGCTGACTTTACTTAAACATTGAATAAAAAACGTCGCTCTCGACTCTTCTTTCAAAGTCGATTTTACATACTGGTCAAACAGGGTAAAACACATTTCCCGAACAGCCTTATTTGCTTTTTTATTACCAGACATTCCAAAAAGTTGAACCATAAGTGAACGATTAAAGGAATCCCGGCTTTCAAGAGGCTGTTTGCTTATCAACGACTGAAGCGTATCGAAGACATACGAAAAAAAACCGTGAAAAGCCGTTATGGTTCCTATTTTATCAATCAGCCTCTGAATCACACGAGAGTCACTTACACCGCTGCTATCTACAGCCGTATTATTTTTTACGGGTTTTTTAGCATCAATATCATCTGATATGGATCCATTTGCAACAAGATAACGGGTATGAAGAATCAAGGATTCCTGCAAAAAGAGCTTCAAACCATCCTGATTAGGATAAAGTGCCAATAAAGAAGCAGACGCTCGAATCAGGTAAACGGTAAAGAGGCTCCGTTCATAAGAAGCCACAAGGGACATAGGCGTAAAAGTTGGATCAGCTTTCTTTTGTCGCTCTAATAAAGGTAAGCAATCCAGTTTCAGGATGTCTTCAGGAAATTTAACAAGTAGCACTTTTAAAAATTCCCCACGATTTTGCACGGTATCAGGACTATGACCATCCAAAACATCATAAACACGTTTCAAATTCACACCGTTTTCAAATGAAATATCGGATACCATTTTTTGCATAATAAAGGTTCTGATTTCAGAAAGATTCAAAGGCTCTACAGCCTTAAAACGCTCTGGAAATTTTAGAAGAAAGTTCATAGTCAGGCCAGAAGTCAGAGCCTGATTTAAGCTACAGCCGGTTATTTCGCCGGGAATCCCTCTTACAAACAAAGCAACTTCGGCTGTTTCAGCCTTTTGTAAATAGCCAAAACAGACCTCATGAAGATGTGTTTTAAAAGTAGCTAGCAGATTTTTATCTCGAACTGTATCCAGTATAAAATTGATTGTTTTGATAATAAAACGAAACTGAGCCTCAGAATAAGGATATTCAGGAGAAAGTCTTCCAGCTAAAAACAGTAAGAGATTGTTTGTATTGGGCTCATTTTGATCCTCTTGAAGGCGGCTCATAACTTTTCCTTGAAAAGAAGCCATTAAGTCCTGATGAACAGTGTGTTTAAAAGGATTATCTGACGACAAAACATCAACAGCATGATAAATCGCCGTGAACATCATTAATACCTCTGAAAAGTTAAAATGCTGGCTGGCAGCTATGTCTTTAAAAAAATCCTTTAATCCTACGATATCCTCAACAGAACAGTGTTGAAGTGAGGCATGTATAGCACCCATAACAGCTAATGTTTGAGAACAAAAATGTGGAGAATCTATAGCACTGGATGTCACATGATCCCGAAGTATTTTCAGTGCCTTCTCACTATCAGAAAGAGAAATCACAACAGAAACAGCCTGAACTGAAAGTCGCTTATAAAAACGAATACTCATACCCAACCCACCAAAAGCAAAATGCCCCGCTTTGAGGTTTGCATTGTAACAAAACTACCTTGTATGATAAAGCCTTGTTATTAACGGTAAATGCCACTCTAGGAGGACGACAATGCCTGCAGATTTTTATTTGATTATCCACGTGTTCAGTATTATTTTTCTTGGAACAGGGCTTGGCCTTACACTGCTTCAGGAAAACCCAAGCAAACTGGGACAGATTTTATTGGGCATTTCATCGCTATTGATTTTTATTGCAGGGTTTGGTTTGTTGGCAAAACTTCATTATTCGTTAAGCACACCATGGGTATTGGGAAAAATTGGTATCTGGTGGGTGATTGCAACAGGCGCACCGATTATTGCAAAACGGAAACCTCATTTGAAAAAAACATTTTTCTGGATGGCCTCAGCTTTGATTTTAGTGGCAGTCTGTCTGGCTTTTCTAAAACCTGTCTAACCTTGTGAAAAAACTTGTCTGGGTTGTTATTGCGGCTGTTTGTTTTTCACAAAATCTTTGGGCTAATCCTGTATTAGATAAAGCTGTAGATGCTTTTTATCAAAAAAATTATGCCTCAGCCATAAATTTACTCAATCAGTCCAATGCTGACACATCCCAGACAAAACTGCTTAAAAGTCTGTCGTACCTAAAACTAGGGCAACAGATTCAGGCATCCAACACATTTTCCACTATCGATTTTTCCACATTGAATCTGGGTTCTTATGAATCATTATTAAAACTGCGGTTTTCCCTGATTTCGCCAACAGCCTCCATTACCACTCAGCAGTTGTCGTGGCTAAAAAACCTTCAACATCATTTTGGAAACAACGAATTTGTAGCCAGAATTAGCCTGGAAGTAGCCAATCGATTGTTTGATTCAAACAATCTGGATGAAGCCGAGCAGCTGTATATCAGTTTATCCAACCTGCCCTATTTGCCTCAAATTTCACGGGAATCCCTAAAAAAACGCATTGATATCGCTTTATTGGAAAAAAATCAGGACAAGGCCATTCGTTTATACGCTAACCTGTTAAAAAACTATTACTCGACCTACACAGCTGAAACCTGCCTGCTGGCCATCAACAATACATTCTCTGTCACCAGACGAGTCCAATCCTTTTTTGACTCCCCGCAAGAGTACATGGCCTTTATCCGGGACCGCTACGAAAACGATGACTACGAACCTACAAAACTGCACATCAACCTGTTTTTGGAAAAATATCCAAGTACCTCATACAAAGCTGAGCTGTTAACGACAGTTGGCATGTGTCATTTTTTGCAAGGCAAATTTGATGACGCAGCACCTTATTTTCAAACCGTTATTACAGACTATCCCAACACATTCTGGGGAAATAAAGCTCTGTTTTATTCGGGACGCGTGCTTCAAAAGCAAAAAAAATTCATGGAAGCCTCGCTTCATTATCAAAAAATGTTACAGGATAATACGCACAAATCCTTTTTGTCAGAAGCCTTGTATTACTGGAGTATAAATCCAGCCGCTACAGGCAACATTAAACTAACTCAGGACGACATCACACACAACAAAAACAAATTGGAAAAAAATCAGTATCTGGATAAAGTAATGTGGGAAATAGCCTGGAACGAGCTTGAAAAAGGCGAAACAACCAACGCCGTTACAATTTTAAAATCACACAACTGGAACTGGAATAACGATGATTTTAAAGCCAAGGTTCTTTTCTGGACAGGAAAACTAAGCGCACCTACCTCATCCAAAACTAGTGACTTTTATTTTGATAAATGTGTTCAGCGCTACCCGTTCAGCTACTATACCTATCGTATCTATAACTCTGAAAAATCAGAAATCAAAGCCTCTTTAAAACCATTGTTTAAACATACAGGATTAAAGCCGGATACCTCCTTTATTGCGCTGTATCAGCTTGGCCTTGGCGAATGGGTGCTGCAGGATCTTCAATTTAAAGTTCAGACTCAAAAATCAACCTCATTAAAACAGTTTTTTTCTTTAGCTACCTTGTACTCAAAAACAGGAAACCATTACGCAGCCATCAAGGTTTTACTGGATAACGGCTATTCCATTTTCCCCAAAAAAGGAGTGGTATCCAAAGAGCTGGCAACATTAATTTATCCACGTCCTCATTGGAATAGTATTTTGGAAGCCTCAAAGGAATTTGATGTGGATCCTTATTTGATTTTAGCTCTGATGCGTGAAGAAAGTTTGTTTAACAGTCAGGCTTTATCAAAAAGTGGCGCATTGGGCCTTATGCAGCTTATGCCGTTTACAGCTGAAGGCATTGCTAAAACACTTAAAATGCCATGGGAAGGCAATCAGATGGCGCTTATTCCATCTAATAATATTCGATTTGGAACCTGGTATTTATCCATGTTGAAAAAACGCTTTAACAACAACTACAGCTACATGTTGTCTGGATATAATGCAGGGCCAAATATCACGCAACGTTGGGTCAATCAAAAACAGGATAAAGGGCTGGATTATTTTGTCGCCACGGTTCCGTATGATGAAACTAACGGCTACGTGACAAGAGTTCAAAAAACCTACTGGGTTTATAAACTGCTTTACGATTAACTCAAAAAAATTGAGGTTATTTACTTAAACGTCTGTCGGGGATCAGCCATAAAAAGGCTACAATCACATAAAAAATTCCAGACATCCACTGATTTACAAACGCAAACCCAATGCCTGCAATATAAAACACCAGTGATATATTTCCCTTAATATCTTTCTGTGTCGCCTTGCTTATCATGGAATCCGGACCGGCTTTTCGCACAATAACGCGCTGTAAAATCCAATAAGCAAATGCCGAACACAGCAGCACAATACCGTATAAAGCCACAGGAAGCGGTGTAAAATGATTTTCACCCATCCAACCCGTTACAAACGGAACCAGCGATAGCCAAAACAACAGATGACTGTTTGCCCACATGATAGCACCATCAGTATGAGGTGCCGCATGAATGAGATGGTGATGATTATTCCAGTAAATACTGACATATATAAAACTAAGCACATAACTTAAAAATGTAGGGATAAGAGGCAAAACCGCAGCCAGATCGGAGCCATGGGGAACTTTAAGTTCCAGCACCATAATGGTAATAATAATGGCTAAGACACCATCACTAAACGCTTCCAAACGGTTTTTTGAGAAAACGGACATGGCTTAGATTATAAGGAGAGTTTGCCCATGACACAAGAAAAACAGCCTGTTGAAAAATGGGATGCCCAGGCCTATACCGAAAATTTCCATTTTATTGCAACACTGGGAACCTCTCTTCTGGATATTTTAAATCCTCAGCCTCATGAAACAGTCATTGATCTGGGATGCGGAACTGGAGAACTTACTGATAAACTGGCTCAACGGTGTAAGGCTGTTATTGGGTTGGATTATTCAGCCGCCATGGTTGAAACCGCAAAAAAAGCGTTCCCTCATATAGAGTTCAGACAGGCCAATGCCATAGATTTTTCCTGCGAAAAACCTGTGGATGCCCTATTATCCAACGCCGTATTACACTGGGTTACAGAACCTGAAAAAGCCATACAACAGATTTATAACGCCTTAAAACCAGATGGAAGATTTGTTGCGGAATTTGGTGGAAAACATAACGTAAAAACCATTATGGACGGCGTCAAAAAAACCTTAAAAGACATGAAAAAACCCTGGAAAGACTATTGGTATTTTCCAAGCATCGCCGACTATTCCGCATTATTGGAAAAAGAAGGATTCTGGGTCGAGCAGGCCTGGCATTTTCAACGCCCGACACCCATGACATCCGGGGAAAATGGATTAAAAGACTGGCTAAAAATGTTTGTAAGTCCACACATGACACCACTAACGTCAGATGAAGAATCCTTATTTTTTAATCAGGTTGAAACCTACTGCAAACCAACTCTGTTTAGAGACAACCTATGGGTTCTGGATTACGTTAGATTTAGAGTTTTAGCAAGAAAAATATAGACTTTAACATTTACAGGCTATACTGTTTCGACATATACCCTATTTTATGTCCACAAGGAGTTTACGTATGAGAAAAAAGGCAAGCCATCTTCTTGTCATGACTGTATTAGCTTTAAGCATCAGCCTGTTTACAGGATGTGGCAGCAACATTTTTAAATCTTTGGAATCTGCCAAACAAAAAACAGCATCAGAAGCCATCAAAACCGGAGATTTCAGCTCCGCCCTCACCAGCTCACAAGCCATTATTGACTCCGGAGCCACCGGCGCAACATTACAAGCCGCATTGATAGACAAAGGCACCGCTATCATGGGACAGCAAAACGCCTTGCCCTACACCTTACTCCCAACACTAAAAACCCTCGCCGACAATCCAACCAGTGCTAATAACATTATCAAAACCATTAACGAAAACCTTACAATTTCCGTAGCAAACGCCATAACAGCCGCCGATGCACTTAATTATGCTGTTAATCTTTCTACAAGTACAAATATTCATATTACAGGAACAGTGGAAAATATTGTTTTATCGCCATCCCTAAACGCCAGCGCCCAATTCAGACGTGGGTTTGCAAACGCAACCGTGGTTATTAAAATGACGACCCTGTATTTAGATATTTCAACCGATCCTTTTAACGTAACCCGAAATTCAACAGCAGTCTCAGGAGACAAAACCTATGAAAGGATAATGGAATATTTATTTACAGCTCCAAGAACCGTAGCCTATTATGCCGAAAATGCTGTAGATGCCTTCCAAAAATCCAACGTATTAACCTCTTCCCAACTTGATGTTGTGACCAAGCTGAAAACCTGCGGAACCAATTTTAAAAATCTCAATGCCATACGATTAAATGACAACAACGGAACATTTCAGGTTATTGATAAAAACGGAAGCTCCATTATGTCTTACAGTTCCATCTCATTTTCAAGCTCTGACAATGAATCGGTAAGAAACTCAAAATACCGTTCTGCTGCCGAACAGATTATCCAATCATTGAATAACTAAAAAGGAACTTAACCATGAGATACTTACTTGCTTCAACAGCGTTTACACTTTCGATATCCTGTTTTCTTTATGCAGCAGAACCCGATCTCACGTTTACAAACCCGAAAGTCATGGGAATGGGAGGAGCAGGCATTGCCCTTTGTGCTGATGATTCGGCACTGTATCTGAATCCTGCCGGTCTGGCCAGAGTTAAACAAACTCAAATAAAAGGACCTCGACTACGCTTTGAAATTGGACAAGAGCTTATCGACAGCACCAGCAAACTTTCAAAACTACAGGGCAGCCAGGATACCTCCGTTGTTCAAACACTTATCGGGATAGATGGCAGTTCAAATATTGCCGGACAACTGGCCACCTTTGCCAGCCCAGGATTTGGGATTGGCGCTTTTTTAGGATCGGATATTTACTCATCAATCAACAAAGATGCATCTTACACATTAAAAATGGCTATAGACTCTGGGATTAGCACAGGATGGGCCACAGGATTTGAACTATTTGGACAAAAAATTGACGGCGGTATCGGGGCAAAACTGATCACCCGAACACTGGCCTACAACCCCACTACCGGTGAAAACAAAGTAGAAATATCCGATTCAGATTTGGTTTCAATTGTAAATTCATCCGACAAACTCAAAGAAAAAATAGGCACCTTTACAGCAAGCGGCATTGGTTTTGATATTGGATTTTTAACTGACACCACCATCGAATCCATGCCTGTTACCTGGGGTCTAACGTTCAAAAACATCGGTACATCCTTAAGTGGATCCCGAACCGTAGCCTCTCAAAATACAACAACAACCGTTGTACTACCCATGACCACCGTTGTAGGCGCCGCATTTGCACCAGAACTGCCAACCATAGGACAGATTCAGGTTGCCGCAGACTACACACTATCACCAAGCACAAGCATCTTTAAAAGCATGCACATCGGAGCCGAGAAAAAAGTATGGGGAGATACCGTTGCCCTTCGTTGCGGAATCAATCAGGGTTACATCGTCATGGGCTTCGGAGTAGACGTTATCGGCATTAAATGCGACTACACCTTCTTCGGAAAAGAACAGGGCGAAAGAGCCGGAGACACCCCGGATATTTACCACAGTCTTCAGTTCGGAATCCTGTTTTAACAGAGTCCATCCGTTTCATTGTTTCCCAAGGGGGGAAAAAGTGATGTATGAGTATGTATAAAACAGTCCTTGTTATGTTACTGATTGGCATCCTTGCAACCCCACTCCTTTCCGAACAGAAGGGAACCATCAACGTAACCTTAAAACCGTTTAAAAAAATGCAGGGAACCCTGTTTATCTGCCTCTATGATCCCAAAGAAAAGTTTTTGGGAAACCCTCTACAAGCCATACAAAAACCAGTCACTTCCAATGTTATAGAGGTTTCGTTTCAAAACCTCCCCTACGGGGATTATGCCGTAACAGCCTACCAGGACCTCAATCAAAATAAAAAATTCGATATTATTCTGGTTTTTCCTCAGGAACCCTGGGGATTATCTGAAAACTTCGTGCCCAGCATCGGTACACCCACCTTTAATGACTGTAAATTTCCTTTAAACTCGCCTGAAAAATCGATCGATATTAAAATAAGAGATTAAGCGTACAGCGTTTTCTCGATTTCAAGCCAGTGTTCCGATATCATACTGAACCAGGCTGTATCCCGTGAAAACCCCTTGCTGATCATATGTGATTTTTGAATACATTCAAACGTAAACCCAAGTTTTTCAGCCACATGTCTGGATTTTGAGTGTAACGCATCACATTTCCATTCCACCCTCAAATAGCCTAAAGAAAAAGCATGTTTTAATAATAGATAGATGACCTCGGTATTGATGCCTGTACCCTGAACAATCGGACTGTACCAAATCCCACCCAGCTCGATTTTTAGATGTTCAGGATAATTATTCATATAATTACACATGCCCACCGGTAAGTTTGTTTGCTGGTCAATGACACAAAAACATAAGGCACGATCCTTGGATTGCCGACCTTCCAAAATCTGACGCATTTCAGACACGGTTTCGGGTTTTTCATCCAGCAAAAACTTCCAGATCATGGCTTCCGCATCATACCCATCATAGTGACGATTATTCCAAAAAATCGGCGATCCATTTGAAATATCAAACAGACGCTGTACATGATTTTCAACAGATAAAGGCTCTAAACGCACTTTTTTACCCTCTAAAATAACAGGGGTCGGCTTTAGCGGAAGTGTTTTTGAAAGTTGTAGAACGGATGAAGGAAGTTTAGACCGCAACATAGTTCAGTGAGTTTAGCATAAACCATCAGAGTGTGGTATTTATAGTCTATGCAACAACCCAATGACCCGCTTCATGGCATCACTCTTGAAATGATTCTTACAGAATTGGTGGCGCATTATGGGTGGCCAAAGTTGGCAGAAAAGATTAACATCCGCTGTTTTTCACACGATCCCAGTATAAAATCCAGCCTTACCTTTTTACGAAAAACACCCTGGGCCAGACAAAAAGTGGAAAGACTTTTCCTGTTTTACAAAGCCAAACGGGCAAAAAAACACCCTGACGTTACAATCGAGTCAAAAACCGATGAATACCC
Organism: uncultured Candidatus Marinamargulisbacteria bacterium; assembly: GCA_964517775.1. Classification (GTDB taxonomy): domain Bacteria; phylum Margulisbacteria; class Marinamargulisbacteria; order SXXA01; family JAHFDB01; genus CAZFCP01. The sequence continues at coordinate 4,016 of CAZFCP010000014.1, read as the reverse complement.
ACCGCAATAATCGCCCCTAAAAATGGAGCTGTAAGATATATCCACAATCCAAAATACTGACCAGACACCAAAGCCGGAGCCAAAGATCGAACCGGATTCATGGATGCACCCGTAACAGGTCCTGCAAACAAGGCCTCCAGGCCTACCGTTCCGCCTATTGCAAGTCCTGCAAAAAGCCCTTTTTCCTCAGAACCTGTAGCAACACTTAAAATAACCAGCATCAAAAACATCATCAGTAAACACTCTAAAAAAAACACTGTAAACAATCCATATTGAGGAAGCGTAGCACCCAGTGTCGGATGATGAGGAAACATCTGACCTAAAACCAGACTGGCACCAATCCCACCCACACATTGAGATAGTACATAAGGAAAAACCTGCTTTCCAGGAAAGCGTTTTAACAACCAGAATCCACACGTAACCGCAGGATTAAAATGAGCCCCTGATTTATCACCAAAGGCATAAATAAGCGCCATAACAACCAAACCAAACGTCAACGAAACCCCAAGATGGGTAACAGATCCCCCGAATAAATCGTTAATAATAATGGCACCCGTTCCAGCAAAAATCAGAAAAAAAGTGCCTAAAATTTCAGAAACATACGCCTTCATACCAAAACCCGAAGCCACTCGTCCCGAAATTTTTTCAAAATGTCATCCCGTACCCGTCTAAAACAATCCAGAATGTACGCTTCCGAACCCTGAACGTGAGCAGGATCATCAAAAGCCCAATGAAGGCGCTTTCCATTTCCGGGAAATACCGGACATTTTTGATCGGCATTTCCACAAACCGTCATAATGTAATCAAAAGGTTGGGACAAAAACTCTGTTAAGGATTTCGAACGGTAGCCCGAAATATCAATCCCTATCTCTTGCATCACCTGTATGGATTTTGGATGCACAAAAGAAGGCGTTGTTCCTGCACTAAAAACCTCGTACGATTCTCCAAACAACATGTTGGCTAGTCCCTCAGCCATTTGTGACCGGCATGAATTTCCCGTACATAAAATTAAAACACGTTTCTTTTTTTGAGTTAGCATACAGTTTCTTTCATTATTTTTTGACTACGCTCATTGTCTGTAAGCATCTGCTCGTTTTTTTCCAGACTTGACTTTAACTCTTTTAAAAACAAACTTAAATCTCCCAGACTAAGCTTCGCTTGGTAATACACCCATTTTCCATCTTTTTTTGAAAGGATTAATCCCGCTTTTCTAAGTACAGATAAATGCTCTGAAATAGTGGAAACAGCCAGTCCAAAAACCTCTCGAATATGACAAACACAGAGTTCCTGATTGTGAAGCAACATCCACATACGAAGACGTGTAGGGTCTGATAAAGCCTGATTTATAGATAGAATTGATTTAAAATTACTCATATTTCGTTAATTACCGAAATGATAAATCAGACCACCGATTTTGACAACAACATGGCTATGGATAACCCAACCATGTTTTAATACAGCTATGCAACTTGATTTTGGAGTCTCCTCCGCAAAAACCTCAGCCCTGTACGCTCGTATGGATGCGTTAAACATTAAAGAATCCGATCTTGAAGAACAATTCATTTTTTCAGGAGGAAAAGGCGGCCAGAATACCAACAAAGTAGCAACCTGTGTACGACTGACGCATCGCCCAACGGATAGTCAAATCAAGTGTCAGTCTTCCCGACATCAACTGTTAAACCGTTATTACGCTCGCATATTGTTGGTCGAAAAACTGGAAGAGATCCAACTTGGAGAAAAAAGCAAAAGCCAGCAAAAAGCAGAAAAAATCCGCCGACAAAAACGGAAACGAAGCAAGCGGGCTAAGGAAAAATTGTTGGCTAATAAAAAGCATCAGGCGACTAAGAAAGAGAATCGGAAGTCTGCGTTAGAGGGTTGAAGTTGTTTTAATTGGGTGTAAATGGATGTGTTTTTGGGTGGAGCGGATACAAATAACACGCTTAAAATAATTATTGATAATAAAATATTAAAAACAAAATAATGCTATTAAAATAGAATTATTTATGGTACCTTAGCAAAATGAATAACAACACCCTCGCACATTTTGAAGATTTAAAATCACGTATCTACACGATCCGCAACAAAAAAGTAATGCTGGATCGAGATCTGGCAGGATTATACAAAGTCACAACCGGCAACTTAAACCTGGCTGTTAAGCGCAACCAAGATCGATTCCCTTCTGATTTTATGTTTCAGCTTAGCCATAATGAGTGGGACTCTTTAAGCTTGCAATTTGCAATCTTAAAGAACGGGCGTGGAGAGCATAGAAAATACGTCCCCTACGCCTTCACCGAACAAGGCATTGCTATGTTATCAGGAGTTTTAAAAAGCAAAATCGCTGTAGAAATTAACATCCGCATCATGAGAACATTCGTAGAACTTCGCCACATCATCACAACCCAACCCGAGTATATCCATCTAAAAGAAACCGTAAACCGTATCGAATCCCGAATGGACACTATCGAAGCCAATCACCTTGTTGACCACATGCTCATTTCCAGCAAAGTTACCCAACTTAGCAAAGATGTCCTGGACATCAAAACCAATATTCACCACATGTCCAAACTCTTCGATGAATTCCAACAAGCACATGTCGTCATCAAAAAACCAGAAGAAGGCATCCACAAAGGGTAGGATTATTAGATAAAGAATTGGTGGAGCGTAGTAGACGAAGTTCGAACTTTTTTCTATCTTCGGCAGCTCAAAATTAGCGTACCAGACTACACCAGGTTATTGTTAGTTGTTTGATCTGGACGTGTTCTTAAGAATACAGTTCCATGTGAGTTTGTGACAATCACACCATCCAAAATGTTATCTTTTATCATCTGAATTGCAGATTCAAGGGAAACCCATTCCTTCCCATCAATTTGATACATAACGGTCTTGCCTTTTTTATCTTTTTTGAGTCCGGTTAATTTTTTTCGAGGCTTGAATGGGGTATCGTAGCCAGCAAGTTCTTTCATGTATTTTTTAATAGTAGTTCCAAATCCGTCTTTGCCATTAATCCCAAATTTAAGAAAATTTATGACCCCACCAGCCCCTTGGTTATGTGCGGCTGCAAGTAACCCTGATACTGTAATTTCTACGCCTTGAACGGTTTGCCCTACATAAAGATCCAAATTCTCATTTCGCATTTTTTCCCAATTAAGTTTGGCGTAATCCCTGACGGCTTTTTCTTGAACTTTGGGATTATTTAAAAAATCCTCTTTGCTTTTTATTTCCTCTTTTCCAGTCCAATATTTATTTTTATAAACATTGTCGTCCGTATTTCCGTCCCGACGATAATATCCCAAATCAATAAGTGAACCTTCTCCCATTTGATATTTCCCCATATATCGAATTTTATTGATCTTGTGATAGTCTCCACTAGATTCATGTTGCCCTAAATTTTCAAAAAAATCATCGTACGTCTTCATCTACCAGAACCTCCAAATCTTTTTTCGTTAGCTTTCTGTAACCGACTCCTTCGTAATGGTCATTTTTCCATGCATATTTTAGCAAAAAACAGTCACTAATGGGGTGATTATCAACCGAACCCACATGGACCAAGTCAAAGTATCCATTGTGTTTCTGGTGAGATACTCCCCATGCAGGGTAGGTATTGAACCGATAGGCTTCATGCCACACCCCCCGTTTATCTACTACGTAAATCATGGTTAGACATCCTTGACTCCCACAGAATGAACCACCCGAAATCATGACAAAAATATCCTGTATCCCATCCTGGTTGAGATCGTATTTTGCAATAGAAATTTCAGCATCCCCAAACGCCCCCATTCTTTTTGAATCCAAAATTTCTTTGGAGAACATCTCCTGAACAATGGCTCTTTCTTTGGGATAAAGCGTCTGAGAGAATTCGATCTTTTGATAAGGTTTAGAGAAATGGTTATTTAGGTAAAATCCAAGCCCCACAAGCCCTAATAAAAAGAGTCCTAAAATTACCTTTTTCAATAGGGTTAATCGAATAAGATCGGTCTTTTTAAATGACATGATTCCATCCAGAAGCAAACCTAAAC
>CAZFCP010000013.1:0-72091 GCA_964517775.1 uncultured Candidatus Marinamargulisbacteria bacterium | reverse complement strand
GACGAGCTTTTATCCAAACATCTCTCCCTGCTTGCTGATAAATTAATTCAGACGGCGTCATACTGTATCGAAAAAAAATTGTCGGAACGCTATGGCTATCCCAGTGTAATTGACGGTGTTCAGGCTAAATGGGGCATTTTTGGCTTGGGAAAACTGGGTGGAAAAGATCTAGGCTACGCGTCTGATCTGGAAATTTTGTGCGTGTACAGCGACAGCGGGAAAACAAATGGCCCGGAATCCATAAACAATGAAGAATATTTTGAGAGATTTGTTCAGGAATTATCAACCTTTATTGAGGCTAAACACGATGGGATTTTTAAAATTGATTTACGATTAAGACCGTATGGAAAAGATGGCCCGCTGGCTGTAAGTCTGGATCAGTTTTGTCAGTATTTTGGACCGGAAGGGGCCTCGTTTTTATATGAAAAGCTGGCCTTGGTACGGTTGAGATTTTTATCAGGACAATCTTATTTTGGAGCTCAAATTGAACGGTTAAGGGATGTGTTTGTGTACGAATCTCATTTGAAAATTGATGAGTTCTGGACAATCCGCATGAAGCAGATTCAGGAAAAAGTGTTGCCTGGAAAACAAAATGCCAAATACAGTCCCGGTACTCTGGTTGATATCGAATATGCCGTTCAGCTGATTCAGGTGAGATTTGGCGGAACATATCCTGAACTTAGAAGCCCCCAAACCCGACAGGCCCTGGATCATTGTCGTGATCTTGGCCTTATCCCCATAGAAACTCACGAACAATTGCTACTATCCTACCAGTTTTTCAGACGCCTGATTAACGGACTCCGGCTACTCAGAGGTTCCTCTCAGGATATCCTACTCCCCGAACCCGATTCTGACGAATTTCAGCATCTGGCCAGACGGGTAGGGTATAAACCTACGGATACATTATCGACCTCGCAGCAATTAAACCTCGATTTTCAGACTTATTCAGCAACCGTCAGAAACTGGATTCAGGACTATTTCAGCCAACAATGGCTTCCGTTTCAACATGGCGTTAACATCGCCGATGTTTTGTTAAATCCATCCATCACGCAATCTGTTCGTCAGCATGTGTTTAAAAAACTGGGTTTCAAATTTCCTGACACCGCCTACCTCAACACCTGTATGATCGCCAGACACGGTCAGCAGCAGCCGGCCTGTATCCGTTTGTTGGTTTTAGCCTGCGACTGGTTGGGCCAATGTTCAGATCCCGACAGAGCCTTAAACAACTGGGAACGCTTTATTTCTGTGCTGGATGATCCCTTACAACACATGGATTTGCTTTTAAAACAGCCGGCTCGATTAAGTATTTTGATTGATGTGTTTTCAACCAGCCAGTATTTATCAGACTTACTTGTAAAATATCCGGAATATTTGAACTGGGTAACGTCTCAGCAATCGTTATCTGTTACATTAAAACGCGGCCATTTATTAAAAGACACCGAAATTTTACGTAAAACCTATACCGATACCGACGAATGGCGCAAACAGATCCGTAAATTAAAACATCGGGAAATGCTGCGCATAGCCATCAGGGATTTATCACTGCATATTGACCTCGGCATTATCGTAAGGGAAATCTCTGTTTTGGCTGAAGTTCTCATCCAGTCCTGTTTAAAACGTATGGATCTTGATCCAGAAACTGAAGAAAAAATATGCATTCTGGCCATGGGAAAACTGGGTGGAACCGAACTCAATTACAGCTCTGACATCGATCTGGTTGCCATTTGCTCCGATGATGCATCTCCCCACATTCTTCAGGAAGCCATCCAACACCTTACCACCGAAATGATGATGTTCACCTCCGAAGGTCGCCTGTGGCGTGTAGACTGGATGCTGAGACCTTTCGGCCGATCCGGCAACCTCGTGGTAAAAGCCTCAGAGTTTGTGTCTTATTACTTTAATCACGCCTCGTTATGGGAAATTCAAGCCCTGTTAAAGGCAAAACCCGTGGCTGGAAACTGGTCGTTGGGGTTTGAAACGCTGCAGCAGCTGTCTCCTCCGGCTCTTGCCCAGCAGTTTTCTGCGTCTCATATTTTCAGAACCATTCAAAATTTGAGGGAACAATCTATCAAAATGAGGCAAAATCCACAGGAAATAGATGTGAAAAACGGTAGGGGAGGGATTCGGGATATCGAGTTTCTATTACAGGGCCTTCAACTTGTTCATGGGGTTACTCATCCCTATATTTTAACGGCTTCAACCTTAAAAGGTGTTCAAAAACTAACCGAAAACCAGTTGATTTCTGACGAAGACAGTATGTTGTTAAGAAATAACTATGCCTTTTTTAGAAAAGTTGAGCATTTGTTGCAGATTATGGATGATCGTCAAACCTATTCCATCCCTGATAAACCCGAAGTTCTGCATCGATTGGCCTTATACTTTTTCAAACAATCCCACCCCGAGACTTTCCTGAAACATTTACATCAGGGTTTTGAATCGGTTTATGCCATATTTCAACACACTGTCCAAACCATTTTTAATGAGGATTCAAAAAAAGCTTAAACGTCTTTAATAAAAAACTCGGAAGTTTGATAGTGGGTTTTTATTCGTCCGTAATATTGTTTCATGATTCCTGCGATTGGAATGGCGGTCAGCATGCCTACAAATCCAAATAAATTTCCGCCTGCAATCAATACAAGAATTGTTAAAAAAGGATCCAATCCAACTTTATTTCCAGTAATTTTTGGGGTGAGGAAAAAGCTTTCCAGTGCCTGTCCAAGCATGTAAATCAGTAGCACTAAAAGCAAATGATCGATTCCTGAAAAATTGGCCAGGGTAATCACAATACCCATAATCAAAGCGATGGTAAATCCAACATAAGGAATAATGTATAAAAATCCGGTAATGACTCCAATAATCACACCAAAATGCATGCCTACCAGCCAGAATCCACAGGCATAAAATGTAGCCAGAATGCTACATACCAGTAACTGACCTCGGATATAACCGCTTAAAACCCGACTTACAATTTCTGAAAATTCGGATAAATAGGGGCGGAATCTGTAGGGAATAAAGGAGGTAAATTCCTGTTTGATATCCTGATATTTATCCAGTGTGTAGTAGAAAAATACGGGGAAAAACAGAAATTTTACAAACCATAAAAAAATATGAATGACATTAAAGACGGTATTTTTTAGAAAGTTTGAAAAAGAGGCAAAGGTTGAAAAAGAAATAGAGGTTAGATAATGCTGCATCTCGTTTAAAAATATATCCACTTCAAAGTGAAAGGGAATGCCAAACTGATCGGCAACCTGCTCGAGGCTGTAGGTTGCGGAGGTTAATAATCGAGGCAGATCTTTAATAAACGTTATGGCTAAATGAACCAGCATGGGTGTCAGCATTACAATAAGCCCTGTTAAAATTACGCAGGATACAGTGTACGTAATGCCCACAGCCCAGGCTTTGGATAAGCCAAATGATTGCAGCTTTTCAACAATCGGATAAAGGAGATAGGCCAGGAAAAATGCTCCGATAAGGGGCGTTAATGTGCTTTCAAGCAGGTAAAAGCTAAGAACAACCAGACTGATCCAGAATACAGGATATAAGTAATAAGAGAGGGTGTTTTTAAAGGTTGTCATTAGCGGCTAGTTGTTTGTGATACTGAGACAGCTGGACGTATTTTTTTGCCCATTCCGTATGGGTTGTTGTGGTATCGGATACCGTTTTTACGACTTTTGCAGGAACTCCGGCTACCAGCGTGTTTTCTTCTACAATCATGTTTTCCTTCACAACGGCTCCCGCTGCGATTACGGCACCTTTTTTGACAACGGCACCATTAAGCACAATAGCCCCCATCCCGATAAGCACCTGAGACTCTATGGTACAGCCGTGTAAAATGGCTCCGTGGCCAACGGTAACATCGTCTCCAACAATGCAGGGCCTGTCGTTTTCAAGGTGAAGAATACACCCATCCTGAATATTAGACCGTTTCCCGATATGGATTTTGTTGATATCACCTCTTAAAACGGCGTTATACCAGATGGATACATCTTCTTCCAGAATCACATTCCCAATAACAACAGCTCCCTTTGCAATAAAGGCAGACGGATGAATGTTAGGTTTTGCATGCAGCGAAAGATCAGGACAGTCCGTTTTTTTCATGTAAAAAGTTTAATATCATTCGGGTTTGTTCGTAGTTTGGAGACAGTTTTTCAAGTTTTTTAAAGATGTCGAGGGCTTCCTGTAATTTATTCTGCTGTAAAAGGGAGCCTCCATAATAGTATAGCAGCTGAGGATTGTATGGGTTAACCTCGATGCCTTCTTTTAGCACTTTTTCAGCTAAAGCTGGCTGCTGGTGATTCAAATACAGCCTGCCAAGATTTCCATACGCCAGCTGATATTGGCTAAGTTCAATACTTTTTTTATAGGCAGTAACTGCATCATCAAGCTTGCCTTCATTTTCGATAATAACTCCATAATTGTTATAGGCAGTTCCATATCCTGTGCCAGGAGCTGCATCTATGGAGTTTTTAAAGGCTGTTTTTGCTTCCTGCACACGTCCCAATCTAAAATACTCTACACCAACATTGTTATGCAGCAAAAAGCTTCTGGGCTCAAATCGTAAATCATGTTCATAAAGTTTTAACGGACTTGTCCAATCTTCATTTCTTTCGATAGTCAGTACAAAACAAGTGCTGACCCATAATCCAAGGCCTACCCATAATAATTGGCGTTGCCAGCGATGGGGCATATTAATGATTAAGGTTTCCATCGATAAAATGCATAATGCCGAAAGCCCTATTCCTGATAAATAAAACCAGTGTTCACGAACGGTAGAGGCTAATGGAATAAGTTGATAAACAGGCCCTAATCCTAAGAAAATCCACAGTGAGAAAAAGTAAAAAGGAACAGGTTTTACGGCTTTCCAAAACATCCAGAACAATAAAACCAACAACGGAATTCCAATAATAAGATATGGATTTACCAGTGTTTCTTCAACATAGTGATATTCCATGTGAAGCGGGTAGGGTAAAAACCAGAGTCTGAAATACGTTGTGATGATGTAAGGCAGTGTCATCAATCTTTCCAGGGTTGTAGAGGCTGCAATCCAGGATAAGGTGCCAATAGCAGAGGTTTTTAATACAACCAGTCTGAATACCATATAGGCTCCAACCAGTCCTACATTGGATGCAATCGTTAAAAACAGTTCCTTTTTTTCTATATATTTTCGGCTTAGCCATACGTACACAATCATAATGAGGGGAAGAGGTAAGGCATTTTCTTTTGCAAAAATAGCTACGGTCCAAAATAGAAGGCTGGGGATGTACAGCCACTTCTTTTTTCCCTTTAAGGCATTTACAAAGGTTAAAAAGCTGAGCATGCAGAACAGTAGGTAAAGCGCATCACCTCGTCCTGAAATGTACGTAACAGATTCAATATGAATGGGATGTATACCCCAAAGCAGTGTAATTAGAAATGCTGGAAGAAGGGCAAGATCGAAAGCCAGCAAAAGGAAAAACAGTGTTAACGTACTAAGTATATGAATACCAATACTGGTTATTCTGAATCCTGATGCATCCAGTCCCCAGATAGCATAGTCAATGGTGTAGCTTGTAATTTGAATGGGACGGTAAAATTTACCTGCATCCAGTTTTTCCAAAAATGCACCTGAGGTAAAAATCTGATTGATCTGGCTCATGCTTCTAATCAGCGGATTGCCAACCACCATTTCCTCATCATCCCAAATAAAAGGGGCTTTAATACTATTAAAATAGCTGATAAATACAACAAGGATGAGCGTTATACTCATCCAAAGTTTTGGGTGTCTTTTAAAGAAACGTACCATGAAGATTAGTGAGATGCTTCAGCTACTGTTTTAAGCTGAGCAAGCCCTTTTTCAAAGTCCCCGCCAACTTTTTGATCCATGTTAAACAGAAGGAAAAATACTTTCCCCATAAAATTATTTTTCCCTGTCATTGTCCAAATCACTTCTGTTTGCCCATCTTTTTTCTCAAGAGAAAACACAACTTTGTTTTTTGCCTGCATGGGTTTTTTGAACTCAAGAGCTACTTCAAGTAACGAGTCTGGCATGCTTTTAGTGATCGTCATTTTACCTTCGCCTACTTTGTTATCCTGAGAACTCCAGGCTTGCGAAGATCCTTCTCCATATTCAGGTCCTTCAAAGGTAGATATCATTTTAGGATCCAATTTTGCCCATGGAGACCAGTTTTCCCACTGATGAAAGTTGTTTAGGTAAGGAAACACTTTATCCGGTTTTGCGTTAATGGTGATGGAGCGTTGTATCTTGAAATCAGAAGGCAGTAATGAAATAGCCGTAAAGAATGAAACCAAAATGGCTAAAATAATTAACGTGTACTTTGACTTCATATAACAACGCTCCCTTTATTTATTTTAAAATATGAATTTTACAGACATTATCCTTACAGGTTAAAAAACCTTCTTCAAATTCAAATGTGTGAAGGGGAGCGTTTTCATTTGCGAAAACCTGTACCAATCCTTTTTGAATCAGTGTAATGATAGGTGCATGATCGTTTGAGATAGTCAGAACATTAAACATGTCTTTAACAAACACACGTGTTGCCTGTCCTTCAACATTCTGACCATCAATAAAATCTATCTTAAAATTTAACTGTTGGCTCATGATTTTTTACTTTGTTCAAACTTTTCTACGGCTTCGTCAATTTTACCGATCATGTAGAAAAACTGCTCAGGAATTGCATCGTAATTACCTGCGATAATGCCTTCAAAACCTGAAAGTGTATCTTCAAGTGTTACATACTTACCTTGCATACCTGTAAAAGATTCTGCAACAAAGAACGGTTGAGACAGGAACATTTGAATTTTTCTTGCACGGTTTACAGTTAGTTTATCTTCTTCAGATAATTCGCTGGTACCCAGAATCGCAATAATATCCTGAAGTTCTTTGTACCGTTGAAGAATTTTTAATACATTTTGAGCAATACCGTAATGGCGTTCACCTACATAAGAAGGGTCCATAATACGTGATGTTGACGCAAGAGGATCTACCGCAGGGTAAATACCAAGCTCAGCAATTTTACGTGAAAGAACAGTAGAACAATCCAAATGGCTGAAGATTGCTACAGTTCCAGGGTCAGTAATGTCATCGGCTGGTACGTAAACGGCTTGAATCGATGTGATAAAGCCTTTTTTCGTAGAAACAATACGTTCCTGGAATCGTCCAACTTCAGAGTTTAGCGTTGGCTGATAGCCTACAGCTGACGGCATCCGTCCAAGTAGGGTAGATACTTCAGAACCTGCCTGAACAAAACGGAAGATGTTATCTAAGAAGAACAATACGTCCTGACCTTTTTCATCTCTGAAATACTCAGCTTGAGTTAGAGCTGCTAATCCAGCGATTTGACGTGCTCCAGGAAGTTCACCCATTTGTCCGAAAAGAAGAACAGTGTTGTTTAAAACGCCTGATTCGTTCATTTCAAGCCAAAGATCATTACCTTCACGCGTTCTTTCTCCAACTCCGGCAAATACAGATGTACCACCGTGTTGTTTAGCCATGTTGTGAATAAGTTCCATGATAATAACGGTTTTACCTACACCGGCTCCACCGAAAAGACCTGTTTTACCACCTTTGATATAAGGCGCAATAAGATCGATAACTTTGATACCTGATTCAAAAATCTGGTTATCAACCTGAATCACTTCGTACGGAGGTGGATCCCTACGGATACTGCGGTATTCTACATCCTGTAGATCACCTTTTTTATCCAAAGGTTCACCTAAAATGTTAAACAATCTTCCAAGTGTTGCATGTCCAACTGGAACCGTTAACGCTTCTTTTGTATCAAGAACAGGAGCTCCTCTTCTTAAACCTTCAGTAGGATTGATAGCGATAGCTCTTACGATGCCACCTTCAAGCTGCATAGCAACCTCAGCAACAACTAAAATCTGTTCACCACTTCCAATTTCCTGTCTAATCTCTAATCTGGAACGAACCTGTGGAATGTCTGATGGAGAAAACTCGGCATCAATTACTGGACCAATGACTTGAACAACACGACCATAATTAGCGGACATAACTCTTCCTCTCTAGCGCTTTTGCAACGCTTTAAACGTACTGATAATTTCTGAAATCTCTTGAGTGATCCCTCTTTGACGCTCTTTATTAAGCTCCAGAGTTAGTTCTTCACCTAATGATTTTACGTTGTCTACCGCGCTCTTCATAAGTAAGAAGCGTTGGCTGAATTCGGAACTGGCCGAATCCCTGATCGCACGAAACATCTTTAAGTAGTAATAAAATTCCAGCATTTTTGTTTCAACAAGTTCTGAACTTGGTTCAATAAAATGAGGTCTTAAATTGAAAACTGTAGCCGTTTCGTCAGATTGAGACTCAAATTCCTGAGGAGAAGGCGGGTAAAATGATTCTGTAACAATTTTTTGAGTGATAATGGATTTGAACTCGAAGTAGATAAAGTTTATTTTATGGCTATTATCAATATAATTTTGAATATCCTTGTATAACGCGATACCTTCTTCTTTAGAAAATAAATCTTTTTGAGGTTCATGGAAGATAATATTTTCTTTGTAATGACGCATCATGATTTGTGCTTTTTTTCCAACACAGATTTTAGGAGTTGCCTGAAAATCGATGCCTTCTTTTTCACAAAAAGCCAATGCTTTATTTAAAATATCCTGGTTAAAAGAGCCGCAAAATCCTCTGTTAGAGAAGAAAAGTACTAAAACAGGTGGTTTTGAAGAATCAACCTGAGGAAAAAAGGCCTTTTTAAAAGCCGGTTTTTCCTCAACAAGATAGGCTAAAACATTTTTAACTTCATCTAAAGAATCTTTTATTTTCTGAAGCTGAGTCGTGATGCGTTTTAGACGGCTGATGGTTACAATCTGCATCGCATACGTAATGTTATGAATGCTTTTTAAACCCTCAATTCTATTTTTTATCTCATAAATTTCGGGCATTGCTTAACCTTTTTTAGCTGTTACAGATGCAATAACATCTTTGATAACCGCTACAAGTTTTTCTTCAGTGTCTTTTGTTAACTTTTGAGTGGTGCTGATATCCGTTAGAAGTTCTGCTTTTTGAGTACGTAATGTATCCAGAACTGCATATTCGATAGGTTTAACCTGCTCTAGCTCAACGTTTTCAAGAATGCCTGAAACAGCAAGGTAGATACTCACAACCTGTTCTTCTACAGGCATTGGAACGTGTTTATCCTGTTTTAGAATTTCAACAAGGATTTTTCCGCGTTTCAACTGCTTTTGAGTTTCTTCATCCAGTTCAGATGCGAACGCTGTAAAGGATTCTTTTTCTTTAAAACGAGCCAGTTCCAGACGCAATTTACCAGATAATTTTCTGATGGCTTCGATCTGTGCTTTACCACCAACCCGGGATACAGAGATACCGGCGTTGATAGCTGGTTTAAATCCAGAGTAGAACAGGTCGCTTTGTAAGAAGATCTGACCGTCAGTGATAGAAATAACGTTGGTTGGAACGTAGGTAGAAATATCACCTTTTTGTGTTTCAATAATCGGTAGAGAGGTAATAGAACCGCCACCTAATTCTTTTGAAAGACGTGCTGATCTTTCAAGAAGGCGAGAATGTAGATAGAAGATGTCTCCAGGATACGCTTCACGTCCAGGTGGTCTTTTCAATAGAAGTGAAATCATACGGTAAGCATTAGCGTGTTTGGTTAAATCATCATAAATGATTAGAACATCTTTGTGGTCAGTATGCATGAACTCTTCAGCCATAGCTGTACCTGCGAATGGTGCAAGGTATTGCATGGAAGCCGGATCATCAGCCGATGCGTCAACGATAATGGTATAAGGCATCGCACCATGACGGGTAAGGATTTCCTGAACTTCAACGATAGACGCTGATTTTTTTCCAACCGCAACATAAATACAGATAACACCTGTGTTTTTTTGGTTGATAATCGTATCGATAGCTAAAGTTGTTTTACCGGTTTGTCTGTCTCCGATAACAAGCTCTCTTTGTCCGCGTCCGATTGGGATAAGACCGTCAACAACTTTGTATCCGGTTTGAAGCGGAACATCTACTGGAAGACGATCAATTACACCAGGAACTTTGGATTCTACAGATCTGAATTTTTCTGCTTTTAAAGGACCTTTACCATCGATTGGTTCACCGATGGCGTTTACAACACGTCCAAGTAGGGCATGTCCAACTGGAACTTCCATGATTCTTTTTGTACATTTTGCCCAGGTACCGGCTTTAACGTCGGTTTTTTTACCTAAAATGATAACAACGATTTCATCAAGTTCAAGGTTAAATACGATACCGTATTTTTTATCAGGAAACTCGATCATTTCGCCGATCATGGCATTTGGTAATCCGCCAATACGTGCGATCCCGTCAGCACTTTCTAAAACAAGACCAACTTCATCACTATCAACTTTGAATTGATATTTATCAAGTTTGGTTTTGATTAGATTTGATATTTCTTTTACATCTAGATCCATACTAATCTTTCTCCATCAATGTGAATTTTATATCGGATAAAGCTTTGCTGTAGGAAAAATTATAGATTTTTCCATCCGGCAATTTAATAATCATGCCGCCAATAAGACTTGGATCAACAAAGTTTTTTAGATTAACTTTTTTATTTAAGCTTTTGCTTAACCGTTCGTTAATAACAGATTCGATGGAATCAGGAATTGGAACGGCAGAAAAAAGCTGAACTAAAATTCTGTTTAACTTAGAACTTACTACTTTGCTGAAGTTTTCATTAATGTAGTACATTTTATTGCCCATATCATTTTCAAGCAGTAATTCAAGCAATTCAAAAAATGTTGAATTAGGACTTGTAAAGCAGGGTAAATCTTTAATAATGTCCAGTTTTTCGTTGTTTGAAATTCTGGTATTCATTAACAGGGTACGTGTTTCGTAGCTGTGTCTGAATAAAAGGTACAACGCAAAAATATTATGTTCTAATGTATCAACTTCATTTCTGCTGCTGGCAAGTTCGTATAATTTTTCAAAATCGATTTCAACGTGTTTCATGATTTTAGGGACGTTTCTTTAAGAGACGTTTCAAAATCAGTAATGTTTTCTAAAATCACATCCAGTTGATCCTGTGTTGAAAGATTTTTGTTAATGACTTTTTTACTTGCTGACACAATTAAATCTGCCGCGTGTTCTTTCATATCATCAACAAACTTCTTCTTCTCATTTTGAAGTTCTTTTTTAATGCTGGATAAAATATCTTGTTTTTCTTCAAGAAGACGCTCTAATTCGCGCTTTTTGATCTCTTCTTTTTCTTTTCTGGCTTCACTTAAAATTTGTCTGGCTTCATCTTGGATGCCTGATAATTTTAATTGATATTCTTCAAATAGTTTTTTTGATTCGTCTCTATTTTTATGAAGATCAGCCATTGCTTCCTGTTTCTTTTTTTCATTCTCTTCAACCATTTTAAAAAATGATGGAAGAGCGAATTTTGTTACAAGAAACAGCAAGACAATAAAGTTGATTAATGTCCAAAAAAATAGACTTGATGTAAATTCAAACATGGCTGACCTTCTTTAATTCTAAATTTTTTGTCTGATTAAGCGTTAGAGTTGATAAGAAGGTAAGAAATGATAAATGCAAGTAGCATTACCGCTTCAATAAATGCAAAACCTAAGAACATCATAGCGCGGAAAGATCCTAATAGATCTGGCTGTCTTGTGATGCTGTCTAATGTTTTTTGGTAAGCTAATGATAGTGAAAAGCTTACTCCTAATGCTGCTAAACCAATTCCTAAACCTGCTGCTAAAGTACCCATACTAAAAATCCTCCTAAAAATTTTTTATAACAACGTTAATGAGATCCGCTTACTGCGTCGCTTATGTAAAAGGAAGCCAAGTAAGTGAAAATATATGCCTGAATAAAGCCCACAAAAAGCTCAAACATTGATACTAGAACCACAACCGTGAACGGAAGCAGTTTTACAACGTGAGGGGACATTATTGCAAAGCCTATGAAAATGGTAAGTACCATATGTCCTGCGAACATATTGGCAAATAACCTTACTGCAAGTGAAAATGGACGAGATAGATGACTGATGATTTCCAGAGGAATCAGAAACACAAGCAGTGGTTTTGGCGCACCACTTGGAACCAACGCATTTTTAATATGATGGAGCCCGTTAATTTTAAATCCACATAGTTGAACCGTTAGGAAAACCATAATGGCAAGTGCACCGGTAACATTAATATTGCTGGTAGGCGATTCTCCTCCAGGTATTAAGCCTGAAATGTTATTGAAGAATACAAAAAGAAACAGTGTCATTAAAAAGCTGAACCATATTTTTTTTGTGGAGTGCATATTGCTTGCAAACGCTTCACAAACAAACTCGTAGAAAAATGTTTCTACTTCTCTCACTTTTTTGAACTGATTGGCCAGGACTAATAAAGAGAAAATCAAAAATGATGTTCCCCACATAATAACCACCGGGGTTGTTATGCTTAAATCAATTCCTAAAACATTTAAGGGTAAAAGGGTGTGTAGTTCTGCTGACATGTTACTTGTTTACAATTCTTTATTAATTTTGAACGCCGAATACTATACGTATTTTTTTTCTAAAAATCAATACCAGTTTTGGCTTTTTTTGATTTTTTTTGTGTGAAAAGGCTTAAAAAACGACTCTTTACAAACAACCTGCAAGCCCTCGGATTTGATTTATGCTCATTTATGTGATAAATCTTAAGATTATTATTTTCCTTTAAGAAGTAGTGTTCTCGCGTAAGTTTGTTTCAAGCTTCCTTTGAGGTACTATTTTTATAAGGGAGAGTCTATCTAAACTATATTAAGATAAGGAGAAGTTATGGCAGTAGAATTTTATGACGTAAAAGAGAGAAAAAAAGTTGCGGTTGAAGAGTCAAAAATCAAAAAGACAAAATATCAACGCAAGCTAAAAGATGGAAGCGTACAAGTACGTTATGCTTTCAGAGCTAAAATCGGAAGCCGTCAATTAACAAAGTTCTGTTCTAAAGCAGATTGGGACAAATCAAAAGCTCCGGTTGAATAAATATTAGATAGTTATTGAACCTAAAACCCTCTTAGATTCTAAGAGGGTTTTTTTTTTGCAAGTTTTTCTGTTTTTTTGCGATATATGGTTTATGATGAAAGCAATGAGATTTCATTCCCATTTTTATTTTTCTGCTCTTTTTTTGCCAAAGTTTTGTATCGGCACAAACGACAACATCGGCAAAGCGCCCGTTTTTTTTTCAGATGGATTCAGTCAAATCTGGAATGACGGTTACAGTTGATGCAACGACAAAACGTTTAAAGCTTGGGATAGGCACAACAACACCCCAGGTTGAATTTGTTGTTCAGGGAAAGTCTCAGTTGAATCGGGGTCTGAGTTTTCTAGCACCGGCTTCGTCTCCAACAGGTGCTACGGTTACTATTAACTGGAGTTTGAGCAATGTTCAAATTTTAAATGTTGCAAACACGAATCTTACTGTGACATTTGCAAGACCACTTACCGGTATTAACACGGTGTTTTATTCAAAACTGTTTTTATTGATTAATTATTCGGACAACTCTAATGCTACGCTTCTTTTTGCTGACCCGATTAAATGGGAAAACGGTGTAGCGTTTACAAAGGTATCCGGTGTGAATAATTATCTGGTGCAGCTGGCCGTGTCTGGAAATGTAAATGGAGTGAAATATTATGGCCAATACTAAGTTTTTTGTGTCATGTTTTGTTGGGTTTGTTATTTTTGTTGCGGCAACCGCTATATGGAGTGATTCCTGGTTAACCCCGAAAGAACTTGTGTTAGGGGATCAAAATACAGGCTTTGTGTATAAACGTATGTTAAATGGGGCACAGGATACTAATGGATTTCCGGCAGTGGGAATAGGCACATCCTTACCCGTTGCGACCTTTAATTCAACTGTTGTATCCAGAGTGAATGGGCATGTGTCTTCTGGGTTAAGAAACGTGGTTGCAACGTATAATACAACTGGCGCTTCTCAGACTATCACGCTGGATTGTAGCCGGGGTAATCAATTTTATGTGGGTGTTAATGATACTGGTACAACAATACAGGCAACAAAGCTGGGAAATGTGGCCAGAATCATTACGGTATATTTGCGATATAGAGGCACTCCATCTATTGCAACCTTTAATTTTAATGAAGTGGGTATTACCTCTATCAAATGGCCGGGAGGTGATCCTCCTGTTTATACGTTAACGTCTGGAAAAGTGGATATTGTAAGTTTATTTTGGACAGGCAGCTGGCCTGGTATTTATACAAACGGTCAATTATATGGGGTAACTACATTTAATTATTAATATTATGAAAAAAATACTCGTGATTGTATTGTTATTAGGTTGTTTCTCATCATCGGCTTTTGCCGATATCTACTCCCGTATCAATAAAAACGGAATGTCGTTTGATGATGACAAAACCAAGCTTATTGTGTTGCAGAATGGAAATGTTGGGATTGGGCTTTTAACTCCAACGGTGGCCTTTGAAGTGACAGGTAATGTGTTTTTTAATGGGCCTGTTGTTGTTCCTTCTGTTATTTCTGTGGCAACGGCTGTTGATTTTTCTAATGGCCCTATTCAGTTACTGACTGTTTCTGCATCATCTACCCAGGCTATTTCGTTTGTTAACCCATCTTTGCCTACCTCGCTGATTTTATTGATACGTAGAAATGTGGCTGTAACACTGCCAGGAAATATTCGTTGGAAAAATGGAATAACACCTGTTTTTGGGGCTCCAGCTTCGGGATTTCAGTTTGATATTATTGGGCTGATTTTTGATGGAACGAATTACTATGGCGAAGCCAATCTGGATTTTTAATACAAAAACGTTTTTTATTTTGAGCGTATTTGTGTTTGCATTTAGTTGCTCAAAAATGGTTTTTTCTCAAACACTTACTATAAACAATCAGGCGACTGCACGTGATACAACGGTTGATGGAAGCTGGACAACCTTATGGCCTGGCCTTGTTATTTTGCCCCAAGTCAATCCTGTGACTGCTGTATTTAATGTTGAAGTTGATAGTTCAACGGCTCGTAATCCTGATAAATTAACCTGTCTGGCTACTGTTACAGGGGCTTCTTTTTCGTTTGATAACACTACAAAAATATTACAGATTACATTTACAAGCGTAACAACCTCAAATGTTCAAACGATGCTGAGAAGTGTTGCATTTCAAACAAAATCTACAAATACACTTCAAAGAAAAATCTGGATTTATCCTGTAACCATTTCAGCGGAATCTACCTCAACGTATTCAACCAATGGTCATATTTACAGACTGGTAACAACGTCTGTAGATTTTGCCAATGCGCAATCTAATGCAACCGCGTTATTTTATGGGATTCCTGGTTATCTTACTACGATTGCGGATAACAGTGAAAACACTTTTGCTACTACAGCTGCTAATGGAAATACGGTTTGGTTGGCAGGTTCTGATAGTGTTTCTGAAGGTACCTGGCGGTGGATTCAGGGCCCTGAAAGTGGAAATCTTATAAGTCCAACATTTTGGGATAGTGGTCAGCCAGATAACTCTGGAAATGAAGATGCTTTAACATTACGTACAAATGGAAAATGGAATGATGTACCTATAAGTTTTTCAACGGCTTCGCTATTTGAGTATAGTCCAAAAGCTGTGGGCAATGTTAATTTTGTAACGGTAACGCCTAAACCTCCAAATGCATTACAGCCGGCAGCTGGATTTTAAATCTTATAAAACACTTCTGGCATTTACATCAAACAAAAGTCTGACATTGGGGTAGGCAAGTGGATGTTTTTTTAGACAGTCTTTAACCTGATCGGCGTCTTCGGGTTTGATTTTTAGCAGGATATGCCATCTAAAATAATCCTGTATTTTTTCTATAGGGGCTGGTTTTGGGCCTATAATTCCGATTTCTAATCCGGCATTCTTAAAATCTTTTACCAAAGCTGATGCATAATCAGTTGCGGTTTTTTGCACCAGTTTTTGATACTGACCTGAAAAAATAATATGAATACACTGATTAAATGGAGGATAAGACAAAGCCTCGCGGTAGCTGCTGTCTTCTTCGTAAAAACCTTCGCTGTCGTGGCGTTTGGCATAATCCAGCGCGTAATGCTCGGGGTTTAGGGATTGGACGATGACGGTTCCCGGTTTTTCTCCGCGGCCGGCACGACCGGAAACCTGTGTTAAGAGCTGAAAAACCCGTTCGGGAGCTCCAAAGTCGGGGAGATGCAGAACGGAATCAATGCCCAGGACACCTACAAGGGTGACTTCGGGGATATCGTGGCCTTTGGCAATCATTTGAGTGCCGATGAGGATATCGCCTCGGGTTTTAAAGTCGGTAAGGATGGCTTCGATGTGTTTGACGGTTTTTCCGGTATCTCTGTCGAGACGGGATAGAACAGCTTCGGGAAAACGCTTCATGAGTTCGCTTTCAACTTTTTGGGTGCCAAGACCTCCGAAGCTGACTTTGGGTTTTTTACAAAACATACAGAAAGGTGAAAATTTTTGGGTGACATTGCAGCGGTGACACCGGCTGGTGTGATCATGATGATAGGTAAAACTTAAATTACAGGACGGACAGCTTTGAATTTTTTTACAGGAGGCACAGACCATAAACGGCGCGTAACCTCGTCTATTTAAAAGTATGATACTTTTTTCTTTGTTTTTGAGATTGGTTTTTAAGGCATTAACCAGAGCTTCCGATAACAGCGATTCCGAAGATTCCGCTTTCATATCAATGATGGAAACGGCAGGTAACGCATTTTCGGTAACACGGGATGCCAGCCTTACACATCCCATTAACCCTTGTTTGGCCTGATGAAAGGTGTGAATACTTGGTGTAGCTGATCCATAGACAAGCAGAGCGTTATGCGACATGGCCCGATGTCTTGCAATGTCGTGTGTGAGGTATCTGGGTTGATTATCCTGCTTATAAGACGAGTCGTGTTCTTCATCAATGATTATCAGTCCAATGTTGTTAAATGGCGAAAAAACGGCAGATCTTGGGCCAATTACGATGTCGTATTCTCCGGCCATGATGTGATTCCAGGCTTTGTCACGTTTTGCTGGTGTTAGTTCCGAGTGAATCAGGGCAACCCGTTCTCCGAACCGGGATTGGAAGCGTTCAAAAAATTGAGGTGTTAATCCAATTTCAGGAACTAAAATAATGGCTTTTTTTTGAGTCTCTATTGCACGTTTGCAAAGTTGAATATAAATTTCGGTTTTTCCACTGGCTGTTACTCCAAATAAAAGACTTTCATAAAATCCTTGATGAGAGGCGAGGGTATCAACGCATTGTTGCTGTTCTGCTGTTAATGTAAACGGTTGTGAAAAAGGAATGGCTGGCAATGCCGAAACCGGACGTTTTTTATGAGTCCCGATAATGGTTTGAAACGCTTTAAACGGTGTGACCAGATAATAGTCTTTAAACCAAATAATCAGATCACATAAGTCCTGATTTAATTGGGGTTCATCCGAAATGGATAGGATGGCTTTTAATTGAGGGTTATGTTCCGGATGGGTGCGAACAACCAGCCCTTTGGTTGTGGATTTTCCAAAAGGAATATCTACAGTGTGGCCTGTTGATACGGAAAGGGTGTCGGGAATTGTGTAGGAATAAAAAGAATCGACACCACGGAAAACCAGAATATCTGCGGTAGCGTTTTGGCTCATGTGTCGATGTTTTCTGAAAAACGTAACAGGATTTCCTTGATGTTTTCTAATGATTGAACGTGACACAGTTCTGACCGGATGGCTTTTGCCTGTGGGTACCCTTTAACGTAAGCCAGTAGATGTTTACGGATTTCCTGGGTGCCTTTTTTTTCGCCTTTGTCGTCTATCATCCATTCAGCGTGTTTGAAGATGAGATCGAGCTTGTTTTTAAGGGTGGGTGATGATTGTTCTGAAAATACCCAGGGGTTTCCGAATGTGGCCTGGCCAATAAGAAAACCATCGAGGTTATGCAAGATATCATGACCTTGCTGAAGCGAGTTTATACCTCCGTTTCCAACAACAGGAATCGACACGTGACGTTTCATCTCATAAACGGGTTCGAATTGTGGGGCAACCTGATAGGGTTCGGTGTAGGTTCTGGCGTGGATGCAGATCATATTGGCACCTGCGTTTTCGGCACCTGTGCAGAAGGGAATTAAATCGGAACTGTCGCACCAGCCCAGCCTGGTTTTTACCGAAACGGGGAGGTTAGTGTTTCTGGCTACAGATTCAATAAGTCGAAACGCCAGATCATGATTTTTTCGTAACGCCACCCCATGTTCCGATTGCACCACGTTTTTAGCCGGGCAGCCCATGTTTAAATCAATGCCGCTAAAGCCAAGCTCTTCGCAAATTTTGGCGGCCTTTATGAATGTTTCCGTGTTTTTTCCAAAAATCTGGGCGATAACAGGTTGTTCATCGGGGTGAAATCGTAATTTGGTAAGCACTCGGCTGGCATTGTGATGAATACCGTCTGCCGAGGTAAATTCTGTATAGGTGACGATTTTGGGGTTCACGGTTTTGCACACACGCCTGTATGCTGAATCGGAGTAGCCATCCATGGGCGCAAGGCCTATAATAGGTTTTGGGATATTTTTCCAAAAATCTTTTGTACTCATGGACTTAAGATAAACCTAAACCCTGTATTTTTCTAGTAAGGACTACCATTTATGACTGAAGAGTTGCCGATTATCGTAGCAAAAAAATCTATTGGAATACGACTGGATCCCGGTGTGTATTATTATTGCCGTTGTGGAAAAAGTGCCCAACAGCCTTTTTGTGACGGTTCACATGAAGGAACCGATTTTGTACCTAAGAAATTTGTAATAGAATCACCACAGTCTGTGCATTTATGTTTATGCAAACATACCCTGAATTCCCCGTTTTGTGATGGAACACATCGAAGCTTATAAGCCCATACGCCTTGTGATAAAGTGATTTTTATCCAGCTTTAAATAGGGATTTGTTTGTTTTTGATGGCCAAGGCTATCTGTTGTTTTTTTAGTAATACGGTGCCCAGGGTAGATGATTAACTGATCATCCAAAGTTATCAGATGTTGAAGGCTGTGAAAAAGCTGTTCGGCATTTCCGCTTTTCAAATCACATCGACCACAGCCGTTTATGAAAAGCGTGTCCCCGGTTATGATCCATTGATTATCATAAACAAAGCATTGGCAGCCCGGTGTATGTCCTGGGGTATGAATAACCGTAAGTTTATGATTTCCGAGGTTGATAATATCATGATGTGATGTTTTGATATGATTATTTTCAAAGGGTGGAATGAGATGATTGGCTTCATGTGCTGATATGTAAATCGGGGTGTTGGGATAATGGGCTAAAATCTGTGTAATTCCGTTCACATGATCATGATGCCCGTGGGTGAGGATTATTTTATCCAAATCGCCACCATAAAACTGAATTTGCTTCAATAAATACGTTACATCCCAGGCTGGATCAACAAGTGCTATTTTTTTTGTGGATTCATCAACCAGAATATACAGAAGGTTATCTAGAGGTCCACGTTCAATTTGTTCGATAAAAAGGTTGCTGTTTTTCATAACCTCATGTATTTTAGAGTTAGATTATGGAATGGACAACCTTTTTATCACATCTTAGCCAGGGGAACAGTGTTTCCAGCTGGTTTTTTAAGTCGGTGCAAACCGAGGATGAATTAGGTCTTATTTTGGTGTCCATGGCCAATACAAAAGGCGGCCACGTATTTGTGGGAATGGATCTAAAAAATTATCACCTAGTGGGATGTGATGATGATCCACAGTTTATTTCCTACATGGTTAAACGTTTTTGTTTCCCTGATTTCCCTCTGCATATTTCCACACTGGATCGTAATGGAAAAACCATTCTGGTTATTCATGTTCCTGAAAGTACGGTTAAGCCCTGTTTCTTTAAAAAACGTTGTTTTGTGATGTCATTAACGGCACCTTTTGGTCCAATCGAGCAAACGCATTTGCAGCCGCCTGCGGCCTTCACTCTTATCGAAAACCCTGTTGTTGCTGTTGAGCCTCCTGTTACGCCTTCCTCTTCTCCTACCCAGGAAAAACACGAGGAATCTCATGTTGCACACAGTCAGCCAACTCAACCCTCTCACACAACTCAACCAGACTCGGTATCCGTAGCCGTGGCTGTTGTATCTCAAACCATGAATGATCGCCAAAAAAAGACCATCGATTATCTTCAATCCCATTTTTCAATCAGCAATAAAACCTATAGAACGTTGTTCCAGGTGTCTCATAAAACAGCTCATATTGAGCTTGTTGCTTTGGTTGAATCGGGATTTCTACAAACACAGGGCTCTGGACGCAGTACCTGTTACATTAAAAAATAGCCTCAAAAATAGTTTTGAAACCGGCAATTTAGGGCATATCTAAAGTATCCACTTATTTTAGATAAAGAAGGTATACTTTTTGCCTCATATTTCCTGGAAATCGCTTTTATTTTTATGTGTGTTTTTATTTTGTTTGTCGGGAGTTTCTTTTTCGGCTCCTGCGGCACCTGTTTTAACAGCGTCACGGTCGGGTTTAAGTAACAGTTCCATTATTTTGAACTGGACTGTTCCTGCCACAACGGTAAGTTTCCAGTTGAAGCGGTCTTTTAATGGGGCGAACCCGATTATCATCAGTTCGTCTTTGGATCCAGATACGACAACCTTAACTCAAAACGGGCTTCCTGAAGGTACGTATGTGTACACAATTTATGCTATTGATGCCTCAAATAGTACATCAAATGCTGGAACATCAACGCCGCTGATTATTGATACTACACCGCCTTTAATGCCGACGGTTACGGCTAGCAAGCCGGTTATTAACGGGAAGATTATTAATCTGAGTTGGAACATCCCAGATACCACGGCTAAATTCACGCTTAAACGAAGTTTAAACGGTGGCTCGATTAACAACGTGAGTTCGAATATTTTGGCAACTACAACAAGTTATACCCAAAGTAATTTGGCGGATGGGACTTATGTGTACTATTTAAATGCTCTTGATTCGTATTCGAACGTTTCAAAAACCGGTACGGCCAACACCATTGTGATTGATACGACACCGCCTTCGGCGCCAACGATTACGGCAAGTAAGCCTGTGATAAATGGCACGACCATTTCCTTATCCTGGACGGTGCCGGCTACAACGGCTGCATTTCAGTTGAAGCGGTCGTTTAACGGTGGGGCCTTAACTGTAGTTAGCAGTAATATGTCATCGTCTGTGACAGGTTTGACTGAAACCGGTTTGGCGGATGGAACATATAGCTATTCTCTTTATGCGATTGATTCGTTTACCAATACATCCAATGCCGGTACATCGTCTACGGTTACTATCGATACGGTAGCTCCTAGCGCACCGACACTTACAGCTGCTAAAAACAGGGCAAACGGCAGCACCATTTTATTGAGTTGGACCGTGCCATCTACAACATCCAAATTTCAGCTAAAACGGTCTGTAAATGGAGGTGGTTTAACTGTTGTCAGCAGCAATATCTCTTCCGCGGTTACAAGCTGGACACAAACCGGATTGGTTGATGGAACCTACAGTTATTCGTTGTATGCCATCGATGCGTTTTCAAATACATCCAATGCAGGGGTAAGCAGTACGTTGACGATTGATACGGTGGCGCCGGCTACTCCGACGGTTAGTGCGACAAAACCCGCTTCGAACAGCAGCTCGATTGTGGTGTCCTGGCTTACTCCTGCGGGGACTTCTTTTTTTCAGTTGAAGCGGTCGTTTAATGGAGGTGGGTTAACAACGGTCAGCAGTAATATATCGGGGTCACTTAGCAGTTTGACTCAAACGAACCTGGCTGAAGGAACTTACGTGTACTCCTTGTATGCAGTAGATGCGTTTTCAAATACCTCGAATGTGAGTGTATCGAATACAGTAGTAGTGGATACGACACCTCCAAATGCCCCTGTGCTGACGGCCTCAAAAAATAAACTCAATGGAAATAATATCCAATTATCATGGACGGTGCCTGCAACTACAGCGTCTTTTCAATTGAAACGGTCATTTAATGGCGGAGCTTTGACGGTGGTGAGTAGCAATATTTCATCCTCTGTTACATCTATGACTGTGTCCGGTCTTGCGGATGGAACCTATAGCTTTTCACTATACGCACTTGATGCCTTTACCAATACATCGAATGCAGGAACATCCAGTACGTTGACCATCGATACTACACCTCCTTCTGCTCCAACACTTACGGCAACTCGGGGATCTAACAACAGTTCCATTGTTTTGAACTGGAATGTGCCTGCAACAACAGCCTCATTTATCTTAAAAAGGTCGTTTAATAATGGGCCTCAAACTACGGTCAGTTCATCGTTGGATTCGGCTACCACAACATTAACGCAAAGCGGGCTGGCTGAAGGAACTTATGTGTATACGATTTTTGCTTTGGATTCCTTTACCAATACCTCGAATGCGGGTGTATCCGATTCGTTTGTTGTGGATACGACCCCGCCGGCAGCTCCCTCAATCACGGCTGCTAAAACATCTTTAAATGGAAATGGCATTACTTTGAGTTGGACTGTGCCTAATACAACCAGCACGTTTATCTTAAAAAGAAGTCTTGATGGAGGCTCAATTACTACTGTAAGTTCAAATATCCCGGCCAGTGTGACCAGTTTTACTCAAACCGGATTGGCTGATGGAAGTTATGTCTATTATTTAAATGCTCTGGATGCCTACTCAAATGTATCTAAAACGGGAACGTCAAATGCGATTGTGACGGATACAACACCGCCAGCTGCACCAGTGATTACGGCCACAAAACCGTTGTCGAATGGAACAACAATCACATTATCCTGGGATGTACCTGCAACTACGGAATCCTTTTTGTTAAAACGGTCGTACAACAACGGAACGGCAACCGTGGTCAGTAATGAGTTGAATGCCGCTTCGACGAGCTATTCCCAGGTTAATTTGGCTGAGGGAAATTATGTGTATTATCTCTATGCGATTGATGCATATGGGAATACCTCGAATGTGGGGGTGTCCCAAACCATGGTTATCGATACGACACCGCCGGGTTCTCCAACGATTACAGGCTCAAAAACAAGTCTTAATGGTGATTCTGTGGCGTTGTCTTGGACAGTTCCTTTTGATACCTCTTCGTTTATTTTAAAACGGTCGTTAAATAATGGAACGCCGATTATTATCAGCTCCAATATTGCTGTAACGACCACCAGTCTGACTCAAAAAAACCTTGCTGATGGAACCTATGTTTTTTATGTATATGCGGCTGATTCTTACCTCAATCAATCCAGTCCTGCTTTAACGTCTTCTTTTATTATTGATACGACGCCTCCCAGTCCTCCTGTTGTTACGGCGACCAAGCCTGTTTCGAGCGGAACGGCTGTAAATCTGTCGTGGACAGTTCCGGCAACGACAGCTTCGTTTATTTTAAAACGGTCATTTAATGGAGGATCTCAAACGCTGGTTAGCGGTAATATGTCGGCATCGACCACGAGTTTTTCACAAACTGGACTTTCGGAAGGAACCTATACGTATTATGTGTATGGGTTGGATTCTTACTCCAATACATCAAATGCAGGGATTTCCAATACCGTTACAATTGATACAACACCGCCGGATCCTCCAACTATTACGGCGACAAAACCTCAGCCTAATGCCACCAGTGTTGTGTTGTCATGGACGATTCCGGCTACAACTGCAACTTATGTGTTAAAGCAGTCTGTAAACGGCGGGCCGCAGACCGTTGTGAGTACAAATATTTTGTATGCGGTAACCAGTTTAACCGTGTCCAAACTTCCGGAAGGGTTATATACCTATTATCTGTATGCGCTGGATTCTTTTGCGAATACCTCGAATGCCGGGGTATCGACTGTGGTGACCATCGATACGACACCGCCGGATACCCCTCATTTTTCAGCTGTTAGAACACCGTTAAACAGCACATCCATTTATATGTCCTGGGATGTACCGGATACCACAACCTCTTTTACGTTGATGCGTTCAAAAGACGGGGTTCCAGCCTCAATTGTGACAACCAATGTGGCAACATCCATAACCAAATTTGATCAGCATGGAATGGGGGATGGCACCTATATCTACACCCTTTATGCGGTTGATGTGTACTCCAATATGTCGGTTGCAGCGTCATCTGGGGCGATTATCATCGATACCACACCGCCTGCTACACCTAAAATCACGGTGACCAAAGACAAACCCAATGGAAATGCTATCGATTTATCCTGGAATGTGCCAGATACAACAGCCTCTTTTTTATTGAAAAAAGTATTTAACAAAGATGCCGCTGTGATTGTGAGCAGTAATATTCCAGCCTCTGTAACTACGTATTCGTTGAGTAATCTTGCTGATGGAACCTATTCGTTTAACCTCAATGCGCTTGATAACTTCAACAATACCTCAAATGCCGGAACATCGGGTACGGTAACGATTGATACGACTCCTCCGTCTGCTCCTCATATTTTTGCATCTAAACCTGTGATTAATGGAAATTCCATCAGTCTGGTCTGGGATATTCCGCTTTCAACCTCAACCTTTATTTTGAAGCAATCTTTAAATGGAGGGGATTTGGTTACTGTAAACAGCACCATTCCGTTTAGTGTTTCTACAGCGAATGTATCTGGTCTTTCGGATGGAACTTATGTGTTTTATCTCTATTCCGTGGATACATTTTCCAATGTGTCAGCAGCTGGAACCTCTTTACCGCTTTTGATTGATACGACACCTCCGGCTGCTCCAAAAGTGACGGCTGTTAAGCCTTTGTTGAACGGAGACAGTGTTCTGGTGAGCTGGGATATTCCTACAACATCAACGTATCTGGTTCTGAAACAATCGTTAAATGGCAAGCCGGGTGTGGTCATTAGTGCGAATGTATCAACGGCTGTAACCTCAACACTTATAAAAAAACTTGAAGATGGTATTTATTCCTTTTCTTTGAATGCGTTCGATTCGTATAACAATACGTCTAATGCGGGAACGTCGACTCAGGTGACTATTGATACGACTCCGCCGGTGGCTCCGGTTATTGTGGCGTCAAAAGCTCAGTTGAACAGTAATGCGATTTCTCTTTCCTGGAATATTCCAGCCACAACGGTGTCGCTGGCTTTGAAGCGGATTTATAAAAATCAGCCTCCAGAAACGATAAGTGCCAATGTATCTACACTGGTGACCAGTTTTACCGATACCAATCTTAGTGATGGGTCTTATTCTTATCGATTATATGCCTTTGATGCCTACACAAATACGTCTAATGCTGGTGCATCCGAGACGCTGACTATCGATACGGTTGCGCCGACAACGCCTCGAATTACGGCTGCAAAAACGAGCACCAATTCCAATACAGTTTTGTTGTCCTGGGATGTGCCATCCACAACATCTACGTTGATTTTAAAGCAGATTTTTAACGACACTGTCACAACGGTTCTTAATCAAACACTGACACCAGCTACAATTACTTATAACGTATCAAACCTGCCTGACGGGCCATATTCTTTTTCTTTGACCGCTGTGGATGCCTATGGAAACACTTCCAGTGAAGGTTTTACATCATCGTTGATTATTGATACAACACCGCCACTTGCTCCCACATCTTTAACGGCCACTGCTAATGAAGCCACGTTAAACCTCACCTGGAAAAACCCTGATGATGCCGTTTCGATTATTTTACAGCGTTTGGATAACTCGGGAATCTGGGGTGGGGTGACCATCAATCAAAATGTACTTGTCGATTCCTATGTCTTTTCCGAGCATATCAATGGAACCTTTTATTACGGTGTAAAAGCTGTGGATGCCTATGGAAATATCAGTAATCTGGCCAGTGTTACGGCTATAGTTGAGGGAAAACCGGATCTGGATAAGTTTTTATCCCGAGGTGAAGTCAGCAAAGGTGTGATTGATGTGACTTCCAACGTAAGCGGCGTTTTAAATTCCCCAAGAATAGGAACTGGAGGAAACAGCGCGACCTTAAATATTAATGCCAGATATATGTCTTCTGGAACAAAAGTAGGGATAGGCATTGGCTCCGTAGGCTGGGTTTTGCTTTCACGTGATGCCTCAAACTGGTCTGATAATGACGATGTTACTGTGGGCGAAAGCGGCGGTACGGGATACATCATCCAATATGCTGGAACGGCGACGTTTCTTAAAAAACTCAAATTGGGTCATGGAATTGGTAGTCGAGGCTATTATCGGTTAATAAATGGAGCTTTGAACGTCAATAGTCTTGAGATTGGCTCTGAAGGTGGATTTGGGCAATTCGATTGGCTTGGAGGAACGTTGCAGGCTAAAGGTGTAGTGGGTGATCTTAACAATCAGGGTGGAACGCTGCTGATTCAAAGCGATACGCCTCTGACAGTTACAGGGAATTATACTCAGACATCTGCGGGTTCCATGAAATTTAAACTGGGAGCGGCATTTAGCTCGCTTTCAAAACGGTCGATAGCTAATAGTTCGATTCCAGCCTTGTTTAAAAATACGGGAACGCTTTCATTAAGAGGAACTATTATCCTTGAGAAAAATGGTTATGTTCCAAAATTGGGAGATAAAATCCGACTGGTTAAACGGGATAGCAGTCAGATATCCAGTTTAAGTTCGATGTCTGTTTCAGGTGTTGGGATTACATCACAAAGTGTAAATGATAGTGCTGTAACCTTTGTTTTACCAACGTTAGATCCCAGAATGAGTTGGGATACCTCCGAATTTGAAACGGCTGGGGTTGTATCGGTTGTTGCGGCAACCTCATCTTTGATTAATGGTCGGCCTTTAAATCACCCCAATCCATTTAGATTGTCTGATGGTACCCAAATCGGTTACTGGTTAAATGCCGATGCCGATGTTGAGCTTAGAGTGTACACCGTAACCGGATCTGAAGTGTATCGCAAAAACTTTGTTGCCGGCATGGATGACGGTGCAAGAGCCGGATATAACAATATCCTCATCAATTACTCTACCATTCAAACCAGCCTTCCAAGTGGTGTTTATCCTTACATTCTTATCAGTTCAGGTTCGATAGTCGGTCGCGGTCGCATGGTTCTGAAGCCGGATTAAGGAGAACCTAATGAAAAAATGTGTTCTTCTATTGTTGCTTATTCTCTCCCTGACACCCAATGTTTTTGCGTTGGCCTATTACCGTGATATTTCCGATGTCGGCACATCAGCGTCCATGATCGGCAGTGGCGGAGTTCAGGGCTATTCCGAAACTGCAACCTCTATCATCGATGCTCCAACCGGATTACAGTACTCAGGAAACTCTTTATCAGGTATGTATTTATCTTATTTTGATGAGACCCAGCATTTTTCTGCAGGCATCAGCAGGCAGCTGTTTGATCATATCACTGTCGGAATTGCAGCTGTTTACGAACATAGCGCCAGCCTCGATAAAACCACTACCAGCACAGCTAACGAAGCTGTTTTGCAAGATACTTTTTCTTACGACAGAATGCAGGTCGCAGCCGGTCTGAGTTGTGAAGTATTCACTGATGTTCACCTTGGGCTTGCCTGGGTAGGGTATATGGATAAAATGGATGAACTGACCTCAAAAGGTAGTGATTTATCTGCCAGTCTCCTCTTAAAAACACCTGTTGTTGATGTCACCGTTTTTGGTAAAAATCTGTTAAAACAGACCGTGCTGTACAGTGATGGACGTAAGGAACTTCTTGCCAGCCAGACCGGTGTAAGTTTTAAAACAGCTCCGTTACCAATTTTCCAGCTGGAATGTCTGGGCGAAGTTAAAAAAATCGAAGGGCAAACCAACCTTCTAACTTATGCTGGTGTTAAAGGCTACCTGGATTCTGGAAAAACACTGGGTTTAAGCGCAGGTGTTCGAGATAAACCAGGTGTTGGAACCTCAAAATCATCGTTTACGGCCGGTGCCAGTTTAAATCTTGAAGGCCTTATTTTTGAATATGCCTATGATACAAACGACATTTATCAAAATTCATCCCAGCATTATTTTTCGTTAAATATTCATTATTAGGGTTTAAATGCAGGAGCCAGGACATCTTTTTTTGAGAGCATGGGTTCCTGATTTAAAAGCGGCCAGTTTATCCCAATATCAGGGTCATTCCAGATGATACTGCCTTCATGTTGCGGTGCATATATGTTGCTGCATTTGTACGTTACAATGGCTTCTTTGCTTAATACATAAAAACCGTGAGCAAATCCTTCGGGGATATACAGCTGGTTGTGTTTAGAGTCGGTTAACGTTACACCTACCCATTTTCCATAAGTTGGACTATCAGGACGAATATCAACGGCAACGTCAAATATCTCCCCAACAATCACACTAACCAGCTTGGCCTGAGCAAAAGGCGGCTTTTGGAAATGAAGCCCTCTCAACGTATGTTGCTGGGAATAGCTTTGATTATCCTGCACAAATTGTACAGAAATACCGCCGGCTTTATATTTATCCTGATGATAGGTCTCGAGAAAAAAACCTCGATCATCTTTAAAAACCTGAGGAACAACTTCAATAACATCAGGAATAGCTTGAGGAATAAAGTGCATAAAAAACCTTTTTTTTGAGATTAAAATAAATTCAGCTGTAAGGGGATGGGTGAGCTTTTGATGACATCATCGGGTGTATTGTTCTCGATGGATGCAAGCAACGATTGGGCTCTGGAAATAACGCTGGGTGGAAGTCCTGCCATTTCTGCCACATGAATCCCATAACTTTTATCGGCCGGGCCTGAAATAACTCTGTGAGTGAACACAATTCCAGACTCTGTTTCAACCACTTCCATGCTGAAATTGCCAAGTAACGGCCATTTTTTGGATAGCCCTGTCAGCTCATGATAGTGGGTGGCAAACAGGGTCCGGGCTTGTGTGGTATCGTACAGGTATTCACTTACAGCACAGGCGATGCTCATCCCGTCATATGTTGACGTTCCACGTCCCACTTCGTCCAAAATTACCAGACTTCTATCTGTAGCCGAGTTCAAAATGCTGGCGGTTTCAAGCATCTCAACCATAAAGGTGCTTTGTCCGAAATATAAATTGTCCAGGGCGCCAATTCGGGTAAACAGCTTATCTACAGGTGATAAACGCACTTCTGATGCCGGCACAAAGGATCCGATCTGGGCCATAATCACGGTCAGTGCAATCTGTCGCATGAGGGTGGATTTTCCAGCCATATTCGGTCCGGTCAAAAGAATAAACCGGTTTTCGGTTGCAGATAACGTAATGGTATTGGGGATAAAGGTCATATCGGTTTGGCGTTCCAAAATGGGGTGTCTGCCATTTTTGATAAACAGGGTTTGTTTGGAGTCTGCATCAAAAACCGGGCGTGAATAATGGTGTTTCTGTGCGGCCGTTGCCAACGATTGCAGGGCATCCAGCTGGGCCAACCGTCTTGCAAGATCCAAAAGTTGTGGCGTTTCAGTTTTAATAGCCTCAATAATCTCCAAAAAAATCTGGGCTTCAAGCTGTTGTTGTTTTTCTTCTCCGTGAAGCAAAATGGTTTCTTTGTCTTTAAGTTCTGGGGTAATAAATCGTTCTGCGTTAGCCAAGGTCTGCTTGCGAATATAATGCACAGGAGCCTGATCCGCCTGATTTTTAGACAGCTCGATGTAATATCCAAAGACTTTATTAAAGCCCACTTTTAAGGTTTTAAGCCCGGTTTGCTGCTTCTCGGCTTCTTCAAGGCCAGCGATCCATTGCCGAATATCCTTAAAAGACCGCATCAGGTTGTCCAGTTCCTCGCTGAATCCTGGATTAATAATATTTCCATCTTTTAACGTGGCTGGGGCCGCCGGATTTATCCCATTTTCAATCAGTTTCATAAGTTGCATTAACGCACTGTTTTCAGAAAAAGTGAGCTGAAAATAGGTTGATAATTCTTCAAAAAAATCTCCCTGTAAATGAGGTAGAACGTCTTTAAGGGGAATCAGGGCTTCCAGAGATTGTTTTAAGGCCAGACATTCTCGGGGATTATTTTGGTAAGTCACCAACCTCGATACCAGCCGTTCGAGGTCATAAATCGCATTTAAACAGTCCCGGATTTCTTCTCGTGATAATAAATCGTTAAGCAATACATCGATGCTGTCCAGCCGTTTTGTAATGTCGGAAATATGCAGCAGCGGCGTGCGGATCATGGATTTTAAATGTCGGGCTCCCATCGCTGTTTTGGTGTAATCCAGCACCCAGAACAGGCTACCTGTTTTTTGTTGGGAATCCCGGCTTTCCGTAAGCTCAAGATTTTTGATGGTGACTTTATCCATATACAAATGCTGATGTCGCTGCAAAGCCTTCAACGTTGTAATGTGAGTTAAGGCTGTTTTTTGTGTCAGCTGCACATAATCCAGCAAGGCCCAGGCTACAGGAAAACAAGCGTCGTAACCTTCAAGCCCAAAGCCTGATAACGACTGTATTTTAAAAAAGTGGGTGAGTTTTTTCTCTGCGGTTTTACTGTCCGAAAAACGACAATTGTTTTTGAGGATGCTGTCATCAAACGTTAAGGTGCTGTCTTCTGGAATTAACACTTCCTTGGTAGGGATTCCGGCTAAAATACCATAAAGTTCAGCCTCATTTCCGGCTTCAAAAACGAAAAATTCGCCGGTGGAAATATCCATCATACTTCCTGAAAATCCAGTGGAATTGGCCATCACAGCTACAAGGTAATTGTTTTCTTTTTCTTCTAAAATATGTTGAGATTGGATGGTTCCGGGAGTTACAACACGCACAACATCCCGTTTAGTCAGCCCTTTTGACAGCGTGGCATCTTCGGTTTGTTCGCAAATGGCTACCTTAAATCCGTTAAGAACCAGCTTTGAAATGTAATTTTCAGCCGCATGATGGGGAACGCCACACATGGGAATGCGATTTTCGTCCTTGCCACGTCCAGTGAGGGTAAGTCCCAATGTTTTTGAGGCTACAAGTGCATCCTCCATAAACATTTCATAAAAATCACCCAGTCTGAAAAACAACAATGCGTCTTTATAATTGGATTTGATCTCCAAATATTGACGGATCATAGGTGTTTCGACCGTAGACATTATCGGATACTAACGGGAAGAGTCGTTGTCAGATGGGTACATAACGCCTGATGAACTTGCGATACATCATCGTCTGTCAGTGTTTTTTCCTGATGCTGGTAAGTTAGTCTAAGTGCGATACTTTTATGATCTGGCCCCAGTTTGTCGGATTCGTACAAATCAAATAAATCTATGGATTTTAAAAGTCCTATTTTTTGTTTTTTGATGGCAGCCACAAGGTCGTTGTAGGACAACGAATTTGGAATTAATAAGGCAAGATCCCGTTTTACCGCAGGGAATTTTGTAATAGTTTGAGATTTGATGCGCTGTTGAGGCTGCTGGCTTAAAAGACTTACATTAAGTGAGATAAACGCCATCGGTGAGGTGATATCGTAGCTATGCAAAATTTTCGGATGTAAAAACCCAATGCATCCAACCTGCGTTTTTCCGGTAAAAATAGCTGCCGATTGAACCGGATGGAACCGGGAGTCCTGAAGTGGCTGAAACGATACCTGAATGCTGCGATTTTTTTCGAGAATAACTTCCGCAATTCCTTTAAGTTCCGCAAAACCCAGTTTTTGGGATTCTTTTTCCTGATGCGTATACACATTTTGAAAATGTGAACGTGTCATTAAAATGGCTAGTTGTTGATGTTCTGTAACCGTGTCATTAATTTGTTGGTAACATTTTCCAATTTCAAAACTGTTAAAAGCCTCTTGTTGGTGTGCCAGATTAAACTGATGGCGGCCCAAATGCACCTGTAGCAAATCCTGTCTCATAACGGATTGTTCCGGTGTAAGCGGATTTTGGAGTTCAAAAACGGTGTCATTTATTACCGAGCCTGTTTTTTCAAAATCAGTGGGTGAAGTCATAGGAAAGGTATTTAACTGTTGGAATCCAAGCCCAAGCAGTAGCGATTCGATCTGTTGGGACAGGGCTTGAATCGGTGTCGGCAAAGAAATAGGTACGGCTAACTGTGGCAGTTGTTCCGGAATATCTGAAAAACCGAGACTTCTGGCAATTTCTTCAGCCAGGCAAGGCCATTCTTTGCAGTCGTGTTGTCTCCAGGTTGGAACGCTGGCCTGATTCCCTGAAATCTTAAATCCAAGGTTTTCAAGACAGTCTGTCATGGCTTTTTCTGACCAGTTTGACCCTAGAAAACGATTAAGTTGTTCCGCATTAAACGGAATAGCATAAGCCGAAAAAACGGGTGATTGTTCATTTTTATAACTGTTAATGGTTCCACACTCTGCGTTGGCCAGTTGTTGGAAAAGTTCGGCGGCTCTGTTGGATGCATATTCAACAGAGGCTGGATCTACGCCTTTTTCAAACCGTATGGCCGATTCCGTACGTGCGGATAAGTCTGACCGTGTTTTACGAACAGAATTGGGATGAAAATACGCTGCTTCAAGAATAATAGAGGTTGTATCAGTGTTAACGCCGCTGTTAAGCCCGCCGATAACACCGGCAACGGCAACAGGCCCGGCTGAATTAGCAATAACCAACTGAGACGATTTTAGCTGAAGCGTGCTTTGATCCAGTGACACCATCGTTTCCTGATCCTGTGCTGAGCGAATAGTAATGGGTTGATTATCAAACGTGCTGCTGTCAAACGCATGAAGAGGCTGCCCGGATTCCAACATCACATAGTTGGTGATATCTACACTAAGGTTGATAGGCCGAATCCCACAGCGTTTTAGACGTTGCTGCATCCAAAGCGGCGTAGAGGCTTGTGTGATATTTGTAAGACGTCTTGCTGTATAGTTTGGGCACAGATCAGGTTCGGTAACCTGAATGGTTATGTCCGGTTTTGCAGTTATATTTAGTGCAGGTGTTTTTATGTTAAGCGGTGTGTTAAAAGCCGCAGCGATTTCTCTGGCAATACCGATCATACTTTGGCAGTCGCCACGATTTGGCAGGATATTTAAGTCCAAAAGCGTATCCTGAAGATTGGCATACTGAACAAAATCGATACCCAGAGGCGTATCTTCTGGCAAAATCCAAATTCCTTCGCTGGTTTCCTGGCTTCCCAGTTCGGTTTCAGAACACAACATGCCGTTAGATTCTACTCCCCGAAGGTTTCCGTGTTTGATTTCCGTTCCGTTAGCTAAAACAGCGCCCGGTAAACTAACCGGAACCACCGCTCCCACAAACACATTCTGCGCCCCCGTAACAATTTGATGCGTATTTTGCCCGTCAAAAATCTGTGTAATCTGTAATTTATCTGCGTCAGGGTGCTTGGAAATCGCTGTGATTTTCCCGGTAACAATCCCTTTCAGGCGATGTGCAATCTGTTCAAATCCTTCAACTTCCAGACCAATTAACGACAGCTTTTCAGCCAGCTCATGATCCGAACAGGGAACGTCTACAAACTCTTTAATCCAATTTAAACTGTATTTCATTAAAATTGCTCCAAGAACCGTTTGTCGTTTTCAAAAAACAATCTAATATCCTGAATTTCATAACGAAGCATGGCGATCCGCTCAATACCAAGTCCGAAGGCAAACCCCGTGACCTCATCCGGATTGTATCCCACAGCACGAAAAACGTTGCGGTGAACCATTCCTGCTCCTAAAATTTCCAGCCACCCTGTCTGTTTGCACATCGAGCAGCCTTTTCCCGAACATTTAAAGCATTCCACATCCACTTCCGTAGACGGTTCCGTAAATGGAAAATAGCTGGGTCTGAAACGCACTTTTCGTTTTGTCCCAAACATGGCTCTTAAAAAGTAAGATAAAGTTCCTTTGAGTTCAGCAAAAGACACATGTTCGTTAACATATAACCCTTCCACCTGATGAAAACAGGGAGAATGCGTCACATCAGCATCGCAGCGATATACTTTTCCGGGAACAATAATTTTAATCGGTGGCTTTTCGGCTTCCATGGTTCTAATTTGAACCGGAGATGTATGCGTTCTTAACACATGCCCAGTTGTTAAATAAAAGGTGTCGTGCATGTCACGTGCCGGATGATCAGCCGGAATGTTCAAAGCCTCAAAATTATAGTGATCGGTTTCAATATCAGGACCTTCTTTTACACTGAAACCAAGCTGGTTAAAGCAGGCTAAAACATCATCAAGTGTCTGATTAAGCGGATGTTTTTTACCTAAAGAAGGACGTTTTGAAGGGAGAGAAATATCGGTTTTGTCTGAGGATAAAACAGCGTGCCACTCTTTTTCCTGAAGCACGTCTTTTTGTTTATCAATAAACTCCTGAACATCATTTTTAATGGTATTTGCAAGCTGCCCAATAATCGGTTTTTGATCCGCAGGCAAGGTAGCAAGTCCTTTTAAAATATCGGTCAATTCACCTTTTTTACCAAGGTAAAGGACTTTTAAATCTTCAAGATGTTTCAGCGATTCCGCCTGTTGAACGGCAGTGATTGCTTTATTTTTAAGGTCTTCCAATCGATTTTGCATAGTTCACCCATCATAATAGATAAGAAAAATACGGGCAAGAAAGATTTGTTACTTTGGATCCTCAGAATTAATTTTTCGTAAGGATTTAAGCTGAGATGATTTTAAAACCGGAGATGACACCGTATTGGTATTGGATTCAGAAAAAGGTGCAAAATCCGAGTCTTCCTGAGGCTCGCTGTTGCGATGTCCTGTGTCTCTTAAATTGGATAAGGATGGCGATGGCGACGATAGGGTTGAGCTTGGTGACAGCAGATGTTTGGGTGTTGGCGTAAGCTCCAGATTAAAAGGTGCTTCAGGTGGCAGATTGAGTATGTTTTGAGCTGTAATTTTGTAATTTTCAAAATAAGTAAGTAGGGTAATTGACCATTTGAAAAGTGCCCATTGGATGACCAGTGCTTTATCATGGGTGGAGATTGTTTTGTCATTTAAAACATCATCAACAGTTCTTCCTGAAAAAAATCTTAGGTCGCTTTGTTCATGAATATGTTGTCCATCAATGATTAAGGTAGGATCGATAACACCCAGCTTGAAAAACATCGTCAGGCAACTTTTGATAATGGTTGGATTTGGGCTGAAAAAATAATCCTCAATCATTTTGGCTGAAAGCAGAGTAGTTTCTTCTTTTGTAAGATCCTGAATCGCATTGATTAGTGCCAGTGTTACGGGAACAACTGAAAAAATATGCTCCAGAACCTCTGCTGGTAACCCGTGAGGATCTTTGGTGTTGGTTAATTCATCGGCCATTCTGAGAATCAAAAATTTTAAATCGGTTTTATCTAAAACGTAGGCACGATGACCAATGCGGGCAACCGACGTTTTTGAGGTTTTGTGTCCCAGATTTTGCTCCAGGCTTAATGTCCGGCTGGTTTCCGGTTCTGACAATTCAGGAAATCCGCTAAGATAACCTGCAAAAAAATGTGCCCCTCGAATCACAATCGCAGATTCTTTAACTGTTGCCAAAAACTGAACCTCTTTTTCATGTCCTTTAAACGGTTTTCCTGTGGCTTCCGAAATGGGTTTTACAACAAAATCTGGAGCCGATTCCAACGGAATATGATTCCCGCACAATTCAGTCATTCCTGTGGTGTAAATAGTTACAATGTCTTTGATTCGTCCTGTAATCTGTGATTCCAGAAATATCGAGTCGTCATGAAGTCTATATCGGATATTAAAATCGATATCGGTCTGTTTTCCAGCTCCTGCTGCATTGTCGGCAAGGCGGTTAAAAATATACAGTGTCCAATGAAAATTGTGCCCACTGTGTTCCTTATAATAGCTGCCGACTTCAGACTCAATTTCCGTGGCCATGTGATACAGCAAAACCTGTGTTAAAACCCTGGAGGTTCCCTGCCAGATTGCGGTCAGCTCTAAAGCTCTTACAAATTTATCTTCTGAATATTTGTTTGTTGTTAAGTCCGAAATTTCGGCAGCAATGGGATCCAGAATGGATTTTGCAAATGCAAAAAAAGCTGCCCGTTTTTCATCTCGTTCATCCTTTTCCCATTTTACAATATGGCCGTTGTCATACAGCCAGCCGTTTAGTTGCAACAGATTCTGTGTTCTGGTCAACGCATCTTTTACACAGACTTCATTGTGGATGTAAACAGGTTCACCTTCATGAGAGTTTGGATTGTAAAATTCAGGTACGATAAGAATAGGAAATGTGTCATCAGCTCTGTCGATTAAAAAAGGCTGACCTTGCCTGTTATAGGTTTTTAAAGCGTGTGTGGACGTAATAGGGTTGTTGTTGGTTGAACTGTTTGATTGTTCAAAATGAGGGATGATGGATAGACGCCGTGATGTGCGAAGCGAAAGTATTTTTTTCATGAGAAACTCTTTACATAAATAGTCTCCCTTTTGCCTTTAAGCGGCATAATCATGAAACAACGCAAGGCATCATATCGGATTTTTTTTATCTCCACAAATAATGCTTGTTCGTTCTTTTCTAAACAAGTATAATTGGCGTTAGTTTTGCAACTTCTATATGGAAGTAAAAATCGTAATGGGTACGGAGTTTTTATGAAAATTACTAAATCTGCTGATTTTGCTATGAGAATTGTGTTGTTTTTGGCAGATGAACAACGCCCCTATACGATGCCTGAACTTGCGGAACGTCTGGTTATTCCTTATAACAATCTTTCAAAACTCGTTCAGTCTCTTAATAAAGCGGGTATTTTACAAACAAAACAGGGGAAAAATGGCGGCGTGAGGCTTTTTAAATCTCCCGATGCCATCAGTTTAAAGTCGGTTTTAGATGTGATAGATGGCCCGACCCGATTGTCGGATTGTTTATCGGATCATCAGTTTTGTTCATTGACAAGAACCTGCCGTTTACGGGGTGCTTTGAATGACATTCAAAATCAAATAGACGGGTTGCTTCAGGGCGCCACACTGCAATCTATTATGGAAAGGACTAACACGCATGAGCCAAGCATTGCTCGATGAACTAACAAATCGAGAGTATCAATATGGATTTAAGACAAATGTAGAAGTGGAATTGGCTCCGAAAGGACTCAACGAAGATACCATTCGACTGATTTCAAGAAATAAAAAAGAACCTGAATTTATGCTGGAGTTCAGACTAAAGGCCTACCGTCACTGGTTAACCATGACGGAACCGAAATGGCCTAACGTCACTTATCCTGCAATCGATTTTCAAAACATCCACTATTACGCGGCTCCAAAAGGCCCTAAAAAAAAGCTGAACAGTCTGGATGAAGTAGATCCTGAACTGTTACGTACCTTTGAAAAATTAGGGATTCCTTTAAGTGAGCAAAAACAGCTTGCAAACGTGGCTGTTGATGCGATTTTTGACAGTGTATCCGTGGCGACAACCTACAAAGATAAACTGTTAAAAGCCGGCGTCGTTTTTTGCCCCATTTCCGAGGCTGTTGAAAAATATCCCGAGCTTATTAAAAAATATCTGGGTTCCGTTGTGCCTCATACCGATAACTTTTATGCGGCTTTAAACTCAGCTGTATTTACGGATGGGTCCTTTGTATACGTTCCAAAAGGCATTGTATCGCCGATGGAATTATCCTCTTATTTTAGAATTAACACCGAAGAAACCGGACAATTTGAGCGTACCTTGATTATCTGTGAGGAAAACAGCTACGTCAGTTATCTGGAAGGCTGTACAGCTCCGAAATTTGACACGAACCAGCTTCACGCCGCTGTTGTTGAGTTAGTGACATTGGATGGCGCTGAAATCAAATATTCAACTGTACAAAACTGGTATGCAGGTGATCCTCAATCCGGTAAAGGTGGTATTTATAATTTTGTAACCAAACGTGGAAAATGTCTGGGCAAAAAATCAAAAATTTCCTGGACTCAAATCGAAACAGGATCTGCGATTACCTGGAAATACCCAAGTTGCGTTCTGATTGGCGACGAGTCTGTCGGCGAATTTTATTCCGTAGCCTTAACCAATCACAATCAACAGGCTGATACCGGTACCAAAATGATTCATATCGGTAAAAACACAAAAAGCACAATTATTTCCAAGGGAATTTCTGCTGGAAAATCTCATAACACCTACCGCGGTCTTGTTCAGATGAATAAGTCAGCGAAAGGTGCCAACAATTTTACACAATGCGACTCTATGCTGATTGGAAACGAATGCAGTGCCAACACCTTCCCTGTGATTGATGTGCGTAACGCATCGTCCACGGTTGGACATGAGGCCACAACGGTAAAAATCAGCGAGGATCAGTTGTTTTATTGTGCGCAGCGCGGTATCTCAGGGGAAGATGCTATGTCTACGATTATTAATGGATTTTGTAAGGATGTATTTAAAGAGTTACCGACAGAATTTGCTGTAGAAGCAACTCAGCTGTTGGGATTAAAACTGGAAGGATCGGTTGGTTAATATCATGTTAGAGATTAAAAATTTGTCTGCAACAATCAATGACACTCCTATTTTAAATGGAGTAAATTTAACGGTAAAAGCTGGAGAAGTTCACGCCATCATGGGCCCGAACGGATCTGGAAAAAGTACATTGTCCAAGGTTATCTCAGGCCATCCTGCCTACGAAGTAACGGGCGGCGAGGTTTTCTTTAACGGAGAAAACGTACTGGAAATGGATCCTGAAGAACGGGCTTTAAAAGGCGTGTTTTTAGCGTTTCAATATCCGGTGGAAATTCCTGGCGTTCACAATGCCCAGTTTTTACGCATGGCGTATAATTCCCAGCGCAAACATCAAGGTCTTGCGGAAGTGGATCCTTTGGAATTTGACGAACTGATTCAGGAAAAACTGGCTTCTGTAGAAATGGATGCTGATTTTTTAAACCGCTCAGTAAACCATGGATTTTCAGGCGGAGAGAAAAAACGTAACGAAATTTTACAGTTACTTGTATTAAACCCGGCTTTGGCTTTACTGGATGAAACGGACTCTGGTCTGGATATCGATGCGTTACGTATCGTTTCTCATGCTGTAAACGTGTTTAAAGCGCCTGATAAAGCGATTGTAATAATTACGCATTATCAACGCCTTTTAAATTATATCGTTCCTGATATCGTACATGTTATGTCTGAAGGTCGCATTGTCCGCTCTGGAGACAAGTCTCTGGCTCTGGAACTTGAAGAAAAGGGATACGAATGGGTACGGGCATAATGGTTACCGAAGATCATAAAATTGTTGTAGATTCCAGCGAGCAGCAGACCTTAATGGTTGATGACCGTATTAAACATCTGGATATTTCCGTTTTGCCTCAGGCGTCTTTGCAGCTGATCGTGACTTTTGATAACTCCCAGTCCGAAAAATCCTTAAACACAACCATTCGTGTTCAGGATGGCGGTTCCCTGGAATTTATTGTTATTCAAAATGATTCCGGAGCAATCGAGCGTCAGGATACGATTCATGTGACGCTTGAAAAAAAATCCACATTTAATGGTGTGTGGCTGGTTAATCCAGGAAAATCATCCAACCGTCAAATCACCGTAGAATTTAAAGGCTCGGATATCAACGCCCAGCTAAACGGGATTGCTATTGTGTCTGGCCAGTCTCAGGTATCTACGGTTA
The DNA here is from genome assembly GCA_964517775.1 of uncultured Candidatus Marinamargulisbacteria bacterium. Lineage (GTDB taxonomy): Bacteria > Margulisbacteria > Marinamargulisbacteria > SXXA01 > JAHFDB01 > CAZFCP01. Next base: position 32,762 of record CAZFCP010000013.1, on the reverse strand, counting down.
CCAAATTGATTCACCACGAACCTCACACCGATGCGGCCCAGTTTTTTAAATCCGTTATTGGTGGGGAAGGGCAGTCGTCTTTCAATGGTCTGGTGTATGTAAAAGCAGAAGCTCAACAAACCAACTCCAATCAATACAATCACAATTTATTGTTATCCGATTCGGCCCGTGCCTTATCTCAACCTCAACTTGAAATTTTTGCAGATGACGTGAAATGTTCACATGGTGCCACCATTGGTCAGCTCGATGAAGAACATATTTTTTACTTAAATGCACGTGGCTTGTCTAAAGATATGGCTAAACAGGTTCTTTTAGAAGGATTTGCTGAAGATATTATTGATAAAATTTCTGTAGAATCCTGCCGTGAGTCCTGCAAAGCCCTGTTTTTAGATCAACTTAAAGGATTAGCATGACCCCTGTTTTAACCGTTGCAGATATTCGTTTACAGTTCCCTCAGCTTTCCGTTCCAATGAACGGGAAACCGCTGATTTATCTGGATAATGGGGCTACTACCCAAAAACCATGGGCTGTAATCAATCGTTTGACACAGTTTTACAGTCAGGAATATGGCACAATTCACCGTGGTGTTTATGCCCTTAGTCAGGCGGCTACCGATGCGTTTGAAGCATCCCGGGATGTTGTACAGGCTTTTTTAAATGCTAAACACAACCATGAAATTATTTTTACACGGGGTACCACTGAATCTATTAACCTGGTGGCCAGAAGTTTTGGCAGTTTACTAAAACCAGGCTCTGAAATTATGTTGTCCGAGCTTGAACACCATGCCAATATTGTTCCGTGGCAGCTCATTGCCCAGGAAAAAAATCTGGTTATCAAGGTCATCCCCATTAACGATAAAGGCGAGCTGATCATGGAGACTTTCGAGTCTTTATTATCAGATAAAACAGCACTTGTTGCCGTTAATCACATTTCCAATGCCCTCGGAACCATTAATCCGGTTGCCGAGATTATCAAAAAAGCCCATGCCGTGGGTGCAAAAGTGCTTATCGATGGGGCTCAATCCGTATCCCATATGCCTGTAGATGTTCAGGCTTTGGATTGCGACTTTTATTGCTTTTCCAGTCATAAAGTTTTTGGACCTACCGGAGTCGGTATCCTTTACGGAAAAACCGAGCTTCTGGATGCTATGCCCCCGTACCAATCCGGCGGCGATATGATCGAATCCGTAACTTTTGAAAAAACGACGTTTGCTCCTCTCCCTTCCAAATTTGAAGCTGGCACACCTGCCATCGCCGAAATTATTGCCTTATCTGATGCCTTACATATGGTTAAAAACACCGGATTTGATTTTATCCAACGTCAGGAACATGCTTTACTTGAAGCGGCCCACGAAGCCCTTTCCGAGGTTCCAGGTCTAAGAATTATTGGCCAGGCCAAAGAAAAAGCCTCCGTTGTGTCTTTTGTAATTCAGGGGATTCATCCTCATGATTTAGGGACGATTTTAGACGAAGAAGGCATTGCAATTCGTGCTGGTCATCATTGTGCCCAGCCGATTATGAACCGGTTTAAGGTGCCTGCAACGGCCCGTGCCTCGTTTTCGTTTTATAACACGGTTGAAGAAGTGGCTGTTTTAGCCAAAGCCTTACACAAGGCAAGGGATATTATGTTATGAGCCGTTTAGAGCAGCTGTATCAGGACATGATTATCGATCACAATAAAAATCCAAGACAGTTTAAAGTGTTGGATGAGGCTTCGAATCGGTCTCACGGCCTTAATCCGCTTTGCGGCGATGATTATTGGGTGTACGTGGATTTGAAAGACAATATCATTGCCGATATTTCCTTCCAGGGTGACGGCTGTGCGATTTCAAAGTCCAGCGGATCTCTTATGACCTCAACCTTACGAGGTAAAACCATTGAGGAAGCGGTTCGTTTAAAAGATTCGTTTCTCAATCTGGTGACCAAAGACACAACCGATGAAGAAAAAAAGCAGCTCGGACGCCTTGCTGTGTTTGAAGGCGTTAAAAAATTTCCGGCCAGAGTAAAATGCGCCGCTTTGGTCTGGAGAGCGTTGGAAGATGCGCTGATACAAGACGCCTCAGGCCGCGTCAGTACGGAATAAAGGAGATTAGTATGACAAGTCCAGTAACAATTTCAGCTCAAATTACCCCAAATCCCAACACCTTAAAATTTGTTGTGGATAAATTATTAATGCCGTCAGGCAGTGTTGATTTTTCAATAGAAGAAAAAGCAGCGACATCACCGCTTCCAAAAGCCCTGTTTGAATTAAACGGCGTTGTTGGTGTGATGGTTGGTGTAAATTTTGTATCGGTTTCAAAATCTCAAATGACAGACTGGGCTGCCTTGGCCGAGCCTATTACAAAAACATTACATGAGTATTTAGATACAGAACAAACGATTTTAGATGAAAAATATTTAACCCAGACCGCAACAGCGTCAGGCGATGATATCGAATCCCGGATCAAGCATATTCTGGATACGGAAATCAGACCGGCTGTGGCCATGGACGGCGGCGATATTATTTTCTACGGTTACGAAGATGGTATCGTGTCGTTGCATCTTCAAGGTGCCTGCAGTACCTGTCCAAGTGCAACCTTAACCTTGAAAATGGGAATCGAAAATCGCCTTCGTGAAGAGTTTCCTGAAATTCAGGACGTCGTTCAGGTATAATCTATGAGTTTAGCGGTGGCGGGGCTTCAGAAAGGGGTGGGTTCTGTTGGCAATGTGGTACGTTGGTGTGCCTCATCGTTTACACGTCGGCAATCTGTTATGGCGCGATCCGATGTGCGTAAACCCTTAACTCAGGTTTCTCATGCCAGTACGTCTTCAAACAAGCCTTTGTTTAAGAGCCCCGTGTTTCGCGATGATACGTTTTTGGGTCACAGCAGGCATTTTAGCCAGGTCCGTTTTTATTCGTCTCGTTCGTCACGCTCTTTTGAAATCCCCTGGCTTATTCTCCCAGTTTTAAATCCTCCTGTAAAAACAGTATCACTCCCGACTATGCCGCTTCCAAAACCAATTCCAACGCCATTTCCGGGTCAGTTTTTAGGGCCTGATGGTTTGGAATACAATGACGCTCCTATTAATCTGGCTGGCTATATGGTGTCAAATGATATAGGTCTTCTAACAGCCTATCACACGGCTTTATCTGGATTTAAAGGTCAGGATGTTACTGTTGTGACAATAGGGAACGGAGACACCTTGTCTTTACTGCAATATTCTTCGGTTAAAAAGATGATTATTGTAGATATGAATAAAGATGTATTGATGTTTCATCAGCTTATGTGCAGGCTTTTGTTGGAATGTCCTACTCGAAAAGACTTTATAAAAGCGTTGTTTTCTCAAACCTGTTTTGATCAGACCAATTTGCCCGATCATCTCAAAAAATTAGACCAGTATATAAAAGTCCTTCAACGTGATATTCAGAATTTTTTAAGTTCAGATGTTTTGTATGATGTCGCCAGAACCAGGCTGTTAAAAGATCCTCCCGTCATAACCTATCTTTGTGACGATATTACAGATCTTTCCCATCACGGAAAAGATCTTTTATCGATTATTCAAACACCAGCTATCGTTAACCTTACCAATGTATCTGAGCATATTGCCAGGGTTCCTGAACATTTTGTAAAACTTGCAACCCGACATAATGATCAAAATAAGCCCTGTATCCTTTTTTCCTCTCCCGTTTTACAGGTTCCATGCGGTACAGCTGATCCAGCAACAATCCTGGAGTATTCGGACCAGATTAAAGGTTTGATGGTCTGCGAATAAGTTTCTCGTAAAAACACCGGACTTTTGCTATAGTTGTAGCCCATAACGGTGGTTATATGAATAAACAATTAAAACTTTCTTTTTATACACAAGGGTGTAGATTAAATCAGGCTGAAACAGCGGTAATTGAACAGCAATTTGCAAAACAGTTTGCTACGTTTGATATTGTTCCGTTCCAACAGCCTGCTGACGTGGTGATTGTAAACACCTGTACGGTTACAGAAAATGGAGATGCGGACACCCGGCGTCTGGTCAATAAAATTAACAGGCTAAACCCCGAGGCTAAAATTGCGCTTGTAGGCTGTCAGTCTCAGATTCTTAAAGAAAAACTGCTAGAGCTTCCCAATGTGAAATGGGTGATAGGGAACTCTGAAAAAATGAAGGTGGCTGAAACCATCAACACCACTTTTGAAACGGATACACCCATTGTTCAGGTTCAAAAATTAACAAGAGAACCGTTTAAAATTGATAATCCCGGTATTGATACTCATCACACCCGTGCCAACATTAAAATTCAGGACGGTTGTGATTTCTACTGTGCGTTTTGCGTAATTCCCTTCGCCAGAGGCCCCGCTCGCAGCCGGGAGTTTCAGGATATCTTAGTTGAAGTCCGGGCACTGGTTGAAGCTGGTCATAAAGAAATCGTCTTAACCGGTATCAATGTGGGTACCTACGACAACGATAACAAAACCCTCGAAGATGTTGTAGATGCCCTCGAAGGCTTCCCCGAGCTTGCCCGTCTCCGTATTTCTTCCATAGAACCCACAACCATTCCCTGGTCTGTGGTTGAAAAAATGAACACCGGTTCTACAATGTGTCGCTACCTCCATGTACCGTTGCAAAGCGGCTCTGACACTATTTTAAAAGCCATGAACCGCCACTATTCCTGCGCCGAATTTTCAGAGTTTCTCCTTAAAGCCTATGATGCCGTACCCTTTATCGGTCTCGGAACCGATGTTATCGTGGGTTTCCCCGGCGAAACCGATGCTCTTTTCGACGAAACCTATCAGTTTCTCGAGCAGTTGCCTCTAGCGTATTTTCACGTTTTTTCCTATTCAGACAGACCTTATGCCCGAAGCCATAAATGGGATAATAAAGTAGATCCGAAAACCATAGCCAGCCGTAGTGAAAAATTGCGTGATCTGAGTATAAAAAAACGCCAGCAGTTTTTTGAAAAACAACTGGGCCAAACTGTAACCGTACTGGTTGAACAGCAAAAAAAAGGATTTTGGACGGGATTAACCGACAATTACACACGGGTACAATTTGTAGCCGACGGCAACTTTACCAATCAACTGGTTACCGTAAAACTAACCGACTTTACCTCGGATAAAATGATGGGAAGACTACTGGGAGGACATCAATGACAACGCTTTCTAAAAAACAGGTTTACATCGAAACCTATGGCTGCCAAATGAACGAATACGACACCGAACTGGTAAAAAGTATTTTGACAAAAGAAGACATGGTCGTAACAAAAGACGAATCCCAGGCCGATATCGTCATGCTAAATACCTGCTCTGTTCGTGATAATGCCAACAGAAAAGTGTACGGCCGCATCCATGAAATCAAAAACAGACGCAAAGAAAATCCGGTTCTGGTAGGTGTTTTAGGTTGCATGGCTACCAACTTTAAGAAAGATTTATTGGATAATCCTCATTTGAAAATTGATTTTATTGCAGGACCAGACAGCTACAAACAGCTGCCACATCTTATCTCTGAGGTGCTGGATTCAGGCACAAAAAGCTTTGATGTGACCTTATCCGAATTTGAAACCTATTCCGATGTTATGCCCACACGTAAAGAAGGCGTAAATGCCTGGATCGCCATCATGCGTGGCTGTAACAATTTCTGTACCTTTTGCGTGGTTCCTTATACCCGTGGCCGTGAGCGTAGTCGTGATCCTCTAAACATTGTAGATGAAGTAAAATTACTGGTTGCCCAAGGCTACAGTCAGGTAACGTTACTGGGTCAAAATGTAAATTCCTACCGCTACGAGGACGAAGATTTTACCGACCTTATGCGACGTGTCAGCGATGTAAAAGGTGTTGAACGTATCCGTTTTACATCTCCACATCCCAAGGATTTCCCTACAAAATTGCTTCATTTAATGGCAGAGCGCGATAATATCTGCAAACAGATCCATATGCCGCTTCAAGCCGGAAATACACGGGTTCTGGATAAAATGAACAGAACTTACACAAAAGAAGAGTTTTTAGGCTTGGTAGATGAGGTACGCACCATTCTTCCTGATGTTAACTTCAGCACGGATATTATCGTAGGGTTTCCAACAGAAACCGCCGAAGAGTTTGAAGATACCCTGGATGTTGTCCGCAAAGTTCGATTCGATTCTGCCTTTACGTTTAAATATTCGCCTCGTCCTAATACCTATGCCTATAAAAAGCTTGAAGATGATGTTTCAGAAGATGAAAAAACGCGCCGTATCATGATTTTAAATGAGGTTCAGCGCCAGATTTCTTTCGAGAAAAATCAGGCTCAAATAGGGTCTGTGCAGGAAATTCTTATCGAAGAATGCTCCACCAAAAAAAGCGACGACGATTTCCAGGGTCGAAATAGTGGCAACCAAATCGTAATCGTACCTAAAGGCCCTTATGAAAAAGGCGACTACATTAAAGTAACTATCACCGATGCTACGGTTAATGTGTTAAAAGGAAAACCTTTTTGATTTTAATTAAGTTTATTTTTATTGAAAAAAGATAAGCAAAAAGGCTGGAATGAAAATTCTAGCCTTTTTACTAATCCTAATCCTTGCAGCACCCAGTTAAACTATAAGGTTATTTTATTTCATTGTCAATTTATTTTAAAAAAACCATTCGTGTTTTTAACTCATCGGATTCTTCTTTTGACACTAAAATCTCTACCAGTTTAAATCCAAAATCAAAACTGGTGCCCGCACCTCTGCTTGTAATAAATAAACCATCCTGAATAACCGCGTCTTCCTGATACATGCAGTCTGTCATCAGCGGTTTTGTGCCGGGAAATGAGGTGGCTTTTTTATTAGTTAAAAACCCCAGCTTATTTAAAATCCGAGGGGCGGCACAGATAGCTGCAACCCATTTTTTATGTTCAATGTGGTGCTTTAATACGGTTGCAACCATCTCATTGTTTTCAAGGTTGGTTGTGCCTGGTTCTCCTCCTGGTAAAATGACCATATCAAAGAGGGCATCCTTAACGGAAAAAAGATCGGTATCGGCGATGACCGTAACCTGTCTGGCGCTGGTTACGGCGTTATAGCCAAGGCTTGCCACTGTGACATCAATGTTGGCACGGCGCAAAATATCAATAACGGCTACAGCCTCTATTTCTTCAAATCCGTTGGCCAGAATAAGCAGGGTTTTTGCCATATTATTGTGAAAGAGCCTCTTTTAATTGTATTACAGCGGCCAGTTTGTCGATTGCCTCATCAGTTTGAAACGCTGGGGTTTTTGCCAGAGTTGTTAAATAATCTATTAACACCGGTTTTAACTCCTCAAATTTTTGTGGGTCTGCTAAAATCTGTTTAAGTGTTCCCTGAATAGCTTCTGATAATGATAATAGTTCTACTGGTACTGGAATTGGTAGCCTGATTGTGCCTAGTTCTACCACTTTTGGTTGCAATAGTTGCTCAAAAGCTGATCCAGCTGTTTGTCCGGCTTCAATTAATTCACCAGCTTTAGGATGTGTAAATTGTGCTGTATGAGCAAATATCAGTTTTTCAGGATCAAAAGCAGCAAGGATACCCAACATAGGTACAGGAAGGCTTTCAATGGCTTGCATATCATGTTGGTTGTTTAAAGCCGTTAAGGCTGATTCTACATGTTGGTTAAGAGGTATTTTTTCAACAACAGGCGTTTTTTCCATAAATTGTTGTACATGTGGTGCAATATCGATTAAGAGTGTTTTTAAGAGAGGTAATGCTTTTAGGTTGAAGTGTCCTGCTTTAGTGGTGAATAACTCTGTTATTTGTGCAAATAGGTCGCTTAGTGCTTTTAGTTTTACTTGAGTTTCTTCAAGTTTTTTTACGTTGCTTAACCCGATCTCTAAATACTCCATTTGTTATCGATAAAATGTCTAAAAAATTACATCTAAATTTTTTGATTTATTTAAAAGGGATAGGAACAACGGTCGCCGGATAAAATGTTTGCCGGATAGACACATGAACAATAGAACCCGGTTCCGCAAACTGAGGCCTAACAAGCGCCATGGCAATAGGCTTGTCCAGAGTAGGGGATAATGTGCCCGAGGTTACCTCGCCGCCTTCTTGAATCGGATAATGGCTGCGTGGGATGATTCTCTCCTGCATTTCAATGCCAACGGTAACCCAGTCTTTTTCCTGGCTTTTTTGGTTAACCAACGCCTGTTTTCCGATAAAATCCTTGTCCCAGGCAATAACCCAGGGGTACCGTGTCATCAGTGGCGTGATTGTCTCGGATAATTCCTGCCCGTAAAGAGGGAGGCCAGCTTCGAGACGCAGGGTGTCTCTGGCAGCGAGGCCGCAGGGGGTGATGCCTCCGGACAGGCAAGCGTCCCATATTTGTGAAATGTGTTCGTGGGGTACGATAAGCTCGAATCCGTCTTCGCCGGTGTAGCCGGTACGTAACGCGCTTGCCGAGATGCCATTGAGCGTTATATGCCTGAGGGAAAATCTTGGCTGAGCACTTAAGTCTGCATTAAAAATGGAGTCCAGAATTTCTGCGGCTTTTGGCCCTTGTACCGCGATAAAACTGCGGGTTTTATTCATATCTTTTAAGGTAACGGAGTCTGGTTTTTTGCTATTTATCCAGCTCATGATTTTTTCTTTGTTTGATGCGTTTACAACAATCAAAAACCGGCCAGGATTTTTAGGGCATTCACCCATCATAATATCGTCTAAAATACCGCCGTTTTCGTTTAACATCATGGCGTAAACCATTTTGCCGTTTTTTGTTTTATCCACACTGTTACACACCAGTGTTTGTAAAAAGTCGTGGCAATTCTCGCCTGATACATCCAAAAGTCCCATGTGTGAAATATCAAAACATCCAGCTGATGTGCGTACCGCTGTATGTTCGTCTTTTAAAGAAGAAAACCAAACGGGCAGCGTATATCCGCCGAAAGGTGTCAGTTTTGCTTTGCGTTGAACATGGTTTTCATACAAGGCAGTGGTTAGTGCTTGGGACATGGTGTAATGGTAACAGTGTGTGGGGTATTTAACAATCGGTTTCTTGTATTTTTACACCAGTAAAATTCAACTATATACTTTCTTGAATGTCCTTGTGTTGTTGTGTTTGGTGCAAGACAAATAGGGAAATGATCAAAACAAAAAGAAAATTTGTTTTTTTATACCAGGTATTATAATGTAAATATATTGAATTAATTTAAAAGTTAATTTATATTGTTTTGAAACCATTGGGCTTCATACCCATCCATTGGCACAAATAATCTTGAAATTATTGTCTAATGGAAGGGGGTGACAAGGATTGAATATATAAAAAGCAAAAAGGCCAGAATTTTCATTCTAGCCATTTTACTAATCCTAATCCTTGCTAATCCCATTTATTAAGGATTAGGTTTTAGATCAAAACAGCAGGTTTATGGTTATCCTGTTGATAAATGAAAGTATAAACTTTTATAAAAATTAAGTCAAAAATTCTTTTAATGCTAAAATTAATGCCTGATTATGCTCTGGAAGCCCCACTGTAATTCTAACCGCATTATCCAGCCCAAAACTGTTTAGCGCACGAATAATGAGCCCTTTTTTCAGTAAGGCATCAAAAATTTCTTTGGCTTTAAAAGGTTCCGGTAAAAGCGTACACACAAAATTAGCCTGACTTGGAAGCACTCTGCAGCCCAGTTTTGTTAATTCTGTTGTTAGAAACTCAAGCCCCTGTTTATTGTTGTGTAAGGTTTTTTCTACAAAATCATGAGAATCTAAGGCCAATGCTGCGGCTTCTAAGGCTAAACTATTGATATTGAAAGGCAGCCGTGTTTTTAAAACGGTTTCGGCGATAGTGTCGCTGGCAACTCCATATCCGATACGCAATCCCGCAAGCCCGTACAATTTGGAAAATGTGCGCAAAGCTACCAGATTTTTATAGGTTTTTAACAAGGTTTTGGTGTCGGGGAAATGCTGATCGGCAAATTCTGCATAGGCTTCATCCAGGGCTACAATCACGGAAGATGGAACCTGGCTTAAAAACGTTTCCAGTTCCTGATGGGTTAGCACCGTTCCTGTTGGGTTATTGGGATTGGCTATAAAAATCAGTTTGGTTTTGGGTGTGATGGCTTTTAGAATGCCGTTTAAATCGTGGCGGAAATCGGGCAGGACAGGAACCTGGGTGTATTGTCCGTCCGATAAAAAGCTTACAAATCGGTATTCTGAAAATGTGCAGGTAGAACTGAGTACCTCATCGCCTGGGTTTAAGTAGGCTAGGGCTAAGAACATGATGACTTCGTCACTGCCGTTTCCTAATATAATCCGGGAGGGGCTTACGTCCCATTTTTGGGATAGTTTTTGGAGTAGCGAAGAGCCTGGTTGGTGTGGATATATATGTACAGAATCGTATGTGGATTGAAGTTGTTGAAGCGATACACTGGCTCCCATAGGATTTTCGTTGGAAGCCATTTTTATGACATCGGTTAGACCCAGTTCCTCTTTAACCTCTGGAATGGCTTTCCCCGGGGTGTAGGGGATGATGCGGGCTAGGGTGTTGCGAGGGGTTGGCATTAATCAAAAACCGCTACAGTACAGTTTTGTTGCATGCCTTTTATGAACTTTATATAGTCTAGATCTGTTGTTTTTATTACATGTACTGAGCTGTCATTCTTGATAGTCCAGCTACCGTCATCATTTCTTTTTGCAACAATATAGTGACCACTATCCAAATCGGTGCCCTGATGGATGTGTACAAATCGAGGAAGATTTGATGGGTTAAATATAACGGATGTCTTAATTTTTGAATTAGCATCTTTGTTCATTCGCTTAAAGCAGTAAATTTGTTGTCCTGTTTTAAGAGATGAGTATTCTAATATTCTTGTAGCATCTGTTTTAGAACTCTTTTCACTACCTGTTGAATCTAACTGCCATAGTTGCTCAGTTCCTGTAATACGTTCATTTTGCTTTTGAAATTCACTGAAACGTATACTTTTGTCAGGTTTAAAAAATGTAAACATGACATAAGGACTATCTTCCACTTGTGGATCTCTTTGTTTTTCTGTTACGTCTCTTGTAACGGTACTTGTTTCACGTAACCTACAAAACTTTGAATATAAAGGACTAGTATTGCTGGGTAGTAAAGAATCTAAAGTGATCGCTAATACTTCTCCTGAATCAGATTGTTGATTTAGCCAATTATCACTATGTCTATTTGTAATAAAACCAGGGACTATAATTCCTAGGAATTTTACTGCGGCAGATATAAATGGTTTGATTTGCATAGGTTTATCAGTGCCTAATGTCGCAGGATCTGTCTCGAATAGTTTTAATAATTCATTTCTAAATTCATAAAACACATTAGTTTCTTCGCTTGTTCTTTTTTTAGAAAAAAAATGTGCATCTTGTGGATAAAGAACTAGTGCTTTTAAGACATCAAAACCTAGATTTGTATTAAATAGGGTCTGAATTCCTGCAATTAAATAACAAGTCATGCCTTCCCTGGATATTCCAAAATCAACAGCTTGTAACTGTTTTAAATTTTCTTCAAGCCTTATAAAAGTTTGAATCCTAATAGCTTTGTCAGTTTCAATAAACACAGGGTTTGGTACTGTAGGTATTCCTGGCGATAAAGGCCCACTTCCTCCTGAACTAATTCTTGTTGATCCAGATGAAGTAGGTGCTGTAAAGATTGTTGGTCCAGATAAAGTAGGTGTTGAAAGTGCAGGTGGTTGATAAGGAGTAAACGGTAAGTGAGGAAGAGTGGCACTAAAAGACGGTGAATCTTGGCGAGATAAATCCATATTGCTAAACAAAGAACTAGTGGTTTCCGATGCAACCTTGTTAGCTTTAGTCGCTAAATCCTGCTGCAGGGTAGATGTTGGGTAGCTTTTTTTGCCTTGATTAGCGGCCTCTTCTGCTTTTAAAAATGAATCTGTTTCAGTAGCTAATTGACTTGTAGTGTCCCTAATAGTTTTCAGATTCTCCGCTGTTTCAGCCGTTTCGGATTTTTCTCCGGCAACTTGTTTTTTATATGTTTCCAAGCTGCTTCTTAACGTAGTAAGTAGCGATGAAACACTTGTTGCTGAGGCTTGTTGGACAGTTAATGTTTTTGCAAAAACAGCGTCTTCTTTTGCCTGAGTTCCTTGAAGATTTCTTTTTAATCGGTCATTAACAAACTTAAATTGACTAACAAGAACGTCTACTCTTGCTAATAAATCGTTTATTCGTTGAAGGCGTTGCTCTTTTTGTACCTGCGCTGGATTTTTTTGTGCAGGGTTAACACCAGATGATCCAAAAGATTGTTGTACACTACCTACTGGCATAAGATCCTCCCAAGACATAGTAACTGTTTAAAGCCTTACAGCTTATTATCGCTTAATTTGGGAAAAAATTGCAAGGTTTTTTGTTGGGCTTGTATAGGTTTGTTGAAATGATTTCAATCTTGACAAATTTTTTGAAATTCTATTTCATAGCTGTGCTTGAAAAATTGTTTGAATAATAAAAAAACAGACATAAAGGGGATTTTGATGAATGTACAACCTGTTCAGTTGCCAGCGCATAAGTCTGTGGGCTATTTATATGAATCAACGCCTGGCCGCGCGGCTCGCCTTAGGGTTGATATTCGAGAACTACCGCCTGTAGACCGTATTAAACAATTACAAAAATGTGGAGGGGCTACTGCGGCCACTATGTTTTTGAATATGAAAAATCTTTTTGGAGGGGATCTTCCAGCAATAGATAAAGCGTTAGCATCAGCTGAAAGATGTATGTCCCGTGAAGAAAATATCCCTCGTAAGGAACGAATACGTATCGTTGCTGAATGTGCTTTAGATGAATTTTATTCCCAAAAACCATGCTGGAGTTCCTTATTTCAATCTTTTATTGTAGATCTTGTTACTCAAGGAGTCCCTTTATTTGAGGCTGTTACTCGAGAAGAGTCTCACATAAGATCTGCCTGTGCTAATACAAATGCTAGTCCAGATCTTGTTGTTAAAAAAATGTATGTTTGTCGACGCGGTCTTTATGCTACGGTTCTAGAGTGTCATTATGGGATGAATTCTGCGGCGGATATTGGTAGGCAAAGTGATTGGTTTAAGCTTTTATCTGAAAAAATCATAGAAAATGCAAGGTCTGGAAAAACTGTTTCCGAAGCAATTGCAGAAGAAGAAGCTTCTATTTTTTCCGCTTGTTTAAATACTAACGCGAGACCTGATGAGGTAGTTAGGTTAATGGTCCGCACCGGTTCAACGGTTCCTTTTAGTACTGTTTTGGAAGATCATTATCGAGATAAACCACTTTGGAAAAAACTGTATCAAGTACAGATTTTAGAATTGATTAATCAAGGTAAAACGGTTAGCCAAGCTATTTTTGAAGTTGAAAGTCCATTAAGAGCTTATTGTGAGGGTACTTCTGCAAGGATGGATGACGTTTTGAAGCTTGTTGATAGCGGTATTGCTCTTCAACAGGCTGTGTTGGATGACCATTATCGTGATAATCCTAAAATGAAACAGCTTTTAGGGAATCAGATTTTGGCAGGGGTTCAACAGGGTAGATTTTTTTCTGACATGATTTCAGAATTAGATGCTCCAATTAGAGCTGCTTGTAAGGGTACAAAAGCTGTTCTTGAATCTGTGGCAGTGTTTATGATAGATGGAAAACCATTGATGCAGGCTGTTGTTTACAGTCATTTTACTCTAAGATCAAGTTATCTTGTTCAGTCTTCTCAGTCTTCTACACGTGCTGTTGTTTTTTGTGAAAGATTTTTAAGCACTGTTGGGCTACAAAAAACATTGTTACAGGCACTACAAGAGTTTGAAAAGTGGGTTCTTGATGCTTGTCAGGGGACAGGGGCGATTCCTGACAGGGTTGTTGATGGTCTTGCAACAGGGTTACCGATTTCTGATGCTGTTATTGAGGCACATTATGGGAGATTATCTAATCTTAGGCAGTATTTAAAACCAAAAATAGATGAAAAATGTCGTCAGGGATGTTCAGTTTCTCAGGCTATTTCAGAAATAGAAGCTCCTTTTAGCCAGCTTTGGAAAAACTCTTCTAGACACTTGGAATGTTTGAATCATAATTTGTCTCATACTTCAGTCTCACTTGCTGTTGTAGGTGCAAACTATTTGCAATTTTATCAAAGTTTAGAGTCTGTTCCAGACTTAGCGAAAGAATTAGCTGGTAAAATAGAATCTGGAATTTCGCCAAAAGAAGTATTCGAGATGTTTGAACACTCTATTTTGGAAAAAGTTTCTGGACAACCTGTGAATTTTAGTTTGCTTTTTAGAGCTTCAAATGATTTGTCGCAATCAAAATTCTTAATAGAAGTATCGCTAGGTCTATCATCTATTCATCATCAACGATACTTGTCTCAATTGGCACAAAAAGTAGAGTCTGGGATGTCTTTGACTCAAGTATTTGATGATTCTAAATTATTAATTCAGCAACACTATCAAGGAACATTATCTAAAGTGCATGAGGTTTTACGCCGCAATTGTATGGGGTATTCTATGCGGTCTTCTATACTTTACGCTCATTATCGTTCAAATATTCCTCCGTTTAGAAGTGTTGCACGTGAATGTGATTCTGAGACAAATATTGATTTAGATTGTTTAGTCCCTTCTCTTTCCACTGCTACTGGCAAATCATTTGAATCTGTTTTTGAAGAGCGTGTAAGGTCTTTATGTCTGGGTACCAATGCTACAGTTGATAATGTTATCCAGCGATTTTTAAATACAGGTGTTTCTCTTGCGCAAGCAGTCATTGAATCTCATTTTAGTGTTCCAGAACGTTATTGCCGCAATACTAGGTATCTTCCTGTTGAAAAGCTTCATCCCAGTGTCGAGGAGGTAATTATATCTATTAATAATGGCCAATCTCCAGCGGTTGTTATTGGTAGGTATGAAAGCGCATTGAAAAAATACTCTTCAGGTACTGATATCGATACTTCTCGATTGTTTTGTATGTTAAAACATGTTCAAGTTCATCAATTTCCGGAATGTGTATTTGAAGGTATTGTAAGAGTGTTTGGATCTAGTGAGCAAGAACCTTTAAGTCCTTATGCTTTAAAAATGGTAGTGAGAATGAAATCAGGAGAAGCTCCTGTGAACGTGCTAAAAGAAGCGCGAAAATATGTTGAGCAGCTATGTAAGGGGATGCAGGAAGATAGGCGTCATATACTTTGGGGACTTGTAAGATACAGTAGTCCTGTCTTGGCAATTTTGGAAGGTATTTTTGATTGTGGTAGTTGTTTTGATCGTGATTTTTCCGGTTCTTTACGTGTTAAAATGGAGTCAGGTGTACCTGCAAATCAAATTCTTCAAGAAGCACGTGCTTACGTTCAACATCTAGCTTCTGGTACCTCTTCAAATATTGAATTGTTATTGAGGCTTTTAATAGGTACAGCTGTACAAATGGGGGTAGGGAAAAATCTTTTCTCACTAGCAACTTCTATAGATCCTCAAAGAAAAGTTAACGATTGTTCATTGGCTGTAGTTATTTGGAATCAAAGAGTAATGTATGGTCAAGCCCCTAGCCAGGCTTTTTCTTCTATTGATCATTTGTGCAAACAACGCTATTCACCTATGGGATTTTCGCTACCTAGTGCTTTAGATATCATTTTAGAGCCCTTAGCTACAGTTTTTGATGCCCAACGTGCTCAATTTCGCTCTCACCCCGCTTGGAAAACAGTGTTTGCTGCTACAGTTGATAAACGTCTTGCATTACAGTACCCAAAACAGGAAGTCTGGGATGCTGCTGAAGGGGAAGTCTTAGATGCCTGTAAAAAATGCAATGTTCGATTCGAAGCTGTAGTTATGAACATCTCCAAAGGGATGGATTTGCAGTCTGCAATCTTAGACGAATACTGGTATTGGCTTCCAAGAGAAGTAAGATTGGTTATGGAACCTCAAATAAAATCTGCTTTGGCGGAAAAAACTCCATTACATGAAGCTATTCAAGCTGCTGAAAAGCCATTTTTAGACTTATGTGAATGGCCATCCTCCGTTTCTGATACAGTGTACGATTTTCGTGTGCAGAGAATGTCGAGTAAGCAAAAACTTGCTACGACTCCTCTTAAAGATATTCAAAGACAACTTTATGGCCTAGATGTATTCCCATTTTTTGGTTCAGGCAAGAGTGTTGTGGAAGCCGTTGCTAGAGAAATGGGAAAAGGCCTTAGTTATGAAGCCGCAATTCTGGCTGCAAGATATCAGGGAAAACCACATTTTACAGCAGTATTCGGTCCAATGATTAAACCTTTACCTGAAAAAAGCTTTTTGGAAGTAATTTTGTCTGTGGAACGAGATCTTGAATCTGAACTTGTGGGAACGAAGGCTGATGTTGATAGTGTTGTGAAATACATGGCTGGGGGAAAACCTCTTCAAGACGCAGTAATATGGTCACATTGTCAGGGTAATGCTGCCGCATTTTCTGTTTTTAAGCCTCAGGTAAAAGCCTTACTTTCCAAAGATGTTAGCACTACCCGACAGGCTATTGATATTGTTCAACGATCTATCGATTCTGCCTGTCAAAATACCAAGGCAAGACCAGACGTTGTTATCCAGCATATGGCTTCTGGAATGAAGTTGTTTGAGGCTGCTTTAAAAGATCATTACAGAGATACCCCTGCTTATGTGGTTGTACTGGGAGAACAAATTTTAAAAGATATTCATCAGGACAAATTTATTGTGCAAGGGAATTATAATTTTGATCCGTTACTTGAGCGTGCAATAGCAACTGCTGAAGCTCCGTTCCGATCTGCTTTTACAGGTACTGGCGCTAGTATCGAACTTATTATGCAGGCAATGTCGGAAGGAAAACCCCTTCAAGATGCAGTCATTTGGTCACATTGTAAGGGCAATTCCAACTCATACTCTGTGTTTGAACCTCAGGTAAAAACTTTATTGGCTAAAGGTGTTGGTACTGTTCATCAGGCTATTGATATGGTGCAGCGATCTATTGATGCTGCCTGTAAAAATACTAAGGCAAGGCCTGACGTTGTTATTCAAGATATGGCATCTGGAATGACATTATTTGAGGCTGCATTAAAAGATCATTACAGAGATACTCCAGCATACGCAAAGGTTTTGGGTGAGCAGATTTTAAAGACTATTCAACAGGACGCGCGTATTGCACAAGGTGACTATAGTTTTGATCCGTTACTGGCGTCTACAGTAACTTCTGTCGAAGCTCAAGTCCACGGTGCTTTTTCAGGTACAAAGGCTACTATGGATCTTCTGATGGAGTCCATGGCAAAAGGAATAAGCCGGGATGCCAGTATTATTGCTTTGCATTATCAGGCTAATCCTGCCTTGGTAAGTGATCACTCAAAGCGGATTCAAGATCTTGTTGCTCAAGGGAAGTCTCTGGAAAAGGCTATTGCAGAGGCTGAGGTAGAGCTAGCGTCTTTTTGTAAGGGGCTTAAAGCAAGGCCTCAGGAAGTGGCGCAATATCTGGTTCAAGGGAAATCGCTTGTTGAAGCCTTGGTTTGGTCACATTATTCAGGAAGAGTTAATCCAGATTGTTGGTACATTAAGAGATTGATTCATGCAATGAGGGAGGGTTCTATCCCGGCTAATAGTCTTCTTAGTGAAGAAGCGTCTATTCGATCTCGTTGCGATACATTTGTGGATCCGAACGTTATTCTTGCTGAAGTTGCCAATGGAAAAGAGTTGTCGGTGGCTATTTTGGCTGAAACTGCTAAGAAAAAGAGTGAGATAGAAAGCTATTGTAAGGGGAAGATTATTCGGTCTTCAGCCGTAATGTTGCGTATGTCCCAAAATCATCAGACAATGGCTGAAGCTTGTCATGCGGAGACTGTGATGATTGAAGCATGTATTGAACATAAGTGCAGGGCTAGTATCGTTTCTACAGCGGCTGTTGCTTTTTTTATGGCCGAAAATCATTTTTTATTTTGTTTTGGTAGTCTTGATAGTGAGCTTTATCAAGCTTTTCGAAGAGCTTATGAACAAGCGGAAGCAACAATTAAAAAAGACTGTTACCAAACTCTGGCTGTTCCGGCTGATGTAATTCGAAAAATGGAAAAAGAAGGTAAAACTTTCGAAAAAGCACGGAATGAATCTATAGCGGAAGTAACTCAGCTTATTAGAGAAAAATGTCGAGGAACAGAAGCAGACGAGTCTTCAGTTGTGTATTCTGTACAATTTGAGAAGCTTTCTATTACAGATGCAGTAAGTAAAGTTCATCAGGAAAAAAGAACTATTCGTTTAGAGCGTGAAGCGCAAGAACGACGTCAACGTGAAATTATAGAAGAAGCAGCAAGACGAGAACGGGAAGCCAGAGAAGCGCAGGAAAGAGAAGAGCGGGAGCGGATTCATTATGTTTATGATGGAAATATGGAACTTACTTATCAAGGATCTATACTAGTCTCCTCTCGTTTTGTGGGAAATTAAAAATTATAATTTTAAGTTTATTTTATAGTGTATTTTTGATTTTGATTTGTACCGAATGTGTACTAAAAAGTTGATTTGAAGTGGTGCGCCCGGCGAGATTCGAACTCACGACCTTTGGCTCCGGAGGCCAACGCTCTATCCAGCTGAGCTACGGGCGCTTGAAGACCTGAGGTATTTTATATCAAGGTTAAGTATACTATACTACCCGTTATGATTCACGCAATGATTATGGCAGGCGGAAAAGGAACTCGGTTTTGGCCGTTATCCAGGAACGCGAAGCCCAAGCAGTTTTTATCTATTTTAAATTCAAAAACCTTATTGGAAAATACCATCGACAGGCTTAGTCCGTTGGTGGATGCGGATAATGTGTGGATTTTGGGTAATCTGGCCTATGAAGCACATTTTAAAGCCTTAAACTTGCAGATGCCAGACTCGCAGCTTCTTTACGAACCTTGCGCTAAAAACACGGCTCCCTGTATTGGGTGGGCTGCGGTTGAGGCGTTGCGTAAAGATCCTGAGGCGGTGATGATTGTGTTGCCTTCGGATCATTTTATTGCGCCGGAGGAAAAATTCCGGGAGGTGCTTTCGAAAGCGGTGTCGCTTGTTAGGCAGGATGATTGCCTGGTGACCATTGGGATAAAACCGACGTTTCCGCATACGGGATTTGGGTATATTGAGGTGGATGTGCCTGGGAAAAGTCCGGCGAACGTGTTGTGTTTTCATGAAAAACCCGAGTTGGCTAAGGCTACGGCTTATGTGGAATCGGGGAGGTTTTTGTGGAACTCTGGGATGTTTATTTGGTCGGCTAGAAAAATTCTGGATCTTTTTAAACAGTTTTTACCTCATCATTATGAGATTTTAATGAACATTCAGGCTGATCCGTCTCGGGTGGGGGAGTTGTTTCAGACGTTTGAGAGCATTTCCATCGACTACGGGATTATGGAAAAAGCCATGGCTGAGACGCGGTTACTGGTATCTGAATTTGACTGGAATGACATTGGCAGCTGGTCGGCGCTTGATGATTTTTGGCCAAATGATGAGGCTGGGAATGCTGTAAAAGGTGATGTGCTGTGTGTGAACAGTCATCAGAATGTGGTGTATGCGCCTTCTAAAAAAATTATACTTGTAGATGTAGATAATGTGGTGGTTGTGGATACGGATGATGCGTTGCTGATTTTGCCTAAAAAATCGGATCAGAAAACAAAAGATTTACAGGATTTATTACCTAAAGCATTATTATAGATAAGTATGTCTTCCGATTTTACACTTTATATCCAAACCAATTCTCCAGGAGAATTAAGCAGCTGGGTAACCAGTATTGTTAAAGAGGCTGTTTCGCTGGATCCTTATGTAGATATTGTGATTTTTTTGACGCCTTGCGAGTTTTCATCCGGGCAGGAAAAAGAATTGGCTATGGCGCTGCCGAATGTATCGCGGGTGTATGCTCCCAGAGAGACTTTAGGTTTTATTTTTGGGCTTCCCTTTAGAAAAAAACACAAAGGGCAGGGGGCCTTGCTATTTTTAGGTGGAGATCCGTTATATACACGTTTGCTGGGATTCAGGCTTGGGGTTCCGAAATATGCCTATACTGAACATGAGAATTTAAGACTGCCTGGATTCAAACGGGTGTTTTATAAAGACAGTGATGGTGATTTGATGGGCGTGAAGGTGGCTCATTTTCTGGAAGAGCATCCGCCGGTTTCCTGGGGTGACAGGCACTATTGTTTGTTTTTTCCGGGGTCTCGTCCCCAGCATTTTTTAGGGCTTTTTCCCATTATGATTGAAACCATTCAGGAGATTCGAAAAAATCATCCTGATTTTAAAGCCCGGGTAGCTATTTCTCCCTTTATTACTCAAAAGCAATTTACGGAAGCGTTTGAAGCGTGTGACAGTGCCGGAATTGAGGTTGTGGTGCAGTCGGGGCTGGAGCAGGTTCAGCATGCCAGATTGTTAATCACCATTCCCGGAACCAACACGGCTGAGGCCATGTATCTGCAAACACCGATGCAGGTTGTAATCCCCCTTAATAATCCCAAAGCGTTGATTTTAAGCGGGACTGTTGGCCTGCTGACCCGAATCCCGATTATAGGTTATTTAATTCGGCTGTTGGTGTTGGACATCTTGAAAAATCAGACTAAATTTTATGCGTTACCCAATCTGATGTTGGAAAAAGAAGTGGTTCCCGAGCTTATTGCCATACTGTATCCCAAACAATGGGCCCGATCTATCGAGAGGTTGTATTACGATAACGATGTGCTTGAAAATATGGTGGAAGAATTGGGTGAAATGCCTATAAACGAGGATATTGCCAGGGAAATCTGCCTGGATATTTTAGACTAGCCTGAAAAAAACACAAACCTTTTACGATAATCGTTTTACGGGTTTAGATTAACTTTTTAAAGGTGATTTTATGAGTCTTCAGTTTAAAATTATGGCGGTATCTTTGCCGCTGGTACCTCAGTCTTTTCGCACACGTATTCCGGTTACAGTTGATGAAAGAAATGCTCTATTTAACAGGTTGTCTGCTCCAGACGTGTTTTCTTCTATCCCATTGACAGCACAACCGGTTCCAAGTCGTTTTCGGAAAGAGTTTTTCTGGGATCTGGTAAAACCTGTTCTGGTTCAGAGGTTTATTACATTGATTGTTCAATCCTGTTTTCTTGCCATTCGGGTACCGGATTTAAAAGAAAAAGAGGATCAGTTGAACACGTTTAAACGTGAGTTTTCTGAGTATGAAAACGCATTAAAATCCACTTTGGATATAATGGTGCGGGAAAGTCAGACGACGGATAAATCGTTTGAGGATGTTTTGACTGTTTTTGATGTTTTAAAATCACTTACGGATTCCTTCAGGACTGATTCCCGTTTTGCTGCTTTGAATGCTGAAGATTTTCAAACCTATATGATCTTATTCCATTTGAGAATGGAGTGGGCTATTGGTAAATGGGTTAATGAAGCTGGACAGATACTGCAGTTGAATTTACCCGATTTGGCTGCTCAGCAGCAGGCATACGTGAAAGAAACTTATATTCCGTATCTTGAAAATCAATTAAGACAGACTTGTGGTTTAGATCATGATGCGTCTATTAGAACGGCTTTTTTTGCAAGTCCTCCACAAGTCAGTAGGATTGTTTCGGGATCTTTTTTACCACAATATGTTGCCCCTAAGTCAGTGACTGTTCCATCTTCTTCTTATGTAAATTTTTTACCGTATTTTCCTAGTTCTAACAGAGATGATATAAGCTCAGCAAGAATTGCAGGTTCAAATCAAAATCAGGTTTTTGAAAGCACAT
The DNA here is from genome assembly GCA_964517775.1 of uncultured Candidatus Marinamargulisbacteria bacterium. Classification (GTDB taxonomy): domain Bacteria; phylum Margulisbacteria; class Marinamargulisbacteria; order SXXA01; family JAHFDB01; genus CAZFCP01. Next base: position 11,170 of record CAZFCP010000013.1, on the reverse strand, counting down.
TTAACCAAACTATTGCTGAGACATCCGAGTTACTTCAAACCTATTCGGATCATATCCAACTCATGCTGCAGCTTTTAGGACGGTTAACTACGTTATCTCCACTTATTCAAATTGGTTCCAGCCTGGCTGTAGATATTGTTTTAATGGGTGTTTTTCTACATACAGTAAAAAACTGTATGAACAATTCTTCGTCTCCGATAGATGCCAATGAACAAAAGGTGCGGTTACTGTTTAAAAAGTATAGTGGCATTGCTCAGGTTTTGAGTGCTGTTTTGGGGTATGCTTTAGGCTTGTTTATTCAAACCGTCTGCGTATCTTTTACGAAACCTGACACCCCATCTGATCTGTTTAAATCGTCTGATTTTGTGTCGATTTTGAGTTCATGGTCGTACCTAAATACTGTTGCCAGAACCACTAGGGATTCTTTTTTAGAAACCATGAAACAGGCTACCGGCAATCTGGAGACTGTGGCTTTTAATCATACGGAACAAACCGCCCATGTCGTGATGGAGTCTCTTCAGGCTGCAAATACTACCTGTATGGGGCTTGCAGATGTTGTTCAGACCCATTTTGATACGGCTTTCAACCAAAGCGCATATGGTTTATTTTCAGAAGATCCTTCACAGTTTTTTGATCGAATGGGACGTTATGTAGTTACAAACAGTTCTCAGTCTGAATGTCAGTATTTTCCTCGGGATATAATCAGTGTTTTTGATAGGCAAGCTGTAAATGCTACATATCCTGTAGGGTGTGGTCTATCAGAAATGTGTCTGGGATTGTTTGATCTCAGCAGCAAGTTTGAGCTTGGAATCAAGAAGCCGGATGCTGATTTTCAGGTTTTTATACGGTTACCGTCTATTAGCTCAAATCCTTTGGCGATTTTGTCGTTTACGTCTGAACTAGTTATGGTCAGGACTAGCTCTGTAAGGGGTGATGTATTGCCTTTATCACAGTTTCAGCAGGTTAACGTTTCAGAGGGCAACTTTTCTATTAACGATAGGGTATACCCGTTGTGGGCGGATAATGCTTACGGCCCTGTTTCAGTGACGGCTACTTCGGATACAGATTCTGTGCAGTATGCTGTTGTTTTTGGTAAAGCTGGTGAGAGTGTATCGAAACAAGTTGTACCTGATGGATCTCGTGTTCTGGGCCGCTTTCCTGATATTCCTGTTCAATTCCAAATGGATAGAGCGGGGTTTTCTCCTGAACGTCCACAGTCTCCGGCTTTATCTTTTAACTGTAGAATGGGCGTTCTGGCAGCTTCGGCAACAGCTCTTCTAGATAATCTTTCTGCTTTAAATCCAGATCTGGATACAACACCTTTAAAAGACACCTTAAGACAGCTCCAGCAGTTAAATGTATCTAATCCTTTGCCTCAAGTAACAATCGATGCACCACTCTATCCTGAAAGTTTTGTAGGCGATTATCTCAAAAATCTGGCTCAAAATTACGGATGGCTCACAGTGGCTGTTTTAGCACAGCAGGGGTTAGGTTATTTGCTTCCAGGTCTTATGCAGTTTTTTTTCACGGCGTGTTTAGCCTGTCAGATTATCCGTGTTTTTGGGCCTGAAGATCAACGTCGAGCTCCGCTTTTTTCCGGGCCTTTAGGGATTGTCCGAGTTGTTACTCAATCCCATGCTAATCCTGCCCAAACTAGGGTCCCAGATGTTGAAGGTGGCATCGAAATGCAGTCTGCGAGACGACCTATATGATATCTCAAAAAATAATTGCATTGACTCAGTATCCTGAGCTTTTATACCTCGAAACCTTTATGAAAGGAGAGCTTCGTCTGGGATCTTTAGGTTTTCGGTCTTCCCGAGTTTCTCCTGATAACCTGAACGTGTTTTTTTCACTGTTTGCTACAAAAGTTTCGCATAAACATCCCATGGTGTTCTATGCCTGGACCCTTTATGGGTTTATGCAGCTTGCGCAGCAGGAGTCTCCTCCTAAAAAATATACACAACAGGTTTTAAAACATATTACATCGCTTGAAAAGTTGCTTAAACATCGTCCAGAATTTTTAGATGATTTGAAACGACACGTAAGCCGTTATTCATTTACACCTGTCTTTCATACGTTTATCGCTGCGTTGACGGTTCGTAATATATCTGGATTAAAACAGATGCTTATTAATCCCAAAAATATGTCTGTAGATGCAGTGTACAAATCTTACCTGATGTCTTTTTCAAACATGTGGTCTGAGGACTGGCGACTCTTTTTACCTTCACTTGTTTTTAAACGTGAAGCCAATGCTTTTTTTGAGGAAGTGCTAAAGAAAAATGATGTAGATCTTTTTATAAAACTAGCTGAAAATCGATTGTTGGATTTTTCAGGCAACCCTGCAAAATTTGTGATGAATTTCTGTGAATCCTGTGAAACGGCTCAAAATTTTTTACTGGTGTATAAAGCCTATCCTATAGGATTATCCGCCAAAGCCCTTCAGCAGGCTGCGCGATTGATTTTTTCGTTAGGAACCCTGCGTGAGGATGAGGGAAACGGTTTAAAACTGCTGATAGCAAAAAATCCTGCTGCCAAAGTATATCTGGCTCAGGCTGCTCATATTTTGGGAAGTGTCAGTGGTATTCAATTTATGGAACGTGAGTTTACCTGGAATACGGATGAAGTAAGAGCGATCTGTTCCGCTGCATTGGTTGTGCGAAATACCGAATGGGTAGAGGCTCACCAGGCTGTTACAACACAAGGGAATCACGCTCGGGTTGCTGATTTTTTAAGCCGGAATCCATTTTTTTATGGGGTTCAGTCTTTGGCCGATTTTCTTAATCCTTCAGCTCAAAATCAAACGGATGGTTTTTTATTCAGGCTGGCCGTTCAGGCTTATCCTGATTTCCCTCACGATATTCGAGCCTGGGTAACTGGTGCGGATACTCAACAACTGACAAAAGATCATCTTCAATCCTATATGCTTGTTTTTCAACAGTTTACAGAAGATCAGCTGATTGAATTCTGGAAAGAGTATTCTCGAACGTTATCCGATACACACATGATTCCGTCTTTTCAGGCGATTGCCATAATGTTTGGTCAGGATAAATTATGCTTACAATTAATTAATAGTTTCGGTTTGCGTACGTCTTACGACTTATTATGCTCAACATTAAAGCCATGGTTTGTTGATAATGTTGAGACTGTTTTGGCCTGCCTGCCCCCTCATAAAGAAGATAATGTACGATCAGCAAGCCTGTTGTCGCTTTTGGAAGAGTTGGCTAAAGACGATGACTTGCGACCTCTCTATGCGACTGCAGCGTTAAGGCAATGGCTGGAAGACGGGGCTAAGCAGTTTGTTCCTGATTTTTTTGTAAATCTTTTATCGGTGTTTCGTTTTCCTCAGGGTACTCATCCGTTGTTGTCTTGTAAGTTGTCCATTCCGGACTTATTTACTACAACTATAGATTGCCTTAATAATAGAACCCTGACTATTTCTGATGAACTATGGAAACCCCGGTTTTCAAAATCCCAATCGTTATCTACAGAGGTCAGCCCCGAGCTAAGACGTCGTTTTCCTGAAGAGTTTCAACCCGGAGGACTTTTCCATGACGATTGGAAAGCCGATTTCCGACAAAGCCCTAACTATCCCAAAGCCAGAGCGTCTATCGTAAAACTGTTGACTCATTTTGGCACAACGCAAAGAAACACTGACTTTTTGGATAAAGTATCCCGCTTAAACGCTTATTTATTAAGTTCTAATTTACAAGATCCTGTTTTATACATTGTATTAAGAGAGTTTACAGTCTGGTTACCCCACGTTATGCATCAAAACATGGATATGGCCCGTGAAAAAATGGAGGTATTCCCAAGTGACTGGCAAAACTGTAATGCTGGAATGATGGTTCGTTTTCAGCAGATTATGGAAACAGACAAGATGATGAGCAGTGTGTTTGACTGTTGTGAAAAGGCTGTTCTTGGAAATAATGTTCATGAAGTTTCAGGTTTAAAATCCTTTATCCCCGGATTTTTCAGTCATGCTGTTCAAGATACCTTTTCTTTATCCAATTTGCCTATGTATTCGTTATTTGATACTCAGGTGATGATGTCAAAAATATATAAGGCCATATCAGATCATGAGGCTGGACTGATTAAAACTATCCTCGAGTTATACCAGAATCATGGTCATGATATCGAGCTTCTTCTGATGAAGGCCAAAGATACGGTTCCTGAAGCCAGAGTGCTTATCGAACGATGGTTTGTTGACGAATACTCCTGTCCTTCTGCTGATCCAGAGACGATCAGAGACAAGTTATTGCGCCGATACGAACCTGCTTTACCTTGTTTAACCGGATCTGTAGACCAGCTATTGAGTTTCCCTACCTTTGAGGCCATGGCTCAGGTTTTTGTTCAGACTCCGTATTCCATACAATCGTTGAATATGTGTTTATCTACACTATGGATGGCTTTGGGTAATACGGCACCTTTAGTACCTCAATCATTTCAAGGTCAGCGAAATAGCTTTCTTTTTCTGGGATTTTTAGCTGAATTGGAAAAACTAATCCCAATACCAGGAAGTGCGTCTCAAAAATTTAGATCCAAACTTTGGGATATTCGTCCTTTTGTTGATTTAAAACTGGTGGATAAGATTTTAGAAAATTTTGAGTCTATTGAGCGTGTTTTAGATGCAAATCCACCGGTGCAGATTACAGGTATTAGAACCGTTTTTTCCTATTGTCAGATAAGAAAACGGGGTTCTGATTCAGCCGAAACTGTTTTTAAATCACTCTTGGCCTGTCAGGCACCTTATGATGTTTTAAACCCTTATGATCATTGTATGACTGGCAGACATATTGAAACGTTAAAGGATTGGGTATCGCATCCTGCCCGGTTAGCTCTGTTTTTGTTAAAACGTGTAGATTGGGCCTTAAGTTCCAAAAGCATCATGTATTATATTGTTAAACATGACATCGCATCCCTGATGTCTCTTTTGACTTGGTTTCCACAGACGCGTTTTCCTGAGGTTTGTACTGTTATAGTGTCAACACTTTATGGACAAAAAACACAGGCATGTCGGGTGCCGGCAGATAGTGAAGTACAGTTGCTGGACTGGATGAAAAGCTCGGGGGTATTACTTGAATCTATTCTGTCTTCAGGTGTCGAAGGTCAGACGCCCCTTCTATTGGAATGGACGTCCATACACCGTTCTGATGACTGCAAAACACTGCTGCGGTGTTTCGATCGAGAAGCCTTTTTAAGACAGCCAGGACCAGATAAGCACCGTTTGCTTTCCTGTGCAAAAACCGTTAAAGATACAGCCAGTCTTGCCTGTTTTGATCCTCGTATTCATATTCAGGATACAGTGATTGCATCCATAAAGGCTGTGTTAAATGGACAGAATACCGATGCTGAAACCCTCATGACGACTCTTTTTGACCAATACATGCAGACCTCTGATTTGAGTCTGGCTTTAAGAAAAGCTGCCGTAGCTTATGGTGTCCTATGTGAAATTTTAAATGTTCCGACAGCGTTTCATATTTCAAGCTCTAATAATAATTCTTTTTCTTCCAGAAATATAGCACCTTCAGCATCGGAAATAGACGAGGCTGTCGAATTGTGTGCCCCACATTTTGTTACGTCATCCCACGTAAATCGCCTTATGACCGGGCACCCAGATACTGGTTTTGGATTAAAGCTGGTTGAATCCATACTATGTGCGGGTAACCTGTCTGATGATGTACTAAAGGGTCTGTCTGGCTATACTCAATTTCAATTTTCAGAGGCTGAAGACAGGCGACTTTCTGAACGTGTTGCCTTATTACTTCGTTATCATTTATCGCCCTATAAAGCCATTCGCGTAATAGAGGATAGGGCAATGATAGTTGATGTTTTTCGCCAAAAAAGACTGCGTCTTAGTGAGATGTTTATGCTGCATCCAGACTTACCCACGGTTTCATTTTCTAGTCCGGGGGCTGTTTATGTTGTTAATCAGGCTGGTTTTGAGTATGGACGTAAAGATAACTTTGAGCGTAACCGGTTTCCATTCCGTCTTATAAAGCCGTTTAAATCCAAATTGAAATCTACACGGGTGTATGACGATCCTCAGACTATGTCTTTAAAATTACAGGAAACACTTTATAGACGTCAGGGCCGTATTCCGAATGTCTCCAGTAAACAGGTGCTAAGAGAGATATTAAGACAATATAAAGCCTGGATTGGTTTTGATGTAAACGCTATTTCAGACAAGGATTTAAATGGCTATCATGCAAAAATCTGTGAGGGAATAGAGTCAGGTCTGATACAGCTGGAAGGTTGGTCATCATCCCAGCAAAAAGAGATGCTTTTATTTCATGTTAAAAGAGCTTTTGAGAAGTTGGTTGTTATGGATAAAATGGATAAACACAACTATCTTTTAAGCCGGATTAAGCCATCCAGAGTTTTTCCCACAGAAGAACATCCTGCCCGTTTTTTACAGCGGACGGATCCGTCAGATTGTGTTGGACTTTGCTATTCATTTCCACTCAAAGTAAGAGAGTTTAACCAACTCGAGAGGCAACGTTTAACAGATCCTGGCAACTCTGTTTTTACGTCAAATAGGCCAGTGTTTATCTTTTTACCAAAATCGGGCGAAGCGGTTCCTTTGTCAGACAGGCAATGGCAGCTTCTTAATACTGTGATTTTAAACTGGGATAGGGATTTTGCTACTGAACTTGCACAGCAGATTCTGCACCCTCGTTTAAGACAAGGCGTTATGTCTCAGATTACTAGTACGATTGTCATACATCCCCAATCCTTTCATGGTTTCTGATACACTTAAGACAATTAGCGTCATGTGAAAGGTTTTTTAATGAAAATGTATCGGTTATGTATGGTGCTTTGTGTATGTATGGTTTCAGTCGTACAGGCCCAGGTTTTTACACTTGATTTACCAAATAACCCTTTGGATCCCGGGTTTAATCATCAGGTCGGTTTGAATATGAATTTGCAAAGCGGTAATACCCAGTCCAACGATATTTCAGGCTCTTACCGCATGGACTATGTGCTGCCAAAATCCAGAACGACGGTAGAGTTTTCCTATGAAAATGCCTCGCAATCCGGTTCGGTTTATACGGATACAGGCCAGGCCTCGGTGCGTTATATCCAGAAAATAAATTCCAGCTATGAGTGGGAAGGGGTACTCTTACAAAGTTACAATAGACTTCAGCAAATCAACAGCCGAACTGATTTAGGCGCCGGACTCAGGTTTAACCTGGCTGGCGTTCAGGATAGCACTGTAAGCCCGAATGTGATGTACGGTTTAGGTATGTTGGGCGAATCTCAGACACTTGCATCCTCTCAAAATCAAACAGAAATTCGATTGGTGAATTACGTGTCGTGGCTGTGGAACGTTACCCCGACGATTACGTGTTCTTCGACAATCCGGTCGTTGTTAAATACAGGGAATTTTGGGGATCATCGGGCGGATTTGAATACATCACTTTCCTTTGCGGTGACCTCTCAAATTAGCCTCACGATGACGTTGGCGCTGAATTATAACAGTGTTCCAGCCCCTGGCGTTCAGGTTTTAGATACACAATGGACGAATGGGATTACCTGGGGGTTTTAGTTATCCCGCTGATTTACAGCGATACCCCGATTAATTTGCCTATTCCAAATGTGATAGCCGCTGCCATAATTCCAAATAATACCTGTCTAAAGCCTGAATACCAGACATCTTTTCCTGTAAATAATGTTATGGCTGCACCTATGACAAATAAGCCAATGGCGCTAAATCCGGTGCTAAGTAAAATACCTGTTAGGCCTGAAAAGAAGAAAAATGGAATTAAGGGAATGACAGCCCCAAACGCAAACAGGATAAAAGAGGCTACCGCTGCTTCCATGGGAGATCCTTCCAGTTCGTCTGTATGAATGCCAAGTTCTTCCTGAATGAGAAAACTAAGTGCCTGTTTCTCATCTTTAAAGAGTTCTGTTGCCATTTGATGGGCTTCTGTTTCGGGTATGCCTTTTGTTCTGAACATTAATGCCAGTTCTTTTAATTCACCTTCTGGATTTGATTTTAGCTCTTCTTCTTCAATAATCATTTGATTTTCGTAAAGTTCCTGCGAACTTTTAACTGAGATCCACTCTCCTAATGCCATGGATAGGGCACCTGCCAGTAATCCTGCAAGACCTGATAACAGAATGATATTTTGGCTACTGCTTGCTCCGGCTACTCCCATAATCAGGCTGAAGTTGGATACAAGACCGTCATTTCCGCCTAAAACGGCTGCACGGAGGGCATTGCTGCCAATGGTTCTATGTTTTTTTTCAAATTTTGCAATTTGTCCTGGAGAAATTGTTTTGTTCTGGATTAAATTTTGAAGAATGGCCACATGTGCTGTATCCGAAACAGAACGGGATTCTCCTCGTTCTTTCCTGTGTTTTAAGATAGAGCGTGACAGGTTTTTTTCTGTATCAAGAACAATACCAAGAACGATATCGTAGCTGATTAAAGACCCGATTTTATTTAAAAGTCTGGCTCTTTTTGAGGGTAAAGGAAGGCTGGATTCTGTTTTATTGAATTTTTTTAGAAATGAAAGAGCATGCTCTCTTTCGATCTGGCTCATTTCTAAAAAAACTGCGGCAATATCGCTGTCTGTTTCATGTTCTGAAAGTTTTTTATACAGGTAACTGGTGTCAACTTCAGTTTGAATGTTTTTTAAATCTATCATAAATCTGAAGGGGGCTTTCAAAGAATAAGGGGTAAGGGTAGGGCGGAAAGAAATTAAACATGTTTATTTTTAATTTGGCGGAGAGCGAGGGATTCGAACCCCCGGAGCCTTTCGGCTCAACGGTTTTCAAGACCGCCGCGATCGACCACTCTGCCAGCTCTCCATTTGCGATTTTAGCACAGGGCCGGATTGAGTTCAATTCCAAAATGGGGAGATTTACTGGTTGTAGCCGATTTCAGTGGCGTTTTTGATTTTTTTAGAGGGGTTTCCGACCCACACTTCGTTTTTCGGAACGTTTTTGCTGACAACGGAACCGGCTCCGATGAGGCTGTTTTCTGCGATGTGGATGCCCGGTAAAATAGTGGCATTGGCACCGATTTTGGCCTGTTTACCAATCACAACTCCTGACAAATTGTCTTTTACACCTTCATATCTGGGATATTTGGCATTGGTTAGAACGACATTTGGCCCTAGCCAGGCGTCTTCTTCAAGGGTAGAAAATTCACAGACAAAAACCTGGGTATGAATACGCACTCCGTTGGCGATTGTCGTGCGATGCTCAATGACAGAGGAGGTTCCTACCGACACATTATCTCCAATACGATTATGTTCGCGGATAGACACATGATGCCCGGTTTGAAAGTGATCTCCAATACTATTCCCGGCATAAATAACCGTGTGGGATCGAATAACAGCGTTATCCCCTATAACCGTTTCAAACTCACCTTCCACAGCACCTGCCGGAGGTTTTCCAATGATCACAAAGTCTTCGATAACCACATTTTTTCCGAGGCGGACATTGGGGTAAAGTTTATGCATGACGATCCTTTTATTGAGGCGTTTCTTGGGCCTGATCCCGTTTTTTATTGGCGGCTGTCAAAGGTAAAAACAAGTATACCGATACAATAGCAAATAAAATTTCATAGGCAAAAATTTTGTTGGCAATATGAATTTGCAAGAGGTGCAGGATAGTTAACGGCAGAAAAATCAGCATGGGGATTTTTAAGGCCCGGATTAAGCGTCTTGAGGATAAAATATCCATGTGAGGGTAAGGGATTTTGGACACCATCAATCCACCGATGATGAAGCAGATCGGGATAAAAATGAACCATTGGGACAAAATGCTGGAAATGGCCGCCAGCACGATAAGCCCGGCTCCTACAGGCGAGGGTAATCCGTCAAAATAATCGCTGTGTCCGCCTTTATCAAAACGTCTTAATCTAAAATGAACGGATGCATAGTATAAAAATCCCAATAAAACACCTATTGTTGTTGGATAAGGCAGGGCACTCATACTTAATAATTTATAAATAACGACGGCCGGGGCGATCCCGAAATTGGTGAAATCAGCCTGTGAATCCAGTTTTGCTCCAAATTTTGAGAAGGCGTCCAGTTTTCTGGCCAGCTTACCATCCAGACTATCTAAAATGGTGCCTACAATGACAAGTAAAACAGCCGAGTGAAAAACACCGAACCAGGCATAAATACTGGCCATCAATCCACAACATAAATTTAACAGGGTTATAGAATTTGGAATAAGCAATCTGAGGTCTTTTTTGGCTTTTTTTACGTCTCCGTTGGCATTGTTCAGGAAGTAAAACCAGATAAAATCCTTTAAATAATCCAGAAGCGACCAGATAGTGACCAGAACCATCGACCAGATTAATCCGTCAATCACAAGCTGAGGCCAGGTTGAAATCCAGGATACAAGAAGTTGTAGTGGATAAAACACGGTTGGAAGCTGAACTTCTGTGACAGGAACACGGGTAAATAAAAGGCCACATATAGGAAGAGTGAGTGCTGTTTTGATTTTTCCAGAAAGTCCGGCGCCTACAATCTGACCATATTTTGCAGAGAAAACGCGCATACCCATCACGATAAATTCACGGGCTAAAATTAAAAAAACAGGGAATGCGGAAATGACGCCCATTTGAAGAAGTGGCAGAAACATCAACACTAAAATCTTGTCAGCAAGGGGGTCTAGAATTTTCCCAAAATCTGATACAATATTCAGTTTTCTAGCGATGTAGCCGTCCAGGAAATCTGTTAAACAAATGATCGTGTAAATGATAATGACCCAAAGTTGGAGGTAATTGGTTTCAAATGGGGTTAGCCAAAACAAAAGCCCTACACCGATAATCCGGCTGATTGTAATGATATTTGCAAGTTGAGATTGAGAAGGTGAGTTTTTCATTGTAATTCAAGTCTATTTTAGACTACTTATGATATTTTTTGGAAGCTTTTTGAATGTGCCCAAAATTTTTTATGAATGATGTGTGTGATATTAACGCGAATTTAAGCTCGAAAGGTTTTGAATGATGTCAGAATGGGTACTATTTGTTAAAGAAAAGGGGTTGCTATCGTCTCAAAGAAAGGTACAGCCATGAACGTTCTCGTGAAAAAAATCCGAATAATGAGCCTAATCGCTTTTGCTTTTTGCATGGTTTGTGCCGTTGCAACCGAGGCCATCCCCCAACGCATCTCGTATCAGGGAAAGTTGCTGGACGCCGAGAAAGCGC
>CAZFCP010000012.1:0-72810 GCA_964517775.1 uncultured Candidatus Marinamargulisbacteria bacterium | reverse complement strand
GATCGTTCCGATATTTACGTGCGGTTTCGTACGCTCAAATTTTTCCTTAGCCATGTACGTTATCCTCCTTTAGACTTGTCAGCAACCAAAGATTCAAAGATCTGTTTTGGGCACTCACTATACATAAAAAATTTCATCGTGTAAATACCACGACCTTGGGTCAGAGACCGTAAAGTGGTCGAATAACCAAACATCTCTGATAATGGAACCAATGCTTTTACAACCTGGATATTGTTTTTTCCAGCTTCAATTTTTTCAATTTTACCGCGTCTACTGTTAAGATCAGAAATAATATCACCCATGTTTTGTTCAGGGATTTCTACCTCAACATCCATAACAGGTTCAAGAATAACCTGACCCGCAGATTTAAAGGCTTCTTTTACAGCGTAAGAACCAGCGATTTGGAAGGCTACGTCTGAAGAGTCAACAGGGTGGAAAGATCCATCCAGTACAGTTACTTTAATATCGATTACCGGGTAACCAGCAATAATACCGCTTGCGAACGCTTCTTTAATACCTTTTTCAATGGAAGGAATATATTCTTTTGGAATTCTTCCGCCAACTACTTTACTTTCAAATATGAAACCAGTTCCACGCTCAAGAGGTTCGATATCAAGAACGCAGTGTCCGTATTGACCTCTACCACCGGTTTGTCTAACGAACTTACCTTCAGCGTTAGCTTTTTTAGTGATGGATTCTTTGTAGGCAACCTGAGGTTTACCAACGCTGGCACCAACAGAAAACTCACGTAAAAGTCTGTCTGCAATAATTTCCAAGTGAAGCTCGCCCATACCTGAAATAATGGTTTGGCTTGTTTCAGAATCCGTACGATATTTAAAGGTAGGATCTTCATCCGATAGTTTTTCAAGAGCTGTAGACAGTTTTTCCTGGTCTGTTTTAGTTTTTGGCTCAATAGCAACAAAAATAACTGGATCCGGAAAGTCTATGCTTTCTAAAATAATCGGGTTTGATTCCAAAGCCAGGGTATCACCCGTTTTTGTATATTTTAAACCGATAGCACCGATAATATCACCAGCATTTGCTTCGTCCATTTCGGATCTTGTATTGGCGTGCATTTGCACAATACGTCCAACACGCTCTCTTTTATCACGAGTCGTGTTAATAATGTAAGAACCTGGCTGTAATTTACCTGAATAAACACGAATGTAAGTAAGTTTACCAACAAACGGGTCGGATTGAACTTTAAATGCAAGTGCAGATAACGAATCTTCAGTGTTAGGTCTACGAATTTCGTTTTCACCTGATTTTGGGTTAATACCATTCACAGGAGGCAAATCAACAGGAGCAGGAAGATAATCACTTACAGCATCCAATAAAGGCTGAACACCTTTATTTTTGAAGGCTGATCCACAGAAAACAGGAACGATAGTTCCATCAATCGTTAATTTACGAATACCATACTTAACTTCCTCAACAGAAAGCGTTCCGGTTTCTAAATATTTTTCCAATAATTTATCATCAGCTTCAGCTACTGCTTCTAATAGTTTTTCACGTAACGCAGCAACCAACTCTTTTCTTTCAGGTTGGATGTCTCTCACATCATATTGAGAACCATCGCCTTTTCCTTCAGCGTAGAAATATTCTTTTTCAGCAACCAGATCAACCATGCCTTCAAAAACATCTTCTTTTCCAATCGGATAGTTTACAACTACCGGACGGGCATGAAGAACATCAACCATCATTTGAACAACGCGATCGAAGTCAGCTCCAACCCTGTCCATTTTGTTGATAAAGGCAATACGAGGAACCTGATATTTTACAGCCTGACGCCATACTGTTTCACTTTGAGGCTGAACACCACCAACGGAACAAAATACAGCAACCATGCCATCAAGAACACGCAACGAACGCTCTACTTCAACAGTAAAGTCAACGTGGCCTGGCGTATCAATAATGTTAATACAAATATCTTTCCAGTAGCAGGTTGTCGCAGCAGATGTGATAGTGATACCACGCTCTTGCTCCTGAACCATCCAGTCCATTGTTGCATTACCATCGTGAACCTCACCGATTTTGTGAGATTTTCCGGTATAAAACAGAACGCGCTCGGTTAATGTGGTTTTACCAGCATCAATGTGAGCAGCAATTCCAATATTTCTAACTTTTTCTAAAGGGATTTTTTTGTTTGACATAGTATTACCATCTAAAATGTGCAAATGCTTTGTTAGCTTCTGCCATTTTATGTGTCTCCTCACGTTTCTTAATTGAAGCACCAGCTTTGTTAAAAGCGTCTAAAAGCTCTTGACACAATCTGTCTTCCATTGGACGACCAGCTTTGTCTCTGGAATGTTTAATAATCCAACGCATTGCCAAAGCAGAAGCGCGAGCAGGGCGAACTTCAACAGGAACCTGATAAGTAGAGCCACCTACACGTCTTGAACGAACTTCCATTAAAGGCATTACGTTTTTTAACGCTTTTTCAAAAGACTGCAGTGGAGTCTCTTTTGTTGATTCCGCTAATTTATCCAAAGCGGCATAAACGATATTTTGAGCTGTACTTTTTTTACCACCCAACATAACTTTATTGATAAATTTTGTAAGAACAGTGCTGCCGAATCTTGGATCCGGAATAGTTTCTCTATGAAACCCTTTAGATTTTCTAGACATCTATTTTTTACCTTCTTTCTTTTTCTTGGCTCCGTATACGGAACGTGATTGCATACGATTTGCTACACCCTGTAAGTCTCCACGACCACGCTCTGTATGGTATCTAACCCCAGGAAGATCTTTTACTCTTCCTCCACGGATGTACACAACAGAGTGCTCTTGAAGGTTATGCCCTTCACCAGGAATATAAGACGTAACTTCAAAACCATTTGATAAACGAACTCTGGCTACTTTTCTTAAAGCAGAATTTGGCTTTTTAGGTGTTGTAGTGTAAACACGAAGGCACACACCACGTCTTTGTGGACAGCTTTGAAGAGCCGGTGATTTATCTTTTGCACGTTTTGGTTTTCTTTTACGCTTAATAAGCTGGTTAGCTGTAGGCATTTTTACTCCTAAATATATAAATTTCTTGAACGTATTTTTTTAATATTAACCTCAAACAGTTGTGTAAGGGCCTAAAAATCAGGCCACTTATGGTAGCCAATTAAAACAAGGTTGTCAATCCGAGTCCCTTCCTGCTCTGGAGAATTCCTGGGCCTTTTCTTTTAACCCCATTTCTATGGCATCGGCTTCGTTTAATTTCCTTTCCTTTGCGTACTCTCTGATATCCTGCGTAATTTTCATCGAGCAGAAATGAGGGCCGCACATGGAACAGAAATGAGCCACTTTTGCACCATCATGAGGTAATGTTTCATCATGGTAGGATTCGGCTGTTTCCGGATCCAGGCTCAAACGGAACTGATCTTTCCATCTAAATTCGAAACGAGCCTTAGACAAAGCATCATCCCATACTTTTGCGCCTGGATGCTGCTTTGCAAGATCTGCAGCATGAGCAGCAATTTTATAGGCAATAATACCTTGCTTAACATCGTCTTTATTAGGAAGACCCAAATGTTCTTTTGGAGTGACGTAGCACAACATTGCCGTACCAAACCATCCAATCATGGCCGCACCGATTGCAGAGGTAATGTGGTCGTAGCCAGGAGCGATATCTGTTGTTAACGGTCCTAAGGTATAGAATGGTGCTTCGTGACAGATCTCAAGCTGTTTATCCATATTTTCTTTAATAAGATGCATAGGAACGTGACCAGGGCCTTCGATCATAACCTGAACATCGTGTTTCCAGGCAATTTTTGTAAGCTCTCCCAAAGTTTCCAACTCGGCAAACTGAGCGGCATCGTTAGCATCAGCGATACTTCCGGGACGAAGACCATCGCCAAGACTGAAGCTGACATCATAGGCTTTCATGATCTCGCAGATTTCTTCAAAATGTGTGTATAAAAAGTTTTCCTGATGATGAGCCAGACACCATTTGGCCATGATAGATCCGCCGCGTGACACAATACCTGTCATTCTGTTGGCTGTTAAAGGAATGTAGCGCAACAGTACGCCGGCATGAATCGTAAAATAATCGACGCCTTGCTCGGCTTGTTCAATCAAGGTGTCTCTATAGAGTTCCCAGGTTAAAAGTTCGGCTTTACCGTTTACTTTTTCCAGGGCCTGATAAATCGGAACCGTACCGATAGGAACCGGTGAATTTCTTAAAATCCACTCTCTGGTTTCATGGATATTTTTTCCTGTAGATAAATCCATTACCGTATCCGCACCCCAGCGAATGCCCCAGGTCATTTTTTCAACTTCCTCGGAAATACTGGACGTGATTGCAGAGTTACCAATATTTGCATTGATTTTAACCAGAAAATTTCTGCCGATAATCATCGGTTCAAGTTCGGCATGGTTGATATTAGCCGGGATAATAGCTCTGCCTTTTGCTACCTCATCACGTACATGTTCAGGCGTGCAGTTTTCACGTATGGCAATATATTCCATTTCAGGTGTAATAAGACCCTGCTTGGCATAATGAAGCTGCGTTACATTTTTACCAGCTCTGGCTTTTTTAGGTTTCGGTGTATTTTTAAAACGGATAGAATCTAATGACGTATCGTTAGCTCTTTTTTGCTGATATTCAGAACTGAAATTCTCATAAATATCTACATCAGCTCTATCTAAAATCCATTTTTCGCGAATTTTATTTAAACCTTTGGAGATATCAACCGTCTGAGTAGGATCGGTGTAAGGGCCAGATGCATCATATACATGAACAGGAGCATTAGGCTCAGGTTTGTTGTCCGGACCAAGGGTATCGGTTAACTCGATTTTTCTGGAAGGTACAGAAATAGAAGGGAAAAGAGTACCAGAAGTATAGGATTTGGAAGAACCAGGAAATGGGTTGTACTTAATACTGAGTTGCTCCAAATGATTAGATGAGCTCATAAAAATAGGACTCCTTATAAAAACGATCGGCTAAAAACCATCAACAGGAAGTGGATTATATCGTAAGAGGATAAACTTGAGCAAACAACTATTTTTATACTTTTGTCTTGGTAGGATTTATGATAAAGTGGGTCGCTGAAATTTTTGTGTAATGATCTTAAATATGTTTTAAGGAGCTTAGACCATGTCTAAAAAGAAAGTTACTGTTGTTGGAGCAGGTTTTGTTGGATCTACCGCTGCTCAAAGAATCGTTGAAAAACAGCTTGCAGATGTAGTTTTAATTGATATTGTTGAAGGTTTACCTCAAGGTAAAGCTCTGGACATGATGCAGTCAGCTGCAACAGAAGGTTTCGACACCCATATTATCGGAACAAATGATTATAAAGATACAGCAAATTCCGATGTTATCGTTATTACAGCTGGAATCGCAAGAAAACCGGGAATGTCACGTGACGATCTATTAACAACAAACGCTAAAATTGTTGGCGGCGTTGTTGAACAGATTGCGCAGTATTCTCCAAACGGAATTATCATCATCGTATCTAATCCTTTAGATGCCATGACATGGTTGGCTTATAGAAAATCCCAGTTCAAATCAAACAAAGTATTTGGAATGGCCGGTGTTCTGGATTCATCTCGTTATGCGCAATTTATTGCTGAGGCTTTAAACTGCTCTATTAAAGACGTAAGAGCTATGGTTTTAGGTGGACACGGAGACTCTATGGTTCCAGTTCCACAATATACAACTGTAAATGGGATTCCTCTTCCTCAATTATTATCTCAGGATAAAATTGAAGCCATTAACTCTCGCACAAGAACAGGCGGAGCCGAAATTGTTGGTTTATTAAAAACTGGCAGTGCGTACTATGCACCATCTGCGTCATCTGTTGCGATGGTTGAAGCTATCCTTTTAGATTCTAACCGTATTTTACCGGTATGTGCTTACATGAACGGTGAATATGGCTTGAAAGATTTATACTGCGGCGTTCCTGTATCCTTAGGGAAAAACGGCGTAGAAAAAATTCACGAGCTTGAATTAGCTGATACAGAGTTAAAAGCATTACAAAAATCTGCTCATGATGTTCAAGAACTTATCGACAAGCTTGCCGCTTTAGTATAGAAAAGGAATTACTACTCATGCTTAAAAAGTATTTATCTTCTTCTATTGGAAAAAAGCAGGTTGTTGCAGTAACAGGCTTAATGCTGATTCTGTTTTTGATTGCTCACCTTGCAGGAAACCTTTTAATTTACAGAGGCCCTGAAGCTATCAATATTTATAGCCATACCCTTCATTCTTTTGGACCCCTTCTAAGAGTTTTGGAACTTGGACTAACTGCCGTTTTTGCTATTCATATTATTTTTACAGCCATGGTTGTTATTGAAAATAAAAAAGCCAGACCTATTGCTTATGCAGGAACTCCGGCTGAATCAAAACGGTCGCTTGCAACACGGATTATGCCTTACTCTGGAACCATTATTCTCTTCTACATTATTAAGCATTTATTTGATTTTACGTTTGTAGATACAACCGGTGCTGAAGGTTTTATCAATGGTCAGAACATGGGGCTTTACGGGGTTATTGTTAACGAATTTTCCAATCTTTATGATGTAAGCATCTATGTGATTGCGATGATTGCTGTAGGATTTCACCTGGTCCATGCTATTCAGAGTGTGTGTCAAACATTTGGATGGAATCATCCTGTTTATACGCCTATCGTTAAAAAAATCAGCCTTGTTCTAGGTATTATTATCGCTGTCAGCTTTGCAGCCATTCCACTTTACGTGTGGTTTGCAATCGCTGGAAATTAAAGAAAGGGCTTTTATGGCACTAGATTCAAAAATTCCTTCAGGCCCAATTGCAGAAAAATGGTCTAATCACAAATTCAATTTAAAGCTTGTAAACCCTGCTAATAAAAGAAAGTTTACAGTAATTGTTGTAGGAACCGGACTTGCCGGAGCCTCGGCAGCAGCTTCTCTTGGAGAGCTGGGCTACAATGTACTGTCCTTTTGTTTTCAGGACAGCCCAAGACGTGCGCATAGTATTGCGGCACAGGGCGGTATCAATGCGGCAAAAAACTATCCGAATGACGGAGACAGTGTACACAGACTGTTTTATGACACCGTAAAAGGTGGAGACTTCAGAGCAAGAGAAGCCAACGTACACAGACTTGCAGAAATCAGCAACAATATTATTGATCAATGTGTAGCCCAAGGTGTACCTTTCGCCAGAGAATACAGCGGGTTACTAGATAACCGCTCTTTTGGTGGGGCACAGGTTTCCCGTACATTTTATGCAAGAGGACAAACCGGACAACAGCTTTTATTAGGTGCTTACAGTGCCTTAATGAAAGAAGTTGAACGCGGAACAGTAAAGTTATTTTCAAGACGTGAGATGATGGAACTTGTTCTTGTTGATGGTGCAGCAAGAGGCATCATCGTGAGAAATCTTATTACTGGGCAGATCGAATCCTACAGTGCTGATGCCGTTATTCTGGCAACAGGCGGCTACGGAAACGTTTACTTTTTATCTACAAACGCCATGGGTTGTAACGTAACAGCTACATGGAGAGCCCATAAAAAAGGTGCTTACTTCGCAAACCCTTGCTATACGCAAATCCATCCAACATGTATTCCTGTTCACGGGTCTTACCAATCCAAACTGACCCTGATGAGTGAAAGTTTGAGAAACGACGGTCGTGTATGGGTTCCTAAAAATAAAGGCGACGTGCGCCCTGCAGGTAATATTCCAGATGAAGAACGTGATTACTACCTGGAAAGAAAATATCCAAGTTTCGGCAACCTTGTTCCAAGAGACCTTGCTTCAAGAAACGCCAAATATGTGTGTGATGAAGGCCGTGGTGTAGGCTCAACAGGCTTAGCTGTTTACCTTGATTTTGCTGATTCGATTAAACGCTTAGGAAAACCTACTATCGAAGCACGATATGGGAACCTTTTTGAAATGTACGAGCGCATCACAGGTTCAGACCCGTACAAAGAACCAATGATGATGTACCCGGCTATTCACTACACCATGGGTGGTTTGTGGGTAGATTACAACTTGATGAGTTCTATTCCTGGGCTGCACGTACTTGGAGAAGCCAACTTCTCTGATCACGGAGCAAACAGACTTGGAGCCAGCGCCCTGATGCAAGGACTTGCTGACGGATACTTTATCATTCCTTACACTATTGGTGATTATCTTGCTCAGGCAAAACTTGATAAGGTAGGAACCGATCATCCAGCCTTTAAAGAAGCTGAGCAATCTGTAAGAGAAAGAACGTCAAAACTTCTATCGATTAACGGAAAACGTACGGTTGATGATTTCCACAAAGAATTAGGTTTATTAATGTGGGATAAATGCGGTATGAGCCGTTCTGATGCAGGACTACGCGAAGCGTTAAAGAAAATCCCTGAAATTCGTGAAGAATTCTGGAACAATGTTACGGTTACAGGATCCGAAGGAGAATTTAACCAGGCACTTGAAAAAGCAGGCCGTGTTGCAGACTTCCTTGAATTTGGTGAGTTACTTGTAACAGATGCTCTTCATCGTACAGAATCCTGCGGTGGACACTTCAGGGAAGAAAGTCAGACTCCTGAAGGCGAAGCACAACGGAAAGACGATGAATTTTGCTACGCTGCAGCTTGGGAATACAATGGCGTTGGACAAGCCCCAACCCTTCATAAAGAAAATCTTGTCTTTGAAAATGTATCCTTATCTCAAAGGAGTTACAAATAATGAAAGAGTCCTTAAATTTAAAGCTTAAAGTATGGCGTCAAAAAAACACCAATACCCCTGGTAAGTTTGAAACCTACGAGGCAAAAAATGTGGATGTCCATGCGTCTTTTTTAGAAATGCTGGATGTTGTTAATGATGATTTATCCGTAAAAGGAATCGAACCGATTGCATTTGATCATGATTGCCGTGAAGGAATTTGTGGGTCCTGCGGTGCTGTTGTTAACGGAAGACCTCATGGGCCGCTTGAAAAAACAACGTTATGTCAGCTTCATATGCGTCACTTTAATGATAATGATGAAGTCACAATCGAACCCTTCCGCGCCAGTGCTTTACCTATCATTAAAGACTTAGTTGTAGATAGATCTGGATTTGACAGAGTGATTTCTGCAGGAGGATATGTCTCCGTAAAAACAGGAAGCGCACCTGAAGCCAACAATATTCTTGTAGCTAAAGAAAATTCAGATTTAGCCATGGATGCCGCACAATGTATCGGCTGTGCGGCTTGTGTTGCCGCTTGCCCTAATGCATCTGCCATGTTGTTTGTATCTGCAAAAGTAAGCCATTTAGCTCTTCTGCCTCAAGGTGAAATCGAAGGAAAAACCAGAGTCAAGAAAATGGTTTGGCAAATGGACTCCGAAGGATTCGGAAACTGTTCAAACGAATATCTGTGTGAAGCCGCCTGTCCAAAAGGTGTTTCCATCAGCAATATCGCCCGGATGAACAGACACTATTTAAAAAGCAGTATTAAATAACCATGTGGATTAACCAGGCACTTACTGATGCTGTAAACATTTTACAGGTCGTACAGTCCAGCCCTGAAACCACAGACTTTATTCAAAAAGCCTCCCTGATGATTTCCGAATCATTTAAACAGGGAGGCAAGTTACTTTTATGTGGAAATGGTGGCAGCGCTTGTGATGCCATGCATATAGCAGAAGAATTTTCAGGAAAATATCGGGATATCCGAAAAGCATTACCGGCCCTATCGTTTACGGATCCTGGCTTTATAACCTGCGTTGGAAACGATTTTGGTTTTGACAAAACATTCTCCCGTGGAGTTGAAGCATTCGGCAAACAGGGAGATATTCTATGGGTATTATCCTCCAGTGGACAATCCAAAAATATTCTTGAAGCCTTAAAACAAGCCCAACTTTCCAAACTAAAAACCATCTCCTGTTTAGGAAAAGACGGCGGACAGTCAAAAGGATTGGCCGATCTTGAATACATTATCCCAGGAAAAACAACAGATAGAATCCAGGAAATTCATATGCTTTTAGGACACTGCGTTATTGAAGGTGTTGAGCGTATCCTTTTTCCTGAAAACTATTAAACACTTTTTTCTCTTGGATGAGCATCTTTTATGACGCGTTTTAAGGTGTCATTTTCAACGTGTGTATATATTTGAGTAGTAGATATGCTGGAGTGACCTAAAAGCTCCTGAATTGTCCTTAAATCAGCGCCTCCATTCAACAAAGCACTAGCAAAAGAATGTCGCAATTTATGAGGAGTAGCACTTAACTCAAAGTCATTAAAAAGAGATTTAACAACCCGCTGCACCAGACGGACACTCACTCTTGATCCATTCTCATTTAAAAAAAGTGCTTTATCCTGAGCCTGTTTTAGTAGCTCTGAACGGCTTTTAAAAAGATAAAGTTCCAAAAGCTGTTTGGTATAGGAGCTGAATACAACAATCCTTTCTTTATGCCCTTTTCCCAGTATTCTGATTTCGCCTAAATCCAGATGAATATCCTGAATATTTAAATTCACGAGCTCAACAACACGGATTCCCGTAGAAAAAATGATATCGATAAACAGCTTATTGCGTATATCCAGACTTGTTTTTTGAGGGAGCTTCTCGATAACCTCAATCAGTTTTTTTGAGAAAAGAATTGAAGGCAGTTTTTTTGTAAGTTTAGGAAGCTCTACCAGTTTCCAGGGATTTGTATGGACTCTCTTATGCCGATATAAAAAATCCCAAAAACTTCTTAACGCAGAAACAGACAAGTGAACAGATTTGGGAGAGAGCTTATTTTTTTGCAGGATCATGACGTACTGATTGCAAAAAGAAACCGTAATATCATCCAGAGTAATATCGTCCGAGTAATAATTTACAAAAGTATTTAACTGTCTTTGATACGTAATAATGGTTTTATCGGAAAATCCCTTTTGGGTTTTTATGTCGTATAAAAATTCCGAGATATAGGCATTCACAGAGCCAGATAAAAATCCCTGTTATCAGCATTAAGTTCGATGTGCTGCTCATTTTGGATAACCCACATAACACGATTGTTATCTTTTCGAGTATCAACATGCACATAATTTTTATCAAGATTTAATCCAATACCTTTAAATTCGGGAATTTCTTCCGCAAGTAAAAAGACTTCCTGGATGCTTTTTTTATCAATAGTAATATCAGCTGCTACACCTAAAACGTGAAAATTACGTCTGATTTTAATGCGCTCAGCAGCTTCTGGGCATTCGTATCCTTTTAAAATATTGATACGGCTTTTGGCTCTGGATCTTAAGAATTCCAGGCCGCCAATTAATCCTAAGCTTACTTTTATGGCGCCTTCACATTTTGTGCATCGGCAAATAAAATCACGTCTTGAAAAATGTTCGGATAATTTTTGTGACTGTCTTTGTTTTTTCATATAGGGTTACTCTACTCCTGTTTTTGTATAAAAATCTAGTGCGGCTTTTACTTCCTGCATGTCTTTCCAGGTCAGCCATTTGGGACTGCCCTGCTCTTTTGAAGCGTTACGCAACAAATAAGACGGATGGAAAAGAGGCATAACGTATAAAGGATCTGTCATATAAGAAACGGTTACATGGAACCATTTTCCACGAACTTTTGTAATAGGCTGAAGCTCTTCAAGTACAGTTTTAAGAGATGGAGACCCCAACAATATTAAAATTTTTGGCTTAACAAGCTGGATCTGGCGAATCAAAAATGGCTTACAGGATTCTGTTTCCGTAATCATCGGATTTCGGTTTCCGGGAGGTCGGCATTTTACAATGTTGGTTATAAAGGCATCTGTATCTCTTTGGATGCCTACAGATTCCAGTATTTTTGTTAACAGTTGGCCAGCTTTTCCTATAAAAGGTTTACCGTGCAAATCTTCCTGTTCGCCTGGGCCTTCACCGATAATCATCAATGAGCATGGGACAGGGCCAAATCCAACCACAACATTTGTTCTGGTTTCGCTTAAACCGCAGCGCGTGCAGGACTTACACTGTGTTTCAAGCTCGGGATACTGAAGCGTTTCAAATTCGGTTTTTTGTGAAAAATCAATCACTGATCTACTCTCAAACTTAAATCCAAAGCTTTTACGGAATGGGTTAAAGACCCAACAGAAATACGCTGAACAGGCAGTTGTGAATACAAGGAAATCGTATCCAGAGTAATGTTGCCGGACACTTCAATTTCAGCTTTAAAACCACGGGCTTTACAGATCTCTACACCTGGCAGGATATCCTCGATCTTAAAATTATCAAACATGATAAAGTCTACGTCATGTAAATCCCATTGCCTTAACTGATCAGAATGTTCAACCTCTACTTCTATCTGAATAGTAGGGCGCTGTTGTTTAAAGTGTTGGATTAGCTCTGCCAGAACCCGAGGCTCTTTATTATGCTTAAACAGTTCTATCAAATGATTTTCTTTTAGCAACACCATATCCGATAAGTTTGTACGGTGATTATAACCGCCACCAGCTACAACAGCCTTTTTTTCAAGGAATCGCCATAATGGAGTGGTTTTTCTAGTATCAAGAACTTTAATGGAAGGATTATTTAAACGACTTACATATAAAGAGGTTTGTGTAGCAATTCCAGATAAACGCTGTAAAAGATTAAGCAACACACGCTCAATCTTCAGGATGTCATAGATATGAGCCGTTATTTTGCAGACTACAGTGCCTTTTTCAACAGAGGCGCCGTCTTCACAGCAAAAATCGATACTGACTGGGCCGCAGTGTTGATAGCCAAAAATATGGCTTACGATCTCTTTTCCGAAAAAAATACCAGCTTCTTTTGCAACAATCTGTGCAGAAGATGCCCTGTTTTTCACGAAAGACTCGGTCGTAATATCTCCGGAAGGACAATCTTCCTCAAATGCTTTTTCTAATAAACGTTGTAAAACTGTAGTGGGATCAACCATAAAAAAAGGGGGCCTGTTACAGCCCCCATCCACTTCTTAGGCTTCTTCGGTTTCTTCTACAGCAATTGCTGAGAATTCAGCTTCGAATTCCGATGTATCAAATTCATCATCAACATCATCAGCTTCTTCTACAAGATTGGTCTGGAATGCATCCGCAGAAACATCCAAACCAACTCTATGGTAAGAAGACATACCGGTTCCGGCAGGAATCAGTTTACCAATAATAACGTTTTCTTTTAAACCGTACATAGGATCCATCTGACCCTCAATAGCCGCCTTGGTTAGAACGCTGGCTGTTTGTTGGAACGATGAAGCCGATACAAAACTTTCAGTATTTAATGACGCACGTGTAATACCTAAAAGAACTCTTTCGCCAACTGCTGGTTCTTTGGTTTCATCAAGCATTTGAATGTTTGACTTTTCAAAAGAGCGGATATCAATAAGTTCGTTAGGCAGGAAGCTTGTGTCGCCCATGGCTACAATGTTTACTTTACGTGTCATTTGTCTCACGATAACTTCGATGTGCTTGCTGTTAATCTGTACACCTTGTGAACGATAAACTTTTTGAACTTCGTCACCAAGGTAGTTTTGAGCAGAGAACACACCTTTTGTCAGAAGAATATCATGTGGATTGATAACACCGTCAGTTAACTGATCGCCACGACGTACCTTTTTACCGGAATACACTTTAAGACGTGTTCCGTAAGGAATTTTGTACTCGCATTTTTCGCTGGAATCAGAAATAACTGTAGCAATTCTGTAACCTTCGTCATCGGAAATTTCAACAATTCCGTCTAACTCTGTAAGAATAGCGGCGTCTTTCGGTTTTCTAGCTTCGAATAACTCTTCAACACGAGGTAAACCTTGAACGATATCCTTTGTTTTAGACGCATCAGAACCGCCAAGACGTTCTCTCGCAAGGATTTCTCCATTTTTAACTTTAGAATTATCGTCAACAAAGAAACTAGCACCAGATAATACAGGATACGATTCACCAGGACAGATACGAATTGTTGATTGATCTTCTTTTGATTTTGCAGCTTTTTCAGCCGATTTTTCAATTGAAATAACGATGCCGCCCACTTCTAGCACGATACCAGGAGCAAGCTCACCATCTGTCTTAATACGCTCACCAACTTTAAATTGGGAAGCAGCTTTTTCAGAAATTGTATAATCATGGAAGACTTTAGGATTGTAGATAAAAACTTCACCGTCTTTTTTGGCAACAGTTTCAACTATTTTTCCAGATTCATCTTTACGCTGCTGAAGGTCAACACCAATCAGTTTCACTAAACCTTCACTCTCAGAAATGATGTACTCATAGCTTGGATCGTATTCTGCTAATACATCGCCAACTTCTACTTTTTGGCCAGATTTAACAGTGATAATACTTCCTCTAGGAATGATATACGCTCTTTTTTGAGTTTTATCAGCAGAAACAAAAAGGTTACCTTCACGTGTAGAAACCCAAATCGTTTCACCGTGTTGGTCCGTAATACGGCTCATAGCCAAATCTTCCGGAACTTCTACTTTACCTTTATGTTTTACTTTGATTTCAACTTTAGACGAACGTCTCAAGTCTACCCCTCCAGTGTGGAAGGTTCTCATAGTTAACTGAGTACCAGGTTCACCGATGGACTGAGCCGCAATAATACCAACCGCTTCACCGATATTAATCAGTTTACCTGAAGCAAGGTCGATTCCGTAACATTTTTGGCACAAACCACGCTCAGAACGGCATTTGTAAATGCTACGTACTTTAATGGAATCTTTTCCGATTTCCTGAAGCTCAACAGCCTGCTCGTGGCTAATCAAATCACCTACTGAAATCGCTTTTTTCTTAGTAGCTGGATTAATTACATCCTCTAACGAAAAACGACCTTCGGCAAGTTCTGATAGAGACACGATAATATTGATACCATCTTTTACAGACGTAATATCAACGCCGTCTGTTGATCCGCAGTCTTCGTGAACAATCATGACATCCTGTGCAACGTCAACAAGTCTACGAGTCAGGTATCCAGAGTCAGCTGTTCTTAACGCCGTATCTACCAGACCTTTTCTAGCACCATAAGATGAAATGAAGTATTCCGTAAGAGAAAGACCTTCTTTAAAGTTTGTTTTAATAGGAATGTTAACCGTTCTACCTTGAGCATCAGACATCAGACCCCGCATACCAGCAAGCTGACGCACCTGATCCATGTTTCCTCTAGCTCCAGAGTTTGCCATGATGTACAGGTTGTTCAAACGACCTAATTGAGATTCAAGTGAAGACGCAATCTCCTGAGTCGTTTCCCGCCATACATCGTTACTGCGAAGCTGTCTTTCACGACCTGAAATAGATCCTACTTTAAATAGTTTATCCAGCTTAACAATTTCTTCTTCGGCATTATCAATAATTTGAGCTTTATTACTTGGAATTTTCAAGTCATCAATCGAAATAGAAATTCCAGATAACGTTGAATATTTAAATCCGATGCGTTTTAACTCATCAACAACATGAGAAATAACATCGTTTCCGTATTGGTGGAACCATTTAAATACCAATTCACCTAATTTTTTCTTTCCAATGATTTCATTTACAAAATCCTGATCCTGAACGCCATGTTGTTTAAATACATCCCAAACAGTGGTGTTAAATAACACACGACCGATAGTTGTTGTGTAACGAACAGAGTCGATTTTAACCAGAATTTCAGTTTGAAGGCCGATAGCTCTGGCTTCCAAAGCACGTTTGGCTTCATCAATATTAGAGAAGTATTTTCCTTTTCCTTTTAATGATTCAGGATCATCAACAGTAAGGAAGTAACAGCCAAGAATCATATCTTGAGTAGGCGTAATAATAGCTCTTCCACTTGAAGGTGAAAGAACGTTGTTTGTTGCCATAATCAGTAGACGGCATTCTGCCTGAGCTTCTAAAGACAATGGAACGTGAACAGCCATTTGGTCACCGTCAAAGTCAGCGTTAAATGCTGTACATACTAGAGGGTGAATTTGAATAGCCGAACCTTCTACTAGAATAGGTTCAAAAGCCTGAATACCAAGACGGTGAAGTGTAGGCGCTCTGTTTAATAGAACAAGCTGACCTTTAATAACATTTTCAAGGACATCCCAAACAACAACTTCACGTTTTTCAATTTTACGTTTTGCACTTTTTACGTTGGATGCCAAACCGTTTTCAACCAATTTACGGATGACAAAAGGTTTAAACAATTCCAATGCCATTTCTTTAGGCAAACCGCATTGGCTAAATTTCAAGTGAGGACCAACAACGATGACCGAACGGGCTGAGTAATCAACACGTTTTCCAAGTAGGTTTTGACGGAAACGACCTTGTTTACCTTCGATAATATTACCTAAGGATTTTAAAGGACGACCATTTGAACCTGTTACGGAACGGCCACGTTTACCGTTGGAAATAAGAACGTCTACCGCTTCCTGAAGCATCCGTTTTTCATTTCGGATAATCATGTCAGGAGCTCCGATATCAATCAGACGCTTTAAACGGTTGTTACGATTTACAACACGACGGTATAAGTCGTTTAAATCAGATGTTGCAAAACGTCCGCCTTCCAGCTGAACCATAGGTCTTAAATCCGGTGGCATAACAGGGATAACTTCAAGAATCATCCATTCAGGCTGATTACCAGACTTTAATAAAGACTCTACAATACGAAGACGTTTTGTATATTTTAAGCGTTTTTGACCTTTAACATCATCTAAACTTTCTCTAAGTTCAGTTGCAACAGTTTTCAGATCCAAAGCAGATAACAGGGTTTTAATCGCAGAAGCGCCCATATCAGCTTTGAACTGGTTACCATATTTTTCTCTGTATTTTTGGTACTCTGTAGTTGTTAAGGTTTGTTTAACTTCCAACGCATCAGAAATAGAAGCAGAAACTTCAGTTACGATAAAAGAATCGTAGTAGATAACTTCTTCTAACTGACGAGACGACATGTCTAAAAGAAGACCGATATAACTTGGAATTCCTTTTAAGAACCAGATGTGACAGACATCAGCCGCAAGCTCGATGTGGCCCATACGTTCACGTCTAACTTTTGAGTGTGTAACTTCAACACCGCATCGCTCACAGACAATACCTCTGTAACGAACACGACGATATTTTCCACAAGAACATTCCCAATCCTTTACCGGACCAAAAATCTTTTCACAAAATAAACCCTTACGTTCTGGTTTAAACGTTCTATAGTTAATGGTTTCAGGTTTTTCAACCTCGCCATATGACCAGAAGCGGATTCTATCAGGTGAAGCCAATCCTATTTCTAGGAAGTCAAAATCACTAGGACTATTTACAAGCATGCAGGGTCTCCTTCATTAATCTCTCTCGATCGTTCTCATCATATACTTAGCGTGTATCAATTTCTGAACCATCAGAAGATTTTACTTTCACGTCTAGAGCGATTGAACGCAATTCCCGTAAAAGTACTCTAAATGATTCCGGAGTACCTGGTCGAGATAAACTCTTACCTTTGATAATGGCCTCATAAGCTTTTGCACGACCTGTAAGATCGTCTGATTTAATGGTTAACATTTCCTGCAAGGTATGAGCAGCACCGTACGCTTCAAGCGCCCACACTTCCATCTCTCCGAAACGCTGACCCCCATAGTGAGCTTTACCTCCTAAAGGCTGTTGCGTAACTAAGGAGTATGGTCCAGTAGATCTTGCATGAATTTTGTCTTCAACAAGGTGGATCAGCTTTAACATATACATGTTTCCAGATGTTACATCTCTTTCGAATGGTAAACCGGTACGCCCATCTCTCAACATGACTTTTCCGGTCGGATTAATCCATGAGTACCCTGGTGTTTGAGACGCTTCAATCAGTTTTTCTTCTACTTTCCCTACAGTAGCCTGTTCCTGGAACACCTCGTCAAATAATTGAACTTCGAAGTTAGTATCCAAAATATGTGAGGCCATCCCTAAAAGGGTTTCAAATAACTGACCTACGTTCATCCGTGAAGGTACACCAAGAGGATTTAAGATAATATCAACAGGAGTTCCATCCGGTAAAAACGGCATGTCTTCTTCAGGCAGAATCGTAGAGATAACCCCTTTGTTTCCGTGACGTCCAGCCATTTTGTCACCGATAGAAATTTTACGCAGCTGAGCTACATAAACACGAACGATGCAGTTTACGCCAGGTGGAAGGCTGTCATCAGTTTCACGAGAAAATACGCGAACCCCGATAACTTTTCCTGAACCGCCAGACGATACACGTAATGACGTGTCTCTCATATCTCTGGCTTTATCACCAAAGATAGCACGTAACAGTTTTTCTTCAGCAGTAGGTTCACTTTCACCTTTTGGAGTTACTTTACCAACCAGAATGTCTCCGGCTTTTACAACAGCTCCTAATCGGATAATACCGTTTTCATCAAGATTTTTTACGGCTTCTTCAGAAACATTAGGAATTTCCCATGTAATTTCTTCAGGGCCAAGTTTTGTTGTTCTGATATCCACTTCATATTTATGAATGTGAATGGATGTAAACGTATCTCTTTTTACAAGACGCTCTGAAATAATGATAGCGTCCTCAAAGTTGTATCCTTCCCAAGGAAGAAAGGCAACCAATACGTTTTTACCTAGAGCCAATTCACCAAATCGTGTTGACGTACCGTCAGCAATAACCTGGCCTTTAGTGATTTTGTCACCAAGATTTACAATTGGTTTCTGGTTTTTACAGGTATTTTGATTGGATCTTAAATATTTTTGAAGAATGTATGTTTTTTCTTTACCGGAAGTGTTTTTGATAACAACACTTTCGCCAGTAACTTTTGTAACCACACCATCTTCCTGAGCTTTAACTAACGTACAGGAATCTCTGGCTACAGTTTCTTCAAGACCTGTTCCGATATATGGAGCTTCAGCATAAACCAAAGGAACAGCCTGACGTTGCATGTTTGCACCCATCAAGGCACGGTTCGCGTCGTCGTGCTCTAAAAATGGAATCAATCCACAGGAAACACCAACGATTTGTCGTGGAGAAACACCAATATATTGAATTTCTTCAGCTTTAACCAAGCTGAACTCTCTATTGTGTCGGGCAATAATAAATTCGCCTGTCAGTTTTTTGCTTTTTGAAGGAGAATCCCAAGGAGCAATATAAAATTTATCTTCAACATCCGCTGTTAAAAATTCGATATCAGCTGAAATGGTACCTTTATTCACTTTAAAATAAGGGGTTTCAATAAAACCAAACTCATTTACTTTTGCATAAGTGGCCAATGGACCAATTAGACCGGCGTTTGGACCTTCCGGAGTTTCAATTGGACAAATACGGCCGTAGTGAGATGGATGAATATCACGAACCTCAAAACCAGCTCTTTCTTTCGTCAAACCGCCTGGGCCCAGGGCACTCAAGCGTCTTTTATGTGCGATTTCTGCCAACGGATTGGTTTGATCCATAAACTGAGACAGCTGTGAACTTCCGAAAAACTCTCTCATTACAGCAACAAGAGGACGGATATTAATAAGATGCTGTGGGGCAATTTTTTCATTACCTTTTACAGCAAGCTGCTCACGTACCAGACGCTCTAAACGAGCCAATCCAATTCTGAACTGCTTTTGAAGCTGCTCACCCACGCTACGGATACGTCTGTTACCCAAGTGGTCGATATCATCCGTAATACCCTGACCTAAAATAAGGTCGATAACATGGTTTACAACAGCAATGATGTCATCACTGGTTAATACAGTAGTATTAATATCGATATTCACATCTAAACGTTTGTTAACGCGGTAACGTCCAACATCTCCCAAATCGTATTTGGAAGGATCAAAGAACAGATTGTTAAGCAACATTTTTGCGCCATCCAAAGTAACAGGGTCACCAGGACGAAGCTTTCTGTAAATATCCAGTAACGAATCTTCTTGAGAAATAATTGGAGATTTTTCAAGAGTTTTCAGCATAACTTCTTTATCTTTACACTGCTTTAAAACGTCTTCAGCCGTAAAGCCCAAAGCACCAAGAAGGGCTGTTACAGGTAATTTTTTGATTTTATTAATATTGGCGTAAATAACACCGTTAGTATCGGATTCAATTTCCAGCCAAGCGCCTCTTGCTGGAATAATAGTAGCAAGGTAATTAATTCTATCTGCTGAAATTCCCACTTTTTTTCTAAAGTAGACACCAGGAGAGCGTACAAACTGACTTACAACAACACGTTCTGTTCCATTAACTAAAAAGGTACCAGCTTCCGACATGATCGGAATAGCACTCATAAAAACTTCCTGCTCTGCAATTTCGCCCGTTTCTTTGTTAATCAATCTAACAGGAACTCTTAAAGATGCACTGAAGGTAATTTCTCTAATCTGACACTCTTCAAACGAAAACTCGGGTTCATCTAAACGATAGTTTTCTAAAAACTCCAGCTCGTATTTACCATTATATGCTTTAATTGGGGAAATATTGCGAAATTCTTCTTTTAAACCTTCTTCTAAAAACTTTTTAAAAGAGTTAACCTGAATTTCAATAAGGTTCGGGATATCTAAACTTTCTTTTATGGACTGAGAATGGAGCTGAACTCGTTTTCTTTGTTTTAACGCTAACACTCGGGTCTCCTCGTGACAAAAACATAACCCGAGATTAGTCCTAGGGTTTAGAACTAATCTCAGGTTTGAAGGTTGAATTTAAAGAATTATAAAAAACTATTTGATTTCTACTTTTGCACCTTGTTCTTCTAATTCTTTTTTCATTTTTTCAGCTTCTTCTCTAGAAACACCTTCTTTTAAAGGTTTTGGAGCGGCGTCAACTAAATCTTTAGCTTCTTTAAGACCCAAACCAGTTAGCTCTCTAACTACTTTAAGTACTTGGATTTTTTTGTCACCAGCAGATGCCAGAATAACATTTACTGTTGAAGAAGCAGCTTCTGCACCAGCATCACCTGCACCAGCTCCAGCAGGAGCTGCACCAGCGAATGCCATAGGAGCAGCCGCAACAACTCCGAATTTGTCTTCTAAAGCTTTTACTAATTCAGATAACTCTAGAACGCTCATCCCTTCGATACTTTCGATAATAGCCTTTGCCTTTTCTGATACAACAACTTCAGCTGTAGTCATGTTAATTTTCCTCCTGTTTTTTTTCTTTGATTGCAGATAAAACGTAAACTAAACCTCTGGTCGGACTAGATAGAGTCGCTACTAGCTTGGTTAGAGGTGCTTTGATTGTACCTACCACCTGTGCTATTAATTCTTCTCTACCTGGTAATTGGGCTAGCGCTTTGATATTGGCTTCGTCTAGAACACCTTTTCCAAGCAACCCGCCTTTAATTGTTAACTTTTCAGCCTCTTTAGCAAAATCGACCAGAGTTTTGCTCATTTTTACAGCATCACCAGTTGTATGAACAACAGCTGATGGGCCGAACAAGAAAGAACCTGGACAATCGATGTTCAATTCATCCAATGCTCTTTTAGTTAACGTATTTTTGTAAACTGATATTTGACCGCCTTCTTTTTTAACATTGCGCCTTAAAGAAGTGAGCTCACCAACAGTTAACCCTCTAAAATCAGCAAAGATTACGACCGTCGACTGATCGACTTCTTGCTTGATTTGCTGCACCAATTGCTCTTTTTGAGCTTTTACTGCTGACATAAGATCTATGCTTCCTTCCATTTAACTTTCAAGGGTTCTATAAAAACTCCCGGACTCATTGTTGATGAAAGTGAAATAGACTTGATATAAATCCCTTTCGACTTTGCAGGCTTAGCCTTAACAACAGTATCATATACAGCATCAAAATTTGCTTTTAAATTATCAATTGGAAAAGACATCTTTCCAATAATAATATGAACAATTCCTGCCTTATCATTTTTATATTCCAGCTTACCAGCTTTAAATTCTTTAATAGTTGTTTCCAAGTTGGTTGTCACTGTTCCGCTTTTAGGATTAGGCATCAAACCTTTAGCACCCAAGATTTTGCCTAATTTCCCTACTTTTGCCATCATGTCTGGCGTAGTGATAACCAAATCGAAATCCAACCAACCGGTCTGGATTTTTTCCACTAAGTCTTCTGAACCAACATGATCAGCACCAGCTTGGCGAGCTTCATTTAATTTATCAGCTCCAGCGATAACGGCGATCCGAATGGATTTACCAGTACCTTTAGGAAGAGAAAGCGTGCCTCTCAATTGTTGATCAGAGTGACGCGGATCAATACCTAAATTAAAGTGCAATTCAACTGTTTCATCAAACTTTGCAAACGATAGATCTTTTAATTTATTCAAAGCTTCAACAGGTGAAAAAAGAATAGATTTATCTACTAACTTTTGCTTTTCTACGTATTTCTTCCCGTGTCTCATGATGCTATTTTAACTCCCATACTTCTCGCTGATCCTGCGATAATTTTTTTTGCAGATTCAATATCTGACGCATTTAAGTCATTCATTTTTGCTTCTGCAATTTGCGTTAACTGATCTTGAGTTAATGTACCAATAATATTTGTATTAGGATTTGCAGAACCACTTGGAAGATTCAACATTTTTTTAATCAAAACAGATGCCGGAGGTGTTTTTAAAACAAACGTAAATGTTTTATCTTTATAAACAGTGATCTCAACAGGAACTACGGTATCACCTTTATCACGAGTTGCCTCGTTATATGCTTTACAGAATTCCATAATATTCACACCATGTTGACCCAAAGCAGGACCAATTGGAGGAGCAGGATTCGCTTTTCCTGCTGTAATTTGCAATTTAATTATTACTTGAACCGGTTTACTTGACTTTGCCATAACACACCAACCTCTACTCTACAGCTTTTTCAACTTGATCAAAATCAAGTTTAACTGGAGTTTCCCGACCGAAAATTGAAATAAGAGCTTTTAAATTACCTTTTTCAGCATTAATCTCAGCAATAGGACCTGAGTAGCCACGGAAAGGACCCGCGATAACCTTGATAACTTCGCCCTCTTCGTAATCCACATCGACTTTACGTGTCTTATCACCGATTTTACGAAGCACTTTAAGAATCTCGTCTTCGGTAACAGGCGTAGGTCTTGATTTGGATCCGATAAACTTGGAAACACCGGTAATGGAGCGGATGTCATAAAACACATCATCCTGCATAACCATTTCAATAAATACGTAACCCGGGAAAATCTTAGTGCGCTTCTCAAGTCTTTTATTATTTTTTATCTCAATTGTATCTTCTTCAGGAACAAGAACCTGAAAAACCTTATTTTGCAATGATTTTTCTTCAATAAGATTTTGAATTTTAGCCAGTACTTTATGCTCCTGGTTGGAATAACACTGAATAATGTACCATTCTTTACCCTCTACCTCTGGAGTTTCTGGAGCGGACTCAACCTGTACTTGCTGATCATTATTTAATTCATCTGACATATTCATAACTCTTTAATTTACCTTAATGTTTGGAGAAGACCAATAAGCTTTGAAAAACCAAAATCAACAAAACCAACTAAAACAATAAATGCAACTAGAATAACTAAAACTGTATTTGTAGACTGAATAACCTTTTTTCTTTCAGGCCATTCTATTTTGCTAAGCTCAAGCTTCAACTCTTCCAGAGTGAATCTTGCCTTTAACGGCGGAGCTTTAACTTGTTTATTTTCAACTGTTTTTTCTGCGTTCATAAAATCAAAAAATATTTCCTAAGAGCTAGAACTGGCAGGCCCGGCCGGATTCGAACCGACAACACTCGGTTTTGGAGACCGACGCTCTACCAGTTGGAGCTACGGGCCTAGGCATTACTTGGTCTCTTTATGAGGGGTATGTTTTTTACACCAACGGCAATATTTTTTTAACAACATACGCTGGGATGTAGTGTTTTTATTTTTAGTGGTGTGATACGAACTTCTTCCGCAGCTTTCGGTCTCACATCGTAGGATAATTTGAACTCTCACGGGGTATCCTCAAATAAAGTATAATAAAGCAATTTCTTAAAAGAAATCGCAAGACGTAGAAATTTACCATTTAAAACAGTCAGTGTCAACATAGAAAGAACACTAATTAATGTCCAGTCAAGATCAGACGGACTTCACTTTGGGACAATACGCGAAATTTACCGCGTGGCAACGGTCCTAAAAGTATGGATCCAAAACGGATGCGCTTAAGACGCACAACAAATAAATCCAGGGTCTGGATCATTCGGCGTATCTGGCGGTTTTTTCCTTCTACAAGGCTGATTCTGAAATATCGCTCACCCAGAAGTGTTATTTTTACGGGCTGGGTTTTTTTACCCAGAATAAACACACCTGACTCCAGTGTTTGAATCATATGGGAGGTCATGGGGGCATTGACCCATACCAGGTACTCTCTTACGTGGGGATCGGACTGGCTGAGGAGTTGTTTGGCAAAAATGCCGTCATCGGTGAGTAGAATTAATCCTTCGGAATCTTTGTCGAGACGTCCAACACTGCTGAGTTCCCTGTATTCCCGTGGGAGTAAATCTGTGATTTGGGTTTCACCGTCCTGAGGCAGGTTTGTAACTACGCCTGGAGGTTTATGAAAAACAATATATCGAAATTTCTTCTTATCTTCGTAGAGGGTCTGATTAATTTCTATTTTATCTCTATCCGGATCCACTCTCATACCTAAATTGGCCACTTTTCCATTTACTTTTACAAGTCCTTTGGCAATGGCAACTTCGGCTTTCCGTCGTGACAGAATTCCTTGTTCGGATAAATGCTTTTGGAGTTTAATATCAGACATTAGGGTTGCCGCTTAATATCAAGAAGAACAGACTCGAGCGTTGGGAACTGTGTTGTCATACCAAATGAACTGGGATTGACCGTATTATAATGAAAGAAGGGAGACTGGATACAAAATCTGTCCCAGGGAGCCAGTTTTATACGAAACAGTTTGGCAAGTCCCATTAAAAACCAGGAGGCAATTTTAATGCGGAAATAAATGGGGATATCAAAAACCCGGCATACCGTTTCGATAACATCTTTGCCGTTCATTACGTGGTTTCCCAGTGCCAGATCAGGTTCAACATCATGGGTTAGCGCATAGACGCTTACGGCTGCAATATCTCTGCCATGTAAAAAATGAAAGCGGGAATCCATATAAAAGAATCGTAGTAATTTTGCCCATCCCAGACTTGGCTTTAAACCGGAGCTGATATGAGAATACGGATGAGCCTGATCTCCACCAAAAACGAGGGTTGGAAATACAGTGACGATTTTAGATGACCAGTCGGACTTTCTTAAGGCTTTATACGCTCTGTATTTTGAGCGAACATAGCCGGTTCCGTAGGTTTCAGCCTCATCAATGACCTGATTGTTTTTGCCTAAAATGCTGGCCGTTGAAAAATACACAACTTTTTTTAAGCGGTCAGGATTGCAGTAACTCAACATCTCAAGAGTTTTGTCTCGATTGAGGCGTGTGGCTTCTTCAGAATCTCCCCAGGCTGTGGCCAGGTGAATCATCAAATCCATAGTTTCCAGGGTAGGTTTTGCTTTATCTATGTTTTCCAGATCCCCTTCTACAATATGAACTCTGGGATGAGGAGGATATAATAATTTTTTAGGATCGCGAACCAATAAAAACAGTTCGAACTGAGGATTTTTCAAACACTCTTCAACGACATAGTGTCCGATACATCCGGAAGATCCCGTTATAAAGACGGATAACATACTCATTCCAACATCATAACATCCACGGTGTCGTTTATGACAGGATAAGATTGAGGTCCATCAGGAAAGGAAAACAT
The DNA here is from genome assembly GCA_964517775.1 of uncultured Candidatus Marinamargulisbacteria bacterium. GTDB lineage: Bacteria > Margulisbacteria > Marinamargulisbacteria > SXXA01 > JAHFDB01 > CAZFCP01. The sequence continues at coordinate 47,321 of CAZFCP010000012.1, read as the reverse complement.
CATGCGTGTGGATGCAAGGTCTGTATTGCCTTGTTGGAAAATGAGATCGGAAAACGACTTGGGCTCTTCAATCTCGGAAGTTGGTTGCAAAAGTCCTGAAAAGAAAAGATGGTCTGAGGCTCGGGTGCAAGCGACATAGAATAGTCGTTTTTCTTCTTCAATACAATCGGCTTTATGCTGAGCTAGAATCTCTTCCCTTACCTTATTTTGTTGTTGATTTTGAATGGTATAGGAAAGGCCGGCACCGCGGTGAGTGATAACCAGTCTATCGGATTGGGAAAAATTCCATTTCAAGGCAGATTCGAGAATGATAACAGCCTTAAACTCCAACCCTTTTGAAGAATGGATCGTCATTAATCGGATAGAGTTTTGTTGTCGGGGCTTTTCTTTTTCTACAGGCATTTGCACAAAGAAACGGAGATAAGATAAGAGTTCTTCAGAGGTAAATTTCCCGGAAATTTCTGCGTATTCAACTGTTTTTATAAAGTCTTTTTCACAATCGGATATGACATATCCCAGATCTTTCAAACAAAACTCGAGCATCCAATATAAAGGATTGAGGGCTGCCTTTTTTTGCCACTGCCTTATTTTGTCCTGAAGACGCTCTTTTGAAAAAGATTGAGCATAAACGGAATATCGAAACCCGGTAAAATAAAACTCTGATTCGATATTTAAAAGACAGGCGCAGAGATTAAATAACGACCAGTGTCGCTGATCTGCAGCCATAAACTCAGGCTCCATATGTGCATGAATCTGATTCTCCATCAAAAAAGTTTTGAGTCTTTCCATATGTTTTTTACGGCGGAAAAGAATAGCGATATCCGAATAGGTTATATCAGGATTTTTGGCAATCAGTGCCTTAATCCACACTAAAATCTGTCGCATTTCTTCGTCAAAGCCGTCTGTTTTTGAGGATGAGCATCCGAATGTAATAGATGCAGGCAAAGCATGACGATTAGCCTGTAACGGAAAAAAATGTAACTGTGAGTCTTTGAAACACCTCTCAAAAAATGGATTAAAAAAGGCTAGAAGACCAGGAAGTGTGCGGTAATTTTCGGAAAGGTCTACGGAGATTGTGTTTAAAAGTTTTCCCCATATGGATTTTGTTGCTGTAAATAAGTGGGTTTCAGCACCTCTGAATCCGTAAATGGCCTGCTTGGGATCTCCAACTAAAAAAAGGTTCTTTTTAAGTTCACCGGAAGAGTCTGAGAAGTGGGAGATTTGGCATAAAATATCCCATTGGGCTTTATCTGTGTCTTGAAATTCATCGACTAGAATGGCTTGGAATTGAGTTGAAACAGCGTTTAAAACATCGGGATGTTCGCGTAACAGTGTCTGGGTTTTATCAATTAGGTCGGAATAATCCAAAACGCCATATTCGGATTTCAGCGCATCGTATGAAGCCAGAACTTCATTAAATATAGAAAAAATAGTCTGGGTCACAGATTCTATAAACGATGTCGAATCGTTATTCAAAAACTGAGGCATGATTTTTATAACAGAGTCTTTTTTAGAGAAACATTCTTTTACATCGGTTTCCAGCTGCGTCCAGGAGAAGGCTTTTAAATAGAAACCCAGGCGGGAATCCTGCCTTTTTTCCAGGCGGGACAAAGTCTGAATTAAGGCTTTTTCCCAAAGATGCCCTTGCAGGACGGGATCCAGAATATCCATGGTGTCGGACAATCGGGCTTTGGATGAAAACTGTGTTAACACTGAGCTGCAAAAACCATGGATGGTAGTGATGTTGGCTTTATAAAAAGACTGGAGGGCGTCTGCTGCCCATTTATTTTTTTTGGAGGCTTCGGTTTCGCTGAGAAGTTGAGTATAGACGCGGGTTTGCATTTCGGAGGCGGCTTTTTTTGTAAAGGTGAGAGCCAGAATAGAGGAAACGGGGACGCCGCTTTGGAGTAAGTTGAGGTAGCGTTGTACCAGAACGGCTGTTTTTCCGGCCCCGGCGCCTGCATCTACCAAGACGGAGACATCGATTCTTAAGGCCTCTTTCTGCTGGCGATTGAAGCGATTTGGAGTGGATTTAACAATGGGATTAAACGATGTGTCTATGATAAATCTCCAGGGTTAACGTTTTGAATAAGAACAAATAGATCGATACCCACAGGTCATACAGGTTTGAGTTCTCTGGCTTTCCATATGAGGCAAAAGCTCATGGGAATCAGGAGAAAATTTATTAGCTTTAATGCAACCGATAAGAAAAGCAAGATGAGCATTAAAACTCACCTCAAAATCATCCTGTACCATAAACGGTTTTATTCGATTGAGCTGGATATCGGCATCTTCCGGACAATCCTGAATCAAAGTCTGAATTTTTCGCTGCACATGATGTCCATCAAACAACTGGATAATGCCTGTCCCTACGGTCGTACTGTCTTTAAACTGCTGTTTGGACGCCACGTGATATAACGGAAGCTGCAACGATCGTTTTTCGGTATAATCGGCACGGGTCGGCAGTTGTTTTCCAGTTTTATAGTCCATAATCAGGATATAGGATTTTTCAATGTGTTTATACACGGCATCAAAACGGCCTTTGATAGAAAATGGCTGATTATCATGTTGAAACGTGTAGATAAAAGAGGCTTCAGCCTCAGCAACACGATACGGAAAAGGATCCTCGTAAAGCCTCAATAATTCTGAAAAAAGACCTCTAAACGCATCCTCATCCCATAATGTTTTTTCTTTAACCGACCAGGCAAAAAACTGAGGTGAGAAATCTGAAAAGTGAAAACCAGCAAGTCGGCGTAACAAGGCTTCTTTTTCAGAACGGGAATTGGCATGCGTTTCCTGTATGGAAAAATCTCGGAGGATAGCATGGATGCGAGTTCCCCACTGGCTTCTCGGAACTTGCGAAAGAGGCTGATCTGGAGCAGGAAGACGACAAACCGTGTTAAAAAAATAAGAGGTTGGACAACGCTGGTAGTGCTCGAGCTGGGTAATCGAAAAGGACTCAGGATGGATATAGCCCGGATCAGGCTTATAAACTGGCGGAGTTACCGTTTTAGACTGTGTTAACCTGGGTTCGGAATGATGAGTCTCATCAATAAAAATACCCCAGGCCTCTTTTAAAGAACGCATATAGGTACTTGGCAAAATCTGCGACGAATCCGATTGAGGCGACACCGTTAAATAAATATGACGGGAGGTATTATACGCCGCTTCAAAAAATCGAAACATAAAAAAATCGTCTTGTATTTCTCGATCTGGATTACGCCGTAATATCTGTAAAGGCGGATAGTGCTGCTGAGAAAATCCCGTACAAAACAAAAACGTGCAGGAAGACAGAAGCTGGAAATCCTGGATAAGACGAATGCCATTTTCCTGATTAACTGTAAACGTCAGCGTTCGGCAATAGGTTTTTACCTCCTGAAGAGACAATAAAAGCCGCTTGGAAAAATAATCCTGCCACATTTGTTTAAGAAATTTTAGAGCTTCTTTTTCGCTATACAGATCAGGTTCGTCATTGAAATAGGTGTCAAAATCCGTTTTCTGAGACTGGGACCACCAGTGAAAAAAACGGGCAGAAGTTCGGGTTTCAGAAAATAAAAACGACAGGGATTTTATGGGGATTTTTGCGTCATTTAGCTGCCGGATCAGTTCTCTTTTGTAGGAGGTGATATCGGGAATAAAAACAGCTACGGTATGTAACTGATCAAAAGCTACTGTTTGAAGTCGAGCAACAACCCAGGCCATTTCCTGTTGAGTTGTATCAAACGAATTTAAAGTAGTTTGAGGATAAAACGGCAGTGTATCGGCATACTTTGGGGAAACAGTCTGAACCCCCTCTTTGTTAAACCAGGATAATTGCCTGTTTGCATACGCATATTGAGGCTGAAAACCCGAATGATATACCAAAACTGTAACTATTTTTACCGTTTGAAAACTGGCCCACAACTTCGCATTAAAGCGAGGATCCATATCATGAAGTCCAACCACAAAAAGAGTTTTATCAGAAAGTGAATGTGACGAAGAAAAAAAATCGGTGCAGGTTATTATATGATCATCAGATATATCACCAAGTTTCTCTTTTAAAACAGCTTTATAAGCGTTTGTTGGGATTAAAAACACCGTACTGTCAGAAGATTTTTTGTTAACGGCAGCGCATAACTCCCAAAAATCCTGATCATTAAAAAAAGTGCGTGTATACAAAAACACGTTTGTCATCGTTACAACCCAGCTAAACAGGAATGAACAATGTGACTGGCCGCATGCTGATCGCCCCAACCAATCTCAGATACTGGTGCTGTTTTCAAAACAGACTCTAAAACCGTCATGATAGAACCTGGATTCCGTTGCTCTACTACTACTATGGGATCACCCATCAATTGCCGTTGTTCATAAAAACGCTTTAAGGTTGATTGCGGACCAAATCCTTCAAAACATACGACTTTTTTACCCATAAAAACAGCCTGTTCGTTTGCTGTGCCTGCAAGACCAATTACAACGTCACTGAAAAACACAGCATCTTCCAGACAGTCTGTTATAAATAGTTCGAGTTTTTGTTCACATTGAGTAAATTTATTGTGTACAGAATCAAAAATCCAACCTGACTTCAGCAATATATTTTCAATAAGACCAGCATCTAAAGCCGGAGACTTTGCAAGGAATAGCGACGTAGGATGTGAAAATGGGAGCGATAAAATATAAGTTAAATTGGCATACGCTTCCTGCCGTGATCCCGGTAAAACCCCTATTTTTACAGAGCCAGGCATCTTAAGAAACTGTTGCCCAGAAAGCTTCAATCCATCCATCATTGGATTTCCAAAATACTCAGCTGGAACCCCAGCATTTTTTAACGAATTTAAAGTAAGGTCGTCTCTTGGAAAGACTTTGGTACACCATTGCTTCAATAACCAGATTTCCAGTTTTGAATGCTCCATAAAGGCATCGCTTTTAGCTGTGGGGAGAAAAAACGTACGGGCTTTTTTACCCTTTCCCATCCATAAACAAAATACGTCTCCAACGCACAAAACTATGTCGGCTTTACCCGAATGGAATCCAGCTGTTTTTTTTTGCTTAAAAAGATGTGTGATTAAACCGGCTTTTACGTCTTGAGAAAGGCTGGAAAAATCTCGAATAAAGCCACCACTTGGAAAAATGGGGTTGTCCAAAATCACATCAAAACCAGCATTTTTGTATACATATCCGGCACCCACCAAAGGCAAAATCGTTACGGAAGACAAAGGAACCGCCTGTTTAAAAGCCTGAATAAGTTTCAAGGCTATGCCGTCTTCGCCATGTCCATTGGAACATACAAAAAGATTCATAGCATTAACGTATCACAAAAACGCTGGGGTTGAGAAACAAAACGCCCTAATGCTGATCTTGAATTTTATTTTTTAAAGTCTCGATATACAACCAGATGCCGTCTTCAATAATTTTTTTACTGACAGGCTGATCGTCAGGGATTTCAGAATGTCGAAGCTCTGGAAAAAGGATGTAGATATCTTCCATCAAAAGCATCTTATTTTCTTCTTTACGTTTTGCGTAAATATCATTCAAAATGCCCACTCGGGCTCGAACTGAAAGACCTTCTTCAAGAATTTTGTTGTTGGCATCTTTTAAAATCTCACGGAAATGCTTTTTTTGGATAGCTTTTGATAAGACGGATAACAGTTCATCTTCTTCAAAAGGTTTATTTAAAAAGTCGGCAGCCTTATTTTTAAAGCTATCAGCAATGGTGTCTAAATCTCTATAAGCTGTCAGGACTACGACCTCAATTTCAGGATTGACTTCTTTTATTTTTGTGATGAGTTCGGTACCTGAAATATCGGGCAAACCCACATCCAGAAGGGCAGCATCGATATCCGGCTCCTGTCTGACAAGCTCTAAAGCTTCTTCCCCACTTCCAGCAGACACAACATCATAAATCAAACTTAATGTTCGCTCTAAAATCTCCCGCAACATTTCCTCGTCTTCTACAATTAAAATGAGGGGAGGATCAGATTCTTTTACATATTGAATCAGCTCGGGATCCAGATCGGATTTAATTTTTTCCCGGCCTTTATCATGAATATTATCGATGGGAAAAATGGATAGAAGTTCTTCTTCCGTAACAATTTTTCCTTCAAGCTGTCTTTTTTGGATGATTTCCTTGGCTAAGGCCAAACGTTTGGTATGATCAAAATTTTCCCACAACACTTTTCTGGATAAATCCTCAAATTTTGCGATGAAATTAATATTTTCAAGGGCGTATGTAATAAGATAATTTAAAATACTGGGATTAAAGGGATAAGCAAGAAACCGATACGCCCCTTTTCTGAGAGCCGTAATGGCAATTTCACTGTCCTCGGTTTGGGAAAATACGATAATTTCTGGAACAATGCTGATAGCTTTTAAGGCTGACAACAACGTGGTGCCTGGCATATCCGGCAGATTCCAGTTCATCAATACAATTTTTGTATTTTGATGAAGATCTTTAAAAAGAGACAACCCTTCCTGACCTGTTTGAACGGTTATAGCCTCAAATTTTGGGTCTATAACAGATTCAATTTCAGAGGTACTGATTTCATCTCCTTTTATAATAAGTATGGACGGTTTCTGTGACACTGGCATTACCCTTTATTTTCAAAATCAAAAACGTTGAACATTAATTTTTAGCATGATAGTAATGTGGATATCAGTCCTTATTTCCCATCTTTGTGAAAGTGTAAACGTTTATGCCATCTTCATTTTTATTATTTTCAGGTTGGGGTTTTGATCATCATATATTTAACAATCTAACTTTTAAAGATCCCACGTTTACAGTGGCTTATTGTGGAAAATCAACAGTAGATACTTATATTCAACACCATAATCCGTCAAAACCCAAAGCTATTATCGGATTTTCCATGGGTGCCTTTCTTGCCATTGAGTATGCACAAAAAATGCAGTTTTTGGATTGCCCCATTATCCTTATAGGGGCGTCCTGCGGATATCCCCCCCTTACACTTTCTGCGTTCAAAAAGCAGCTGTCAAAACATCAGGAACAGTTTTTAGAACAGTTTTACAAGAGTTGTTTTGATGGAAATCAGCAATTAACCTGGGAAAAAACCACTAGAATACACGATATTTATCCGCCCTATCATCAAGACAGACTGCAGGAAGGGTTAACCCATCTTGGCGAATTAACTCTGAAAAAAGACCAGCTTGAGACTTTTTCAAAACTTGCATTTATACATGGATTAAACGACAAAATAGCTTCATTTATAGAGATAAAACAGTTTTTGGAGGGATCGAGCTATCCTTTATTTACCTGCCCTGGAGGCCACTTTCCAGACCCTGAAACCCTTCAACCCATTCTGGATAACCTTCTAAAATAACCACTTGATCGCACGGTATTTTTGCGTTATAGTTACTAAACCAATCCAAACAAAGAAAATCTAAAAGGAGGGTTTTAACTATGCAACCCCTACAACCAGAACAATTTCAAGGAAAAATGCTTCGTTTTTACATCGGAAATGATCAATATGTACAAGGTGTGTTTTTAGGGCGGTCGGATAATTGTTATCTATTGCTCAGTAAAAGCAAAACCATGGGAAACATGATGACCTTTGTTCCGATTAATAAAATCAGCAGGATTACCTCTGTGACAGGCATTAACCAGCATGAAGCCACACCTCAGCAACATGTGTACTCGAGTTTAAATTAGTTTTTATTAAGATTAACGAGGTAGAGATCAGTAGGATTTTTTGCCCCGGATGTATACAAAGCAAAATAGGGTTTTGATAACGAGTCGGTAGAGATATTTTTCTCTACAGCCGAAAGCCAGTTTGGACACTGTGACCCTATGCTTGATGATACGGGATAATATCGAACCATTGACCTATGGTTTTCAAGTTGTAACAAGACAAGATTTTTATGAGGAGTTTGCCAGGAAGCTATTGGCAAAAGCTGGGTGGATGCATCACATTTCTCAGCTAATATAATCGTATTTTTGTCTGTAGCAGCTACAACATTTACTGTATAAAAATCATATCCAATAACGTTGCGTTCCCATCCTGTTTTCGGTTTGCGTAAGATATAGGATTGCCATTGTTTTTTCTTGATATCGAATACCGTATACCCTATAACCGGGATTTGGGTATCCGACGATAATATAGCCGAACATTCCTGATAATAATACCTTGCCTGCATAACCTGTTTAACACCGGCCAGTAACGTGATCGTGTTCATATTCGCTGGCAAAGACAAAGGGTTACCATCATCCTGCTCCCAGGTTTTTCCATTGTCCCTGGATTTGACATAAACCAGTCCATAACCAAAACCAGATGCATCTCCAACAGGATCATGCAGGGGATTATTTTTGGGTCGTTCGTGAATGAGAAACACCAGGTGTACGGTGCCCTTTTTGTCGATAAGAAGCTGCTGGGAATACGAGGCATAACGGTCGAATAAAGAGTCGGCTTGTTTGTTGGATATGAACACAGTGGATGAATTTAAAATAGCCCCGTCTCTTAGTGTTAGGATATCCAATGAGGCAGGCTGCCTGTAAAACCGTAGTGACCGGTTTCCTTGTCGTAGAGCCACCAGAATATCGTTATTAGGCAATACAACAGCCGAAGGATAAGTATACTGTCCGTTAAACACCCGCTCTTTAGTCCAGGATGTAAGTGATAAAGGCACATTCGACACCCGATATTTTAAAGCGGTTGCATGACATCCATACAACACATGTAACCGTTTTTTATGATCAACCAGCAATGTTGCCCCACCATGGTTACTGGACGACTCTCCAATTTTAAAAACGGCTGTTGGATTTTTCCCTTGAAGATCCACTTCAGCAACAATAATGTTATAGACGCCATTTTTATAATCCAGAAACGTACAATAAAGCGTATGTCCAACCCTAACGATTTTATTGGCATTTGGATAGGCCGTCCCTCTATTACTACCTGTTTTGGACAGTAAAAGGAACCTGTCTATCTGTTGTGGAGGTAGCGTGGGCAACTGTTCAACCCGAGACGAAAGAGTCGGAGTTTCTGAACAGGATGTCAGCAAAAACATCAAACAAAAAATTAAAACAACCCTACCCACTTTTTTTATAAAAGACATCTGAGTATCCTCATCGTTTGAGCCTAACTATGTTGTAAAGGAAAAGCATTTGATATGATTCTATCGGCTTGTTAAAAAACATCCAATAGCACTAAAACAGGAGAGCTTTTCCCCATGATTAGTAAACTTGAACACGTTGTAGAGTCGTTTATATTTTCCAGCCGATGGATACAACTGCCCATGTATCTTGGCCTCATTATGGGTTCAATTCTTTATACCTATAAATTCGGTGTAGAACTTCTGCATCTGATTACCCATATTCAGGACTTAAGCGAATCTGCTGTTATGCTGATTATCCTGACACTGGTTGACTTCACGATGGTTGCCAACCTTCTTTTCATTGTTGTTATTGGCGGCTACTCTACGTTTGTGAGCAAATTAAGTATTTTAGATGACCATGAAGACCGACCGGAATGGCTTCAAAAAGTTGATGCGGGAACCTTAAAAGTAAAACTGGCTGCATCACTTGTAGGTGTTTCAGGGATTCATTTGCTGCAATCGTTTATCAATATTGCCAATAAAACCTACATCGATGTAGCGTTTCAAATTGTGATTCACGTTGTATTTTTATTCTCAACACTTCTTCTGGCATACTCAGAAAAAATTATGCATTCAAAAGATCATTGAAAAAAACGTTATAAATAAAATAACACTATATAAGATTCTCTGAACTTTACTCATTACGGGTTGACTGAAATACGTTTGAATAAGTCTAACCAGCAATGTTGATACAACAATACCCAGCAATAGCAACAAAAATTGACGAAAAGATATTACACTCGAGCTTAATCGATTGTATTGCATAAGCAATGATCCTGTAGAGGTAACGGCAATAACGGCTAAGCTGGTTGAAACAACACGTAAAGACTGTGAGACCCCAGCTTCGTCTTTATCAAAAAATTCTAATAGAGGAACAAGTATCACCCCTCCTCCCAATCCTGTTAAACCTGTTAAAAAACCTGAAATAATACCCACGAGTATAAATTTCAATTCTTGTTTTTTAGAGAAGCTGGCTTTCTTTTTAAGAGGAAACCAGGTTTGAATAAAGGCAAGCAGTAGTACACCCATAATTAAGATAAAAACATAGGTATCCCTGATAAAGAATTTCAAAAAAGAAAACAAAAATGAGGTGGGAAGACTGATTAAAACAATTAAAAAAACCTCTTTCCACTGAACAGATTTGTATTTTCCAAACAACGCAATAATGGCCGATATACTAACAACAGGCAGAACAGCAGTAGTAGCAATCTTTAAAGAAAAGCCCGCAACGTGATGCAGCAAAGGCAAGGCAATAATAGCCCCACCCGAGCCTGTTAAGCCCAAAATACCGCCAACACCTAACCCAATCCATATCCAATCAAACACGAGAAACTTTATTCCAGGGCATTTTTCTTAGCAACGACATCAACATGCAATGCCCCGTAATGCCTGCAAACAGCAATCCCATACTCATTAGTCCCAACCCCGCAATAAAATAAGTATCCAGGAAATAGCTAAACAATGAAAACAAAGCGGTAAATAGTCCAACAGCAATTAATACCTGTCTAAACAAAGGCAGAGAAGGCTTCCCTGATTTAACCAACGGCTTTCCTTCTGATTTCCACTGCAAAATGCCTCCTTCGTATATCTCTGTTTCTATGCCTTTATTTTGAAAAACATCCGTTGCAATAACGGCACGTCTGCCAGAACGACACATCAGCAGAACTTTTCTATTAGTTAAAACAGGTATAAGGCTTTCGAAGCGTGCCATTTCTGTCAGTGGTAAATTTATAGAACCTGAAATATGCTCCTGTTCAAATTCATCCCGTTCTCTTACATCAATAACGATCTCATTAGTCAAACTCATTTTAAACCCTTCCGCATTTCAAATTAGCAGGCACTGCAACATCCATCTGTTGAGGTCTATCCAGTTTTAAATTATTCATAATCGACACATAATCCTGTTCAGTCTGAACTTGCAATCGAGGATTATGACGTTTTTCCTCACCAATGGTGCTAACAGTCCATCCTTTATAATCATGAGCGGGATATACCAGCATCTCGTCACCAAGTCTTAGTAATTTATTAAAAAGACTATCATATTGCTGGGATGGGTTACCGTTTTGAAAATCTGTTCGTCCAGTTCCACGTATCAGAAGCGTATCGCCAGTAAAAACCCTGTCCTTCATCACGTAGGAATAGGAATCATCTGTATGACCGGGAGTGTATAAGGCTTTTATGGGCAATGATCCAACTTTAATCACATCATTTTCTTTAATTTTCATGGTGACACAGTCTGCTTTTGTTTGTTCTCCAAGTACACTTACACAGTGTAAAGCATCCTCCAGATCCCCACTTCCAGTAATATGATCGGCATGAACATGGGTATCGATTGTAAAAAGCATTTTCAAATTCAGCTCATTAACCAGTCGAATGTACTGTTGCACATGCTCTTTAACAGGATCAATAATCAGTGCTTCCCCATTTTTCTCGGCAACAATGTAGGTATAAGTTGAACTAACAGAATCAAAAAGCTGTCTAAATATCATATGTTTCTCCACAAAAAAGCTGGTGTAATTGCTTCATTAAAACAAGTGTTTTCTGATCTTTGATTGAATAGAATACCGATTTTCCGGTTTTTCTTTTGGATACGATACCCTCGAGACGCATCCGGTTTAAAAACTGTGAAACCAATGACTGGGAAATGCCTGCGTAAGATTCCAATTCGGAAACAGATTTTTCTCCGTCCCAAAGCCCGCACAGCAACCGCAATCTATCAGGATTAGATAACGATTTTAATAAAGCGGCGGCATCCTCACATTTATCTGTAAGTGTCGATTCTGTCTGTGTCATAGATCACCTCTATTCATCATATTATATTTTTATAATATAATAATATTAGAATCTATACAAGACCTAATTCATTCAGGCTTTTTTTGATAACAGACATCTCCATTTCGCCATGTTCAAACATAGGTAACAGTTGTTTTGACACCTCCGAACTTAAAAAAACCTGATCGGATGCGCCATGTTTAAAAAACCGACTCACAATACTACTGCCAAGGTCAGGATTTGGAGACTGAATATATCGATTTATCTGTTTATAAAAATCACCATATTCAACATAGGGATCTTTTCTTACTGAGTTTGGATTGGATTCTATATCCAGCTGCAATTTAAACAACTCATCAAAGTTTTTTTTGGAGGAAGGTAAAGAGGAGAAATCTGATTTGGATATACGGCTGCTGTCTGACGGTATTCCCATTCCCAACGAAAAGGATGAAAAAGACATACAGCATCCCCCTTTTAAGATTCTTTTAGTATTCCCAAAAACACCTCGATTGAAACAAAAAAGCCCCGAAAAACCGGGGCTTTTTGAAATCAAACTATGAATAACTTAGTTCTGGGTTGGAATCAAAGGAAGTTCTTCAACCGTTGGGGTATCTGTTGCAATATCCTCCTCTTCGTCCTGGCCAACCTGAGTCATGGCAATAACCGCATCTTTGTCGTCCAGTTTTAAGATCCGCACACCTTGAGAGGTACGGCGCTGTGTAGAAATAGAGGCTATTTTCTGACGGCACATTGTACCTTCTTTTGTAACAATCATAATCTCATTTTCTTTAGACGCTACAATTGCTGCTGTTACGTGATCGCCTGGAACAGTTTTTCTAAAGCGTAGAGAACGAACCCCAATTCCGCCTCTTGCCTGGCATTTAAACTCATCTACTTTAATATTTTTTCCATAGCCATTTGTAGTGATCAGCAATAAGAACAACTTATCTTCTTCTGGATCTAAAACGGTCATACTTACCAAACGGTCTTCTGGTTTAATGTTTATCCCTTTAACACCCCGTGATACCCGGCCAATCGGACGAGCCTGGCTTTCATTAAAGCGGATAACCATCCCGGCAGATGTAACCAACAGAATATCCTGTTTGCCATTTGTTTTTTGAACCCATTTCAAGCTATCTCCGTCATCCAGGCTAATAGCGTAAATTGGTCTGTTTTTAAAATGGATAAAGGCATCAAGCGATGTCTTTTTCACAACGCCTTTTTGAGTGGTCATGAACAGATATTCGCTGGAGTTAAAGTCTTTTACGGTAACAGCCGCTGTTACAAACTCACCATCTTCCAACTGCAGGAAGTGAGAGATAGACATCCCTTTACTTTGACGGGAGGCTTCTGGAATTTGATACACTTTTAATTTAAAAACACGACCTTTGTTGGTAAATGGTAAAAAGTAATCATGGGAGTTGGTTACAAACAGCTGATCGATGATGTCTTCTTCCTGAGTAGACATGCTGTTTACACCACGACCACCACGGTTTTGGCTTTTAAACATCGCAACAGGCATCCGTTTGATAAATCCTTTTTTAGAAAGCAGTACAGCCACTTGCTCCTGAGGAATTAAGTCTTCAAGGTCAAACTGATCAACGCTTTCGCCAATAACCGTTTTGCGGCCATCTCCGAATTTTTCTCTTAATTCCAGATGCTCACTTTTAATAATGTCATTAACCCGTTGCGGATTAGCTAGAATATCCTGAAGATCAGCAATGGTTTTAAGAAGTTCGGCATATTCATTTTCGATTTTGTCGCGCTCTAAGCCTGTTAAACGTTGTAATCTCATTTCCAGGATAGCGTTGGCCTGACGTTCGGACAATCCAAAATTGGCGATTAATCCAGCGCGGGCAGCATCAGGACTTTCAGATTGTTTAATTAGCTCAATAACAGCATCAATATGTTGTAAGGCAATCCGTAACCCTTCTAAAATGTGCAGGCGGGCTTCGGCTTGTTTTAGCTCAAAACGAGAACGTCTTAATACAACTTCACGGCGATGCTCGATGTAATAGGATAAAATCTGTTTCAGGTTTAATGTTTTTGGAACACCATTCACAAGAGCCACCATATTAATACCAAATGAGGTTTGAAGTGCTGTGTGTTTATATAGCTGATTCAAAACGATTTCAGGTGTTGCATCGCGTTTAAGTTCGATATAAATCCGCATACCGCGTCTATCCGATTCGTCTCTTAAATCTGCGATCCCGTTAATTTTTTTATCCTGTACAAGCTCGGCAATTTTAATAATCAGATTGGCTTTATTTACCTGATACGGAATTTCGTGAACAATAATCGCCGTTTTGCCTTTTTTCTTGGATTCTTCAAGGCTGGTTTTACTGCGGATAAGCACGCTTCCACGACCGGTATGATAGGCTTGCTCGATACCTTTTGTACCGCAAATCATCGCGCCAGTTGGAAAATCAGGGCCTTTAATATAGGTCATTAAATCAATAATTTCTAACTCAGGATTATCGATTAACGCAATAAGTCCATCAATAACTTCTGTTAAATTATGAGGAGGAATATTGGTAGCCATACCAACCGCGATACCCGCTGTTCCGTTTAAAAGAAGAACCGGTAAACGAGATGGCAGTACGGAAGGCTCCTGTAAGGATTCGTCAAAGTTTGGGTTAAAATCTACGGTGTCTTTTTCAAGATCTTCCAGTAAGGCCATACTGATTTTTGACATCCGGGCTTCGGTATACCGCATGGCCGCTGCATTATCGCCATCAATGGATCCGTAGTTTCCCTGACCATCAATTAGCGGATAGCGCAGCGAAAAATCCTGAGCCATACGTACCAATGAATCATAAACGGCCGTATCACCATGGGGATGGTAACGACCCAGAACGTCCCCAACAATTCTAGCGGATTTCTTATACGGTCTGCCGGCGGTAAAACCAGCATCGTACATAGCGTATAGAATACGGCGGTGAACAGGTTTTAACCCGTCACGTACGTCAGGAAGCGCACGGTTTACGATAACGGACATGGCATACCCCATAAAAGAGGTTTTCATTTCATCGCTGATGTTTATTGGATTGATATGTTGATTTTCAAACATATCCGGTTGAATATTGTCGTCCATAGGAAGGTTCTCCATCGTTTTATACGTCTATCCAGCGTACGGTGCTGGCATATTTTTCAATAAATACTTTTCTTGGATCTACTTCGCTGCCCATTAAAATAGTGAAAATTTCATCGGCAACTTCGCCATCATCAAGAGTTACTTGTAACAGGGTACGTTTTTCAGGATCCATTGTGGTTTCCCAAAGCTGGTCAGGATTCATTTCTCCCAACCCTTTATACCGTTGGATGTACACGTTATCGCGTCCCCATTCTGTTAATAAGGTCTCAAGGCCGGCTTCGTTATACACGTAGCGTTTTGTCTGACCTTTTCTGACAAGATATAGAGGAGGCTGTGCAATATACAGCGCACCTGCTTCGATCATCGGTTTGGCATGACGGAAGAAAAACGTTAACAACAGGGTTCTGATGTGGGCACCGTCTACGTCAGCATCGGTCATGATAACGACTTTGTGGTACCGTAATTTATCTAATACATTGACAGGTTCTGCACCTTCTTCGGTTTTATCAAATTCAGATAATCCGGAAATAGCTTCCGGGCCAATAGCTGTAATTAAAGAACGAATTTCTTCGTTAGCGAGAATTTTATCCAAACGTGCTTTTTCAACGTTTAGAACTTTACCTCTAAGAGGCAAAATAGCCTGGAAGTTTCTATCACGGCCCTGCTTTGCAGAACCACCGGCTGAGTCTCCTTCCACCAGGAACACTTCGCAGCGAGCAGGTTCTCTGTCGGAACAGTCTGCCAGTTTGCCAGGAAGCGTTGTGCTTTCAAGGCTGGATTTTCTACGTACAAGTTCCTGAGCTTTTCTGGCCGCTTCACGAACACGCTGAGCCATTTGAGCTTTTAATACGATTTGTTTAGCTACTCTTGGGTTGGCCTCTACGAAGTCTGTTAATCCTTCGTCTACCAGTGAATCCACAATCCCTTTTACTTCAGAGTTTCCAAGTTTTGTCTTGGTTTGTCCTTCAAACTGAGGATTGGGCAATCTCACACTGATAACAGCTGTAAGCCCTTCTTTAAGATCATTTCCTGAAAAAGGGGCTTCTTTATCTTTATTCAGTTCATATTTTTTTGCGAAGGCATTGATAACACGGGTTAAAGCGGTTCTAAATCCAGATAAGTGCGTTCCACCTTCACGAGTACGAATGTTGTTAGCAAAGGTTGCAATCTGCTCGTCGTAATAATCGGACACATATTGGATAGCCACTTCCACCTCGTATAGATCTCTCTCTTTTTTAAGATAGATTGGAGGAGTAAATAGGGCTTCTTTGTTTTCGTTTAATTGTTCAACATAGGATTTAATACCGCCGTCAAACTTATACTCTTTTTCATAAGGCTCTTCAAAACGAAGATCCTGGAATGTGATTTTAATGCCTTGATTTAAAAAGGCCAGCTCACGAAGACGGTGATCGATAACTTCGGAGGTGAAATCCACTTCATCAAAAATGTCGGCATCCGGCTTAAAAATAACGGTTGTGCCTGTTTGAGTTTGAGGGAAATCAATGATGTCGCCTACTATATTTTTAGGTTTACCTCTAAAGTACTGCTGTGAATATTTTTTATTATCAACGTGAACGATAACTTTTAGCCATTCGGATAAGGCGTTTACAACCGATACCCCTACCCCGTGCAAACCACCGGATACTTTATAGCCTTTTCCTTCAAATTTACCCCCAGCGTGAAGAGTTGTCATAACAACTTCAACAGCAGGAATTCCTTTTTCTTTTTGAATACCGATTGGAATTCCACGACCATTATCAATAACGGTCACAATATTGTCTTTTTCAATAATAACGTTTATCTCATTACAATGACCGGCCATAGCCTCGTCGATACTGTTGTCGACTACTTCAAAAACAAGATGATTCAGCCCGCTTTTTCCGGTTGAACCGATGTACATCCCAGGCCTTTTTCTAACAGCCTCTAAACCTTCTAAAACCTTAATATCATTTGCGTCATAGCGCTGCTGTGTCTGGGCCATTCATCTCTCTCCTTCAAAATTCAAAGCTATCCTCAAAAGGACAGCTGTTTTAAAACAAAACCTGTATCGCAAATTGGTTGGATTAGTATATCACAAAACCTGTCCGCCGCCCATAAAATGTACGATATCCAATTGATCCCCATTACGCAGCATCACGCTTTGAAATGTATCGGCCTTATGCAACATGCCATTATAGTCCACAACAACGCTGTCGGGCTTTAAATTGGATCGTTTAATAAGGTCTAAAAGGGATAAGGCATCTTCCTCAAACGTGGTTGTCACGCCGTTAAGAATCACATCCATAATTAATGAAGCGGGCGCATTCTGTATAAAGGCCAGAATGTAAAAATAGCTTTCCCAAGAAGCTTGCGCTCGTTTAACGCACCCCAGTAACGGGAGTCGTAGGAATTACCTCTATTATCACCCATCATAAAATAGCTGTCTGAAGGGATAGTATAAGGGCCAAAATCCGACTTATCCGTCTGCACATTTACGCCAGGCAAAACCAACAACTTTCCATTGATATACACCTCACCGGTTTTTACTTCGAGGGTTTCACCCGGAAGACCGATACAGCGCTTTACATAATCTTTTCCGTCATCCAGAGGAGAATCGAACACAACAATATCGCCACGGTGAACAGGCGTGAACCTGTAGATAAATTTATTAACAAACAAACGGTCTTTTACCATTAAGGTAGGCACCATGGAGGGGCTTGGAATGACAGACGTTTGAAGCACAAAATGGCGGATAATTAGGGCCATAACCAGGGCAACGGTTACCACTTCAACCGTGTCTACGATACGATACATTACAGCATTGGTCTGCTTAAGATTGTTTTTATAAGCTTCCCAGGATTTATAACGGTCTTTTAGAGCTGAAAACATATGTTCCACACTCTACAAGACAGAGCGTACTTCGTCAAACAAATTGTTTTAATACGTCAACTTTCCGGAAATCCACACATTATCGCCAAAACGCGTGACAGATATCCGGTCTAAACAAATGGCTTTATCCAGAGACTCCACCTCCCAGTTCCCAAGCAGGGACATGGCCTTTCCACCCAATAATTTGGGGGCAACCGACACATCCAAACGGTCTACAATTTTAGAACGCAACGCATGAGTAAATAACGTCTGTCCACCTTCAAATAAAATCCCTGTCACGCCATGTTTGTATAAGGTTGGCAATACATCCTCCCAAACAATTTCATTCTGATATACAGCCGTTCTGACAACATGAATATGAGATGGAATGTTTGCAGGAACACCAGCCTCAGAGCTAACCACCCAAAGCACCTCTGCAGTTGGTAAAAAAACGTTGTATGAAAAAGAAAGAGACGCTTTTAAATCGATGATAATACGCTTGGGATTGGGATATTTTTCAAAGCCATATCGAAGATTGAGGAAAGGATTATCAGCCCGGACAGTTCCAGGGCCTACCATGACAGCGCCACATTCCTTGCGTAACTGATGTACTTTTTTCAGTGTTTTTGAGTTGGTAATATATTTACTTTCCCCATGAGACAAGGCAATTTTTCCGTCCAGACTGATGCCGGCTTTCATTAAAATAAAAGGGGTTTTGGTTAAGATGTTTTTTGTAAAGATATCAATCAGATGTTCAGCATCGTTTTTTAAAACGCCGGAAACAACTTCAATATGGTGAGGATTGAGGTAAGACGCTGCAGGTTTTTTTCGGACATCGGGATTAGGATCGTCGCAGGCATAGAAAACCCGTTTTATACCCGCTTCGACAAGTGCTTTCGCGCAGGGAGGCGTTTTTCCAAAATGGGTGCAGGGTTCAAGTGTGACGTATAAATCGGCACCGGAAGCGTGATGGCCGGCCTGTTTCAATGCCAGAACCTCGGCGTGGGGACCGCCTTCGTATTCGTGGCAGCCTAGCCCCAGGATTTCTCCGTTTTTCACCACCGCTGCGGCTGTAGGCGGATTATATCCCGTCAAACCCTTATGACGTGACGCCATACGGATAAGTTTTTTCATGATCTGTCGGGAAAAACGATCGTTATTCAATCACTTCTTTTGCGGCGACGGCACCGTTATATAGAACAACCAAAGTGCTTTTCTGAGGAACCTGAAAACTATGGGTTTCCTGCTGTCCTGGCTGAAGGGTTTTAGCAAATAAAATCTCAGTCCCTTTTGAGGTAAGACTTTGAATCTCTACATGCTGAGGTTGCTCCTGCTTCAAGGCAACCGTATAAACCATTACGGTCACAAGTCCGCCGGAAACAGACTCTGTACTGATAGACACCGGATATCCACCGCTAACCGAAATCATAATGGCGCCGCCTTCTTCCAACACCGCATTTGGAGACGGAGACTGGGTCAAAATATAACCCTTAGGTTTTGTATACGAAAACACTTCTTCGGAAACATTAAATGTGACTGTATCCGGCAACAACAACGCCGCTTCCAAAATCTTTTTACCAACAACGTTCGGCACTTTTAAACGGCCTTTGCCTTTAGATACGTAAAGTTGCACATCCCGGCTGTCTCTGATTTCACGGCCAGCTGGCGGTTTTGATTCTACAACGCGTCCGTCTTCAACTTTTAAACTGACTCTGTAACCCACAACGGTACCGACAAGGTTGTTACGTTCAAGAACAGCCAGCGCTTCTTTTTCAGTTAATCCAACCACATTCGGCATAATGCGTAATGGATTTTTATTCATGGCTTTGTCGATAAGCACGTTAACAGCCAACAAAATAATGCCGATAACTGCACCAATCAAAATATACCGCAACCACTTCCAGAATCGCTCGAATCGTTCCTGTTTCAGGGAAAGAGCCAGCTCCTGACGGATGCTTTCAACATCATCGATTTTTTCGTAAGGCAGACTGCCGGGAATATCTTCGCTTTCGTATCGAGCCAACATTTCCTGAAAGGACGAAAAACGGGCAGACGGCTCGTGATGCAGACATTTATGAATAAGACTTCCCAAACGATCAGGAATTTTGTTGCTCATTTTTACAAACGGTTTAGGCTCTTTTAATAGTTCTTTTTTCAAAACAAATAATTTAGAGGTATATCGATAGGGCCATTTGTGGCTGAAAAAGATATACAGCAACATCCCAAACGCATACATATCCGAGCGGCTGTCATAATCATTCCGTTGTAAAAATTCGGGAGCAAAGAAAATACAATCTTCAACAACAGGAAATTTCTTTAAAAACTTTTTAAAAATAGGAAGAGGCAACCCGATTTTAGCAAGCTTGATATGATGATGTCTGTCCACAATCAGATGTCCAAGACTGACCCCAGACCATACAATTCCATTACTTTCGAGGGTTAATAACGCCTTCAAAACATGAGACGACAACCGCCATAACAACTGTGGAGAACTGTGATTTTTCTTAAGGAAGGTTTCCAGAAGCATAGGCTCCTGAACAGATTCGTGAACAGTATAAAACGACTGCCCATCCGTGTAATAGTCGATAAGATTTAAGATATAAGGATCCTGAACCTGCTGCAGATCCTTGGCTAAAGAGGCCAATTCCCGAATTAATCCGGGAGATAAAAACTCTGATTTATATTGCCAGATAAGTACGGGAAAACCATCGGAAGACGTTCCATGATATAAAAAACTCAGTAAATCCTCAAATAATAATTCTTGAAGGGTATAGTGGTTAGGCTGATGTACTGACATTAAATCCCTCGTGACGTGGCGGCAATAATATGACTGAAGCTATGGAAGTTCTACCTCTAAGACACCTTTAGGATGGACCAACCATATTCTACGATCTTCTCTTGTAAAATTCAAAGTTTGTATGGCAATGGATACATACGAGGATGGAATTTCCCATTTTCCAAGAGATGTGCCGTCCTGTTTATCTATCAGTTCCAGTGTTGATCCTTCAATATTTAAAACTATAGACTCTTTTTCCAAACGCAGTTTATCAGCAGCCAAAACCTGCCGGCTGTCTGTTGGAATTTGGGGATCTATAAGCCCGTCTGGATCAGGAACTGATGCGCCGGTTTCAACATTCAAGGTATAAAGTCGATTAAAGAAAGTGCCACGAATTTTACCCTCATCATACGAAAGACTGCTAAAGGTTTCCTGAGATTTCCAAATCAGAAACCCATGAAAAAAATCCAGATAAACCGCCTGACCGGTTTTAGACAAGCCCAGAATTCCGGGGAAAGCCAGCCAGATGGTTTGGATATCCTGCTGATCAGATTCCCACAATTTATATCCGGTACCGGCATCAATACTCATCAAACGGCCGCTTTTATCTAATAGCACAATCGTATTGAACTGGATAAAAAACTGCTTCACATTTTTGCCAAACTCCCATTCCGTTTGACCATAGATACTGCGTTTGGCAAAAGAGCCCGTTTCCAAAATACCGTACAAACAATTATCATACAGAACCGGAGCATCCAAAAATCCAACCGAATACAAATACGATCTACAGATTAGCCTCGGTAAACGTAGTTTTGTAGGCCCCAACGATACTGTCGGTGCTGATATAATTGAATAGCACAACAAAAAAATTAGAAACAGGCTACAAAAAAACGACCTCATTTAAGAGGGTTTTCTTTTTTTAACCAGACCATTTTTCGCCTTTAATCGGCGTCTCCAGTCCACAAGTTTATCTTCGGACTGTTTAAAAAATGAGGTCAATTTATCTTCAAATGAAAAATTTTTTGTTTTTGTAACAGCAAAAGAGTCGGGATTAATCTCGCTGGAAACCTGCTCTTGCTGAGACACAAGCACAGCCTTTTTGATAGACAGATCCCATTTTCCTTTTGGATTTAAACCCAATACCTTAACAGAAACTTTATCTCCTACTTTTATTGCTTTATGGATATCGGAAATGTACTCGCTGGAAATCTCAGAAATATGAACAAGACCTTCCTGCCCATCAGACATTTTTACAAAAGCACCAAAGTGCGTGACCTGAGAAATTTCACCGTCACAAATTAATCCTGGTGTAATACTCATTATTTTTTGGGGATGGTTGTATACAGCCTGTACACAACTTCGCCTTCACAGATTAGACCCAGTTTCTGCTTAGCCTGAACCTCCCAATAATCAGCGTCATTCATTTTTGAAAGCTGCCGTTTCAGCATGAGATTTCGTTGTGTTTCTTCCTCAACCTGAGTGTTTAAATGGCGGTATTCGAGCATAAAAGCATTATATCGAAAAATATTTTTAAGTCCAATGTAACAGATATAAAGCAACAGTAGACCGGTGGCTCCCAGAACAAGGCTTTGACCAAGCTGCTTTTTCCTCAGGAGCTTTTTTTCCATGCCGTCTTTTTGCAACACTGTTACAGGTTAAACAGTCCGTTAAAGGACATATAAGGATTTTTTACCTAAAAATGAAGCTGTATCTGCTAAAGCTTCTTCGATACGTAGCAGCTGGTTGTATTTGGCAATTCTATCGGTTCTGCACAGCGATCCGGTTTTGATTTGACCGGCATTGGTTGCAACAGCCAAATCCGCAATAAAGGTATCTTCGCTTTCGCCTGAACGGTGGGAAATAACAGCGGTGTAACCTGCACGATGAGCCATTTGAATAGCCGCAAGCGTTTCGGACACAGATCCGATCTGATTCACTTTAATCAAAATAGAGTTTGCAATGCCAGCTTTAATCCCTTTAGCTAAAATTTCAGTGTTTGTAGCAAATAAATCGTCGCCAACAAGCTGTACTTTTTTACCAAGCGTTTTTGTTAAAAGCTCCCAGCCTTTCCAGTCGGATTCATCAAGGCCGTCTTCGATAGACACAATCGGATATTTTTTACATAGAGCTTCATAATAAGCCACCATCTCTGCGGATGTTTTTACAACACCTTCACCTTCAAGATGATATTTTCCATCCTTATACATTTCAGAAGACGCCACATCCAGCGCAAGAGCTACATCTTTTCCAGCGGTATAGCCAGCTTTTTTAACGGCTTCCAAAATCACCTGAATCGCTTCTTCGTTGTTTTTTAATGAAGGAGCAAATCCGCCTTCGTCTCCAACCGCTGTGCTTAAACCCTGTTTATGAAGCACTGCTTTTAGAGCATGAAAAATTTCCACACCCATCTGCAGACTGTCAGAATAGGTTTTTGCGCCAACAGGCATAATCATAAATTCCTGGATATCTACATTGTTATCAGCGTGTTGACCGCCGTTTAGAATATTCATCATTGGAAGAGGTAAAACGTGGGCAAATGTGCCGCCTAAATATTGATACAACGGCTGATTCAACACAGCAGCAGCCGCTTTTGCACAAGCCATCGATACGCCTAAAATAGCATTCGCACCGAATTTTTTCTTATTGGCCGTTCCATCCAGCTGAATCATGGTTTGATCCAAAAATAACTGTTCACGTACATCCATGCCTACTAAAGCTTCCGCAATATCTTCATTAACATGTTTAACCGCTTTTAAAACACTTTTTCCGCCGTAATAACTTTTATCTCCGTCACGCAATTCCAAGGCTTCCCGGGATCCGGTTGATGCACCTGAAGGAACAATGGCTCTGCCAATTAATCCACCTTCGGTAATAACATCCACTTCTACAGTTGGGTTTCCTCTGGAATCTAAAATCTGGCGTGCGTAAATCTCGGTTATCGTTGACATGAAAAGTCTCCTAAGAATGAAGTAGTAGTGTGGTAGTTATATCAAATTTTTATGTTTTCGTTAATGTCTGGCAAGATTATGGCAAAAAAAATTTACACCTCCCCCTATCGAAAATTTCACAAAAAAAGTGCATAATAGAGGGCCGTAATTAAACGGAAACAGTACAAAATGGAACTAAAAAGGCCATATTATGCTAACTCAATTCAGCCGATTTCAACGTGTGGGGGTTTTTGTAGACATTCAGAATATGTTTTACTCGGCCAAACATATTAACGGCGGAAAATTAAACTTTGCAAAACTGATGGAAAAAGCCGTGCGCGGACGACAGCTGATCCGTGCGATTTGTTACGTTATTGAAAATCCCGAAATTGATCAAAGCAGTTTTACGGATATGTTGGTCAATAACGGGTATGAAATTAAGAGTAAAGCTCTGCGCACCCGTTCGGATGGGTCGTCTAAGGGTGATTGGGATATGGGAATCGCCATCGATGCTATTTCACTTGCCGACAAACTGGATATCGTGGTGCTTGTTTCCGGAGACGGAGACTTTACAGATCTTGTATACCACCTCAAAAGCCGCGGTGTTCTTGTGGAAGCCATCTCATTTTTAGGCAGCAGTAATGAAGATTTGATTCGTGCCGTTGACCATCACATCCCTATTGAAGACGATATGCTTTTAGGCCCTCAGAAACGGTTTTTCAAACGAAGAGGTCCTCGTGTCTAAGGCGGTTCTGTTAGTTAATCTGGGCTCACCTGATTCGCCATCTGTTCCTGATGTAAAAAAATATCTGGCTGAATTTCTTATGGATAAACGGGTTCTGGATATTCCATGGCCTGTTCGGGCTGGCATTGTTTACGGCGGTATTTTACGCAAACGTCCCCCTGAAACAGCCAAAGCCTATGCCTCTATTTGGACAGATAAAGGCTCTCCGCTGATTACAACAAGTTATGAGGTTTTGGACTGTTTGAAAAAAGATCTGGAAACGCCGTTATATCTGGCCATGCGTTATGGCAACCCATCGATTAAACATACGGTTCAACAGATTTTTAAAGATCATCCAGGATTGCAGTCGCTGCTTGTGATTCCACTTTACCCGCATTACGCCATGTCGAGTACCGAAACCGTACTGGTAGAAGTAAAAAAATGGGCAGCCTATTACGGGCCAACTACGACACTTGAAACAATAGACTCTTTTTATAACCATCCCGAGTATATTCATGCGCTTGCAGAAAGCATTTTTCCTTATCTTACTGCAGATGTTGATCACATCCTGTTTAGCTACCATGGGCTTCCTGAACGACATCTAAGAAAATCCGATCCAACAAAAAAACACTGTCTGGCCTCAGAAAACTGCTGTTCAACGTTCAATCCTGACGCACAAAAAACCTGTTATAAACATCAAACACATGAAACAACCCGCCTGATTGCTGAAGCCTTAGATCTAAAAAAAGACACCTTCTCGCAATCGTTTCAGTCCCGTCTTGGAAGAGATCCCTGGATTACACCGTATACAGACGAAGTAATTGTAAATCTCGCTCAAAAAGGCATCAAACATCTTGTTATGATTTCCCCGGCATTTGTCAGCGACTGCCTAGAAACCCTGGAAGAACTTGGGGAAAGAGCCAAACACGATTTTCTCCAGGCTGGAGGTACTCAGTTTACATTGATTCCGTGCCTGAATACGCATCCTGCGTGGATTTCAGCTCTACATCATTTAATTTCATCGAAAGGTTTTTCACATGACAAAACATCCCTCTGATTTTTTACCCAGACACATCGGGCCATCCACCCACGATCAGGACATCATGCTTAAAACCATCAAAGCCGAGTCTTTAGAGGCTCTTGTTGAAAGCACCGTTCCCAGCTCAATCCGGTTAACTCAATCCCTAAACCTGCCTGAGCCTTTAAACGAACAGGCGATGCTGGCTCATATGAAAACAATGGCGGGGCAAAACAACGTGTTTCGGTCGTATATCGGACAAGGCTATTACAATACGTTTACACCGCCTGTTATTTTAAGAAATATTTTTGAGAATCCAGGCTGGTACACCCAATATACACCGTATCAAGCCGAGATTTCACAAGGTCGTCTGGAAGCCTTGTTAAACTTCCAAACCGTTATTTGCGACTTAACAGGATTACCTATCGCTAATGCCTCTCTTTTAGATGAAGGCACAGC
Source organism: uncultured Candidatus Marinamargulisbacteria bacterium (assembly GCA_964517775.1). GTDB lineage: Bacteria > Margulisbacteria > Marinamargulisbacteria > SXXA01 > JAHFDB01 > CAZFCP01. The sequence goes on along the minus strand of CAZFCP010000012.1, from coordinate 21,623 downwards.
GGCAGCAGAAGCCATGACCCTGCTTTACAGAAACAGACCAGAGTCCAAAGACAATGCTCACACCTTTTTTGTCTCCAACACCTGCTTCGCCCAAACCATCGATGTATTAAAAACCAGAGCCTACGCCATCGGCATTCAACTTGAAATCGGGGACTGGAAAACAACGAATTTTAACGACAGCATTTTCGGCGCTTTAATCCAGTATCCAGATTGTGAAGGTAACATCAATCACTACCATGAATTAGCGTCATCCTTACATGAAAAATCTATTTTTCTTGCCGTTGCGACTGATTTACTGGCCCTAACCTTATTTGAAGAACCAGGAGCCTGGGGTGCAGATATTTGTATCGGATCCAGCCAGCGTTTTGGGGTTCCACTTGGCTTTGGAGGTCCTCATGCCGCCTTTATGGCCGTAAAAGATCAATTTAAACGCTCTATGCCAGGCCGTATTATCGGACTTTCGGTAGATCAGGCCGGAAAACCAGCTTACAGAATGGCCCTGCAAACCCGCGAGCAACATATCCGCAGAGAAAAAGCCACGTCAAACATCTGTACCGCACAAGCTCTTCTGGCGATTATGGCCGGCATGTACGCCGTGTATCACGGACCTGACGGTTTAAAATCTATTGCCCTTCAGGTTTACAGACTTACACAAACTGTAATGGAAGCCATTGAGGCCCTTGGATTTTCAATAAAATCACAGATCTGTTTCGACACCATTGCCATCGACGTAACCCCTGACCAACAAATCCTGTTAAAACAAATCAGCGAATCCAAACAAATTAACTTTGGCTACCTGGATGATCTTATTATTATTGCTCTTGATGAAACCACAACAGAAAAAGATATTCAGGATATTTTCAGCGTTTTCTGTGAAGCAACAGGCAAACCTTCTACGCAACTGCAGCTTAAACCCGCTATGCCATCTACGTATAAAAGAACATCTTCGTTTTGTACCCAGCCGGTGTTTAATACCCATCGTTCCGAATCCCAGCTGCTACGCTACATCAAACAACTGGAAAACAAAGATTTATCCCTTACAAGCTCGATGATTCCACTGGGATCCTGCACCATGAAATTAAATGCAACAACCCAGATGATGCCACTGTCCTGGCCCGAATTTTCAACCATCCATCCCTTTGCGCCACAGAATCAGGTCAAAGGGTACTACAGCATTATTCACGAGCTTGAAGCCTATTTATGTACAATTACAGGCTTTTTCGCTTGTTCTTTGCAGCCAAACTCCGGCGCACAAGGAGAATACGCAGGACTTTTAGCGATTAAACGTTATTTTGAAAGCAAAGGCGAAACCAAACGTACCATGATGCTTATCCCGTCATCCGCACACGGTACAAACCCTGCAACAGCTGCACTGTCAGGATTCGACATCACCGTTATCAAATGCGATACAAACGGAAATATTGATTTAGAGGATCTCAAACAAAAAGTTGAAGCATTTTCAGATACATTAGCCGGCCTTATGGTTACCTACCCTTCCACACACGGCGTATTTGAAGAATCCATCCAGGACGTTTGCGCACTTATTCACAGTCATGGCGGACAGGTCTACATGGATGGCGCAAACATGAACGCTCAAGTTGGCTTAACAAGCCCCGCCAAAATCGGAGCCGATGTCTGCCACTTAAATCTACATAAAACCTTCGCTATTCCTCACGGCGGCGGCGGTCCGGGAATGGGCCCTATCTGTGTGGCCAAACATTTATCAGACTTTTTACCTGGAAAAAATGGATTTTCAGTCTCTTCAGCAGCTTGGGGAAGCGCCAGTATCCTGCTTATTTCCTATGCGTATATCCGTCTTCTAGGTGGAGAAGGCGTTACTCACTCTACAAAAATAGCGCTTTTAAATGCCAACTACTTAAAAACCAAACTCGAATCCTATTTTGATGTTCTGTTTCAAGGCAAAAACGGACGGGTTGCCCATGAATTGATTCTGGATTTCAGACGCTTCAAAAAAGAAGGAAAAATTGAGGTAGAGGATATCGCAAAACGCTTGATGGATTACGGATTCCATTCGCCAACCATGTCCTTTCCAGTTCCAGGAACCTTAATGATCGAGCCTACAGAAAGCGAAGACAAAGCCGAACTGGATAGATTCTGCGACGCCATGATTGCCATTAAATCCGAAATCGATGACGTGTTATCCGGAAAAGCCAACCGCGAGGATAACGTCCTTAAACATGCCCCACATACAGCCATGGAAATTGCTAAGGCAGAGTGGCCACACAGCTATTCACGCGAACAAGCAGTGTATCCGTTACCTTACCTCACAACCCAAAAATTCTGGCCATCCGTAAAACGCATAGATAATGCCTACGGCGATAGAAATCTGGTGTGTACCTGCACCCCAATTTCCGAATACGAAACCGCCTAAATCACACTAAGATGGTTACAGAATAACACCTTTACGGCGGTTTTTTCTGTAATCATCTTCCCAGTTCATGGTTTGATTAAAAGCCCCAAGCCCGGCTTTTTTAACAATGGTCTGTTTCATATCCACGGTTTGAATATTAATCATGGAGCGCTGATCACGTTTTACTGAAATTTCATTTACCAAAACAGATATCGTAGAAAGCCGCTTTTGTTTTTGCTCTACTTTTTGATTCAATAATTTTAAAAATACAGCCGCCAGTTTGTTAAATTCCTTAACAGCCGGCATAGCCTTTTGGGCTTCCTGCTTGGTGTATTTACGTTTTCTTCTTCCCTGATTTTCAGCCATTAGCCACCAAATCCTGGAGGCATCTGTTGTAGTTTAGGCTCTTCCATTCCAATACCAGACATACCTTTTTGAGTTTTTTGAACAGCCTCAAATCGGTTTTCGTATTGTTCTTCCTGATCTTCAAGTTGTTTTAATTTTGCTTTGGATTGTTTAATACGAGCCAGATTATCAAACAATTTTTCAAGTTCCTGACGATCTTCATCAGGAAGCTGATTTTTATCAATCAAACCTTCAAGGCCTTCAAGCTCTTCCAGTTTTTCTTCAAATTTTGTTTTTTTCTTTTTCCGTTTTTTATCCACTTCATCGGTTTGCAGCAAAGCAGCCAAAGCTTCAATAATAGCAATATTATCAGCGCCCTGCTTGCCTTCTTTTACCTGCTCCATACCCTGATCTACTTTTTTCTTAACGCCTAAATCTTCTTTAGACATATGCATCACTTCTTTATCAACCGTCATGGCTTCCATTTTTGCGGTTTCCAATAAATCCTGCATAGAATTTTTAAGATCCGGCGGCTCTGGCAGATTTTGCTGAAAATCCGGTTGAATATTTTGAATAGGTGGCTTTCCGCCGCTGACTGGGATACCCATAATAGCTACATTATAGCCTTAAAAAAGGAAAAAAGTACAATACCTGAACTGACGGCAACATTTAAAGATTCTGCCTGATCAGACATAGGGATATAGAGTTCTTCAAGACCTTCAAAACAGCTTATGGATTGGGATAAACCAGCCCCCTCAGAACCAAAAACAAATACGTAATTCTGTTGCGCTGAAAAATCACCCAGCTTTTTCTTTCCATGAGGGGTTAAGCCTACCCAGGTGAAATCTTTAAGCGTAGCTAAACAGTTGTCTACAGACAGTATAAAAAACGGCAAATTACGCCCATGACTGGCCATGGATCTTAACGCATCAGGATGTAAAGGATCGGCAGTACCCTCAAGAAGCACAACGGCATCAACACCAAAAGCCAGAGCATTTCTCATAATCGCACCCACATTTTGCGGATTCTGAACACGATCCAAAGCAACAATACACCGAGCTTTTTTCAACACAGAATCCTCAAACCGTGGGCGTTTTACAATGGCCATCACACCTCGGGGCGTTTTAACCGTAGACAGCTGATTAAAAAGTGTTTCAGCCACGGAATAGCGTTCGATTGTTTCGGGAAAAGCATCAGAATAAGTATCCGATTGTACCAGGCAATGAATTGAGCCTGGATTTTCCTGAATCAGCTCTTTAATCGCTTTTTCATGCTCCAGAACATACAGGTTTTCTTCTTTCCGAAAACCCTGATCCCGAGTCAGTTTTTGAACATATTTTCGCTTCGATTCGCTAAGCTGCAGTGCCATGAGTCATCGGCTTCAACAAAACAACAGCATGAGACGAAATACCCTCTTCCCGGCCCTCAAATCCAAGATGTTCCGTTGTTGTAGCTTTCACAGAAATAGCCGATACATCCACTCCCAGTACAGACGCTAACGTTTCCCTCATTTGCGGAATAAAAGGCTTTAACTTTGGTTTTTGTGCCGCAATAACAGAATCGATATTACACAGCTCCCAGCCTTTGGTCTGAATCAATGCCCAAACATGTTTTAGCAACATCAGACTATTAGCATTTTTATAAGCAGGATCCGTATCTGGAAAATGGTCACCGATATTTCCCAAAGCCAAAGCGCCCAACAAAGCATCCATAATGGCATGTGTCAGCACATCAGCATCGCTATGTCCCAATAATCCTTTTGGATGATCAATTTTTACACCGCCTAAAATCAAGTCCCGACCTTCAACCAGCTGGTGAACATCGTACCCGTTTCCAATTCTCACCACATTCCCCTAAACAGAAGAAAGGCAAAAACAGAACCTAAAATAACCAGAAGCCCCACAGCTCCAATTACAACAAGCATAGGCATAAAATAAATAACGATTGCTTTTTTTAAGGATGTTTTATACAGATGCTTCACCACATTTAACTGAAGTATCATTGTCATACAGGATAAAATGACACCGACTAAACCAGTTATCACCATAAATTTTAAAGATGTTTCCTGCAATAAAAATAAAGGGATGTTGGCAAGAAGCGGCATGCACGATAAAGCCAACCAGTGATAAAGATGTAAGCTTTGCCCTTTGAACTTAAAACACTGAGCTGTAAAATCCAGAACCAGACTCAGCAGGAAAATAGAAAACATCAAAATTAAAGTGTATAGAATCCCTATAATAAAAAAAAAGGATTTACCAAGCTGGGCCGCCTGAAATAAACCAAGCAACAAAAGAACCAAAAATCCTTCAAATTTTGGATTTGAATGGACATCCTCTTCTATGGTTTTAAAAGGAGCAATTAAAAACCTGTAAAACAGACTCCAATTCATACTCATTTTAATGCAGGGATCCTGTTTGATATTTTACAAATTGAGAAATATCCGATTGGGTTTTCCAAAAATTCCAGAAGTATTGAATCGGACTGGATTCAGGAGTAATTAATTCAGGCTCACCCGGAATGTTTGCTTTTTTGGCGGCATAACGAACGGCGTCATCAAATGTACCGATCTGATCGATCAATTTCACTTTTAATGCCTGACGTCCGGTGTAAACACGACCATCAGCCAAAAGGTCAACATCTTCTACGGTTAGGCCTCTGGAACGAGCCACCGTTTCTACAAACTGTTCCTGAATATCCATCAACATGGCATTTACAATATCCTGTTCTTCAGGAGTTGGTTTACGCCAGCTGGATAAAAAGTCTTTGTGAGGAACACTTTTATATACGTTGTAACCAATGCCATACCGTTTTGGCACTTCAGTAAAATCGTAAGACGACATAATTACACCTATGCTCCCCACCATACTGCCAGAGTTGGCAAAAATGTAATCGCCAGCCATAGCTGTCCAATAGGCACCGGAAGCTCCGATATCTGCGATAGACACCACTACAGGTACTTTTGTTTTCTTTTTAAAGGATATAATGGCCTGATAAAGCTCTTGTGATGCCCCCACTGTACCACCGGGACTGTTAATACGTAATACAACCGCTTTCACACGGCTGTCTTTTTCCAGGTTTTTAATATAATCAATAATTTCTTCTACGCCACCTGCACCACCAAAGGGGCTTTTGCCACCAATTTCAATAGGCTCGTAGAGATATACAACAGCCACACCGTTTTTAGAGGATGTAAAGCTTTCAGACGGCTTAACACCTTTGGGTTTTGTTTTTCCACCCAGGCCTGAAGCCACAACAATGGCCACAAATAAAAGGGCGATTAACCCACCAACTATCCATTTTTCACGTGACATAAATCGTATTATAAGCGTGATTTAAGCCGAAGTCCATCACCTTAACGTTGAGGCTGGTTAAAGTATCCTCTTTCCCAGTCAACCAGACGTTCAATCTGTTGCTCATAACGAGGTGTATAGGCTAAAAACTGAGCCCAGGCGCCCCGTGTAACCTGATTTTGATCATTCGGAGATTCAGCCTCATCCACAATACCCGCGTTATTAAATAACTTAAGTACTTCACCAAACGTAAGAGGCTGATCAGGACGGAAGGTTCCATCAGGGTACGCAAACAATAATCCGTTTTGGATAGCGGTTTGAATATAAGCCGCATCGGTATCGCCTTTAGGAACATCGGTAAAAAAGGCCTGATCCGTTTTTTCCAGATCAAATTTCTTCAGCTTAACCAGAGTTCTGGCCACATAACGACGTGTCATTGGACGATCCGGGTAGAAGTTACCATCAGAATCACCGTCTAACACTCCAAGGGTAGCCAAAAATTCTATCTCACGACGTTCTTTAGTCTGTTTTGTTAAATCAGAGAACGTGATTAAACGTAAGACTCTGTTTTGATACACCAGATCGTCTCCGGCAACAGGCTTTACTCGTACTTTTACAAGGTTTTTACCAGGCTTTAACCGCACCGAAACTGCGAAACGATTTTGAGCATCCACATAACCAGTAACATCATTAAATAAAACACCTCTTACACCCTTTGCCAGTTTACCGATAAACCGGACTTCATCCCGATAATGCACCGTTTTGTCATTAGGAGAATCCAGCGCAATAAAAAACTCTGACACTTTTGTTTTAGCCTTATTACCAGCTTTATCGATGGCATCCAGATTGACGGTTCTAAACTGATTTGGGACGACACGATTACTCACCATTTCAGCAGGCAAAGGCAACCGGCTAACCCAAAGCGATCCGTTTTTTCTAAAGGACATATCTTTTTGCTCGTAAACTCCAGATAACTCTGAAAGATCTTCGGATGATTCAACCGATACAACCACGTCTTTACCCTCTGGATAAATTTTAACATTGATAGAAGGCGGTTCTGTATCTGATGTAACCACAACAGGATCTGAAAACGCCGCAGACTGCTGTTCAATCGAATAAGCAGACACATAAATAAAGTTTTTGCCTTCACGGATTGGGAATTTTGCAAACTGCCAGTTTCCGTATCTGTCTGTCTGAACGGTTCTTGAAATCGATTTATTATTGTAAATTCTAATGGTTGTATTTTTAGGCCCCACACCGGTAAGACGCACCTCTTTTTCACGGGTAACAAGCTCTTTAAGTGGTGAAAATATTTGAGGGGTTTTAGGACGGGATTCTCCCAGGATGGATACAGAAAAGTTAACATTTGGGCTACCATCAAAAGGAAATACATTTTGGGTATAGTTCATATCAAGACGCATTCCATAACCACGTTCATCAAAACCGGTTGCAACGTTTTCAAATAAAAGACCTGTTCCAAGGTTCATTTGTTTAAAGTTTGTAGAACCTCTTAACGCTAAAGCCGGTTGTAGCCAGTATTCCGCACCAAAGTTAATACCATCAATGGCATTGTGCATAAACAACGATAACTGATCATCCATCATATCGGCCCGAACACCTACAAAAAGCTGCAAAGGCAAAAAAGCTTCATCCGTGACAGCTTCACCGGTTACAGGTTGTACAGTATTCCAAACGAGATTTGTAGATAAAAAGTTATGGATAGCGCCTCCAATATGCAAACGCTCCACTGGACCTTCGGAAAAGTGGTAGGTACCTATACCGCCCACATCCAGTCCCATTGCACTTCGGGAATCTCCACCGATAAACTGCCTTAATAGTTTTAATCCAGCACCAAGAGACAAAATATTAAACCCCCAAAGATCATAAAAATCTGACGCCCCAGATAAATAAAGTAGGTCAAAACCAGCCGATTGGGATCCATCCTGCCGGATAGTGGTTCCGGTATTAGAGTCTCTGTCCAAACGAGTAATCGGAATACCTGAAGCCATCACAGATCCATAAGAAAGCCCAACAGCAACATTTTGCTTTAAACGACCTTGCAATGAATAAGGAACTTCAAATTCATAAGCAGAATTGATTAACAGGTAATCATAATCTCCTAATACCCGCTGACTGGTCACCGCAAGCGGCATAACATCCGTACTACCCATAGAGGCTGGGTTAGCCAGAACAGAGTTAATTTCGCCATACAAAGTGGGATTAAGTCCTCCCAGAGATTGGGATCTTGCACCCAGCATTTGAAGCTGAGGACTGGCAATCGCCCTCGGAGCAGACTGACCAAAGGTCTGAATGCTTAGGGCAAGGACAGATAACAATAAAAAAGTACAAATACGTTTCATTAATATACGGCTAACTTTGTGGAGGTTACTACACGCTGCCCAGTGTCATCGACAGCTATGATTTTGCAAATGTACATACCTGATGAAATAACACCGGAAAGACCACTTAGAACAGAGGAATCATCGATGTTAAAGGTACTATCGGAAGTACTGGACAATAACTTGTATCCGGGGGTTGAAAAATCTTTTGACCCACGCCACACTTCCTGTCCAATATGGTTAAACACATAGAAACTAACCGATGCTTTTTTCGTCAAATTAAAACCCAACATCAGATTTTTACCAATACGATAAGGATTGGGATAAAACAAAGGATTAGTAACACGAAGAGAGTCTGATGTCACAAGAAACGAGATCGTAGCCGTATCCAGGGCAATACCATCAAGATCTTTTACAGATAATGTAAGGGTCCCGTCTTTACTACCCAAAGAAGATACAATAATTGCACCATCTGTAGAACTAAATCTGTACGATGATGAATTTCCTGGATTTTCAACTTGAGGAAGAGACACGCCGTTTAATTTAATTTCAAAACTGGACGCATCCAAACTGGAGCTGTTTCTTAAAAATATTTCCAAAGAAGAATCTGGCTGAATGGCATTCTGATTTTGGAACGGGATTGAGGTACCCCCAATAGTACTAACCATCTTGGAAATATATTGAGGTAACGTCCAGGAATAATTTTTTGTAGCGGTCTGGATACTAAAGGATATAGGCGTAACAGACCCGGAAAACCAGTTTGCAATCCCACCAGTAGAATCCCCCTGATAGCGAGACACAACAGCTTCATTGGTACCTACCAGATATTTTAAATATCCATCTCCAATAACCGTACCCGTTTTAGTTGGTCTGGCCAATCGTGTAGCAAACGAAAATACGGTGCTTTGATTAGCAGGAACGGTTAACGCAATAACCGGGCTCAGCATATAATTAAACATGCTTGAAGCATCAGGCCCTGAAATAGACCCGGAATAAAACCGTGGACGTAAATCCTGAATCGTCATATCCGAACCTGAAAGATTCCGTATCGTAATACGAATTGTAAAGGTTGCAGTTTCAGAAAAAGCATCACTTGAAATAGTCATAACGGCATTTTTGGTTACGATAGCCACCATGGCAGGAGTTTTTGGATTTGGCACCTCACCACCCATCAATAGAGATGTTGTTCCTGTGCTGGACATGCTGGACAACTGGGCACGGATACTTGGTTTGGATACGTCCGTATCAATCGTTGCATTCTGGCCAATGTCATACAGTACCAAAAAATAGTTTAATCCACTGTCAATAACGGCTTTACCCAATGTTGCCTGGGACGTATTAATCAACGTATCATTTGAAGACACATAGGTATCTTCAGGACCATAACTTCCAATAGGGGCGTTGTCTTTGTACAGCCATACCTTTGAAACACCACGGCCATTTGTAAAAAAAGTATTAGATTCATTGGTAATCGTCATGGAGGCAGATGGGAACACATTTGTAGCCTGCAATATAAGAGATAGCATTGGAACTTTTTGTTGACCACGAATCACCAGGTTTGGAGAAGGGGCCACAGATGTAGCGCTGGATATAAACACATTGGTATTAGCAATAGTAACCGTAGCTGCCGGAGAAGCAATCCCAGGTTTTGTTCCACTTAACAACACATTTTTGGTTGTAACTTCATCAATCTGGGCAGCACCTTTTGCGTTTGCCAATTGAGACGTAACTGTTTTTCTGCTTGGAATAATATTGGATCCTAAATAGTACAGAACAAAGATTTTTTTACTGTTATCCTGAGGATATCCAACCGCATTTTTATCAAAAGGGCGTACCCTAAAAACAGCCAGACTGTTTGCGCTGACCGTAATATCAGCTCTGTCGGACTGGTTTGAATTGGAATTAGAACCCAAAAACAATTTACCAATAAGGGTATCTGAAGAATTTACGCCATCAAATTTACCATTTCCGTTATCACTGTACAGTTCGATGCGTGTAACCCCGTCCACTTCCTGGCTGGAGGTAATAAACGGAACGGTTGAAAATTGATCAGATGCCTGAGGGTTACCGATAGACAACTGAGTCACATCCATTGTGGCCTGAAATGCTTTTAAGAAAAACTGAAGGATAGGCAGCGTTGCACCAGATCCAAAATTACCATTTACAGCAATTTTAGTCAGATCCGAATAAGACAAACCTGCTACAGGAGCCTGAGGCGGAAGAGGAGGATATGTTTTAGTATCCTGGATAACCAGATTGGACACTCCACCCTTACCAGAAACAGAGACTAATTTTGCCTCAACCTTGGTATCCGCTGTAATGGTAAAGGTTTCACCAATATCGTAAACAAGTAAAAAGTTGGCGGAGGTAGCCAACGGAAATTCCAACCCCGAAGACGAGCTGATCCCAGGGAAGCTGAACGTAATACCGGATGCACTGGTAAACCGGCTGCTGTTTACTCCTGTACTGGTGATGAAATTCGTATTGTCAGATATTTCAGCATCAATAGCCGCTCTATCTATGGCTGTTGTTTTCCAGGCTGTCCCTGTAAAGTCTTTCACCAGGTAGGCTTTTGTAATACCGTTTTTATTACCGGTTACAGTCACATAGTTAGAAAACGTATTCAAAAATTTCAGTTCAATATCTTTATTGACAGCTTCACCTATCGCTTTTAATGAAATGGCCATAACAGGCACAGCGGTTTGACCAGGAACAACAACCGAAGGCAGAACCGAACGAGCTTTTATCACCTTATAACCAGACAACGTAGATGTATGTGTAACAGGAGCCACAAGGCTGACAGCCCCATCATTAATAGACACGACAGTAACGGTGGTTGTAGTAGCCACATCGCCTGTAGATACAAGATTGGCAGAGTCATCCACAGTATAGACAATGAAATAACCACTTGTATTTCCACTGGCAACCACATCCGACAGTGTAATTACAGGAGTTCCGTTAGTAGCAGATGTAAACGTCTGACTTCCCAATTTGGTCTGGGTCCCATCAAAGGATTCTGAACCGGCCTGTTTAAAAATAGCCACCTCGGAAATTCCGTTTCCAAAAAAAACAGTGGTACTGGTATTTTGAATCGCTATTTTTTCAAAGGTGGTATCTCCCCCTGAAGCTTTTAACTTTAAATTAAGCATGGACACCTTTTGTCCACGAGGTGCATTTGAACTACCTGTTGAGCCTGGCGCCGTATTAGGATTCATGGTCAACACCGCATGAGCGGAAGTTGCCCACATCATCACAAAAAAGGCAACAAAAGCAAGGGCTCTCTTTACAAACATGGAGCGTGCTGGAAATCGATTTTCTTTTTTAAAAAATGACGTTAGACCCAACAAAAAACTATATATCTGCATTAGAATATACAGCCTGAACATCGTCGTCATCTTCCAGCTTTTCAATAAGTGCAATCAATTTTTCGACACGATCTTCAGGTACGGACACCACGGTTTTAGGAATCATGGTAATAGATGCTGATACATACTCTATTTTGGCGGTTTCAAACGCCTGTCTTACAACCTCAAAATGGTCAGGCGCCGTAATGACTTCGAAAGACCCATCATCATGGTTTTTTACATCTTCAGCATCGGCATCCATGGCCACTGTCATAACTGTATCTTCTACAGCTCCAGGCTCTATTAAGATAAGGCCTTTTTTATCAAACAAATAAGATACCGCACCTTTTGCAGCAAGATTTCCGCCAAATTTTGTCAGCGCACTTCTGATATTTGGAACAGTTCTGTTTCTATTATCGGTTAAAACATCTATTAATAAGGCAACCCCATCTGTGGCATAGCCTTCAAATGTAATTTCTTCGAACTGCTCGCCATCGCCGGCGCCAGCACCTTTTTGAATAGCGCGCTTGATATTATCATTGGGCATATTCACTTCTTTTGCTTTTTGAACAGCCAAACGCAACCGTGGATTGGAATCCAAATCCGCACCGCCAATTCTAGCTGCCGTTGTAATTTCACGCACAATTTTTGTAAAAATCTTACCGCGTTGCGCGTCAGTTTTGGCTTTTTTATGTTTAATCGTCGACCACTTACTATGACCTGACATATTGGCACTACTTTCTGCTTACGGGTTTTCCAAGCTTAAACCACCTCTTATATTAGAATACTTGAAAAGAGACTGTCAAAAAGTTCTGATACAATAAGGATTACTTTATGGACAAAAAAATAATGACGACGTCTTTTAGTATTGTTGTGGATATAACACGTTTTTTTTTAAGAGCCTCCTTATTCGACCGCCGAGGTCAGCTTTTAGAACAGTTTCAACGCGATATTACCCTCACAACACCTTTTCCGAAATGTATTGGGATTAATCCTACAACAGTTCGCTACCTGCTTCGATCTACGCTTCAGGAGCTGTTTCAAAAACATCCCTCCTCAAAAGAAGCGTTGTCAGGTCTTACGCTGATTATTCCAGCTAACTGGTGCCTGATCTGGGATAAAGTCACAGGAACTCCACTCACACCCATTCTTATTCATTATAATCAAAACCAAAGCCTTACGGCCTTTAAGCGTACCTATAAAGAAGAGCCTAACGATTCAGCCGGAGCTAAATGGGAATTTTTGATCAAGCAGACATCGGGTTCAAACCTTGTTTGCGGACAGCTCAGCGACTGGCTTCAATTTGAGCTTACTGAAAAAGTCGCCTGTTTTACACAAATAGGCTATGCAGCAGAAACGGGATTAACAACGCCTTCTTTTTTAAATTGGGATATCGGCCTTTTAACAGATTACAACCTCCCTCACGAGTCGTTGCTTCCGATTGAACAGGCTGCAAAATCCATTGGCATTATCTCTGGATTTGATCCTATTCCAAACGGAACACGTTTACTGGCTACAAGCGCACAACAGCATGTTATTGGACTTGGATTGGGATTATGGCATTACGGAGATATCGCACTGATTCACAGGCCGCAATATCCTCACGATCTTTTTTTATGTCATATTGCCAATCAAACAGTTATGGGAACACATCGTTCAGCACCCGTTTTTCCTCCACATTCCGTATCTACAAAATTCAGGAAGCAATTAGAACTCTATTTAAAATTCCCCTGGGCTTTATCTAAATTTTTTTCTATCAAACAGGATAAGTGGGCCACTGACAGCAACGGGATTTTTGTACATCACAAACACAATAAATTTGGGATGTTTGGATTGGACGTGCATCACCAACCCTCAGAGATTTCCAGAGCGTTTTACGAAGGCATGGCCTGTATTACCAAAGAATACCTCACCACATTCCAGTCAGAAACATCCATTGCACCCAAATCCCTTCATCTTGTTGGGCCTTTTGAATCCAATTATGTGCAATTATTATCCGATGTACTTCAAATTCCTGTTCATTTTTTTGGGCCATCTCCATTAGTACCTGAGGGAGGTTTTCAGTTAGGGCGACACATTTTCAATCTTGAAACCAGACAACCTGAGCATTTTCAACCACAAAAACCACAGATCTCGGCCTATCCGGCCATGGATCCGCTAACCAGCGAAAACCTGTTCGGGGCATGGAAAGACTCTCATTAGTAAGCTACACTCTAATCACATGCAGACTTTACCGATATTAGCCGTTCATCTTGCTACGCATCCTCAATCCATAACGATAAAACTGAGTTCATCCGATATCCATCAGTATTATCCAAAACAGGACATGGCCGAATATACGGCCGAACAACTTACAGATTTACTAGCAACGGTTAATCATCGCCCTAACGATATTCAAGCCATCTGCACAACAGTTGGACCAGGTTCTTACACCGGGATAAAACTTGGCATTACCCTCACTAAAACACTGGCACAGATTTTTCAAAAACCAGTCATCGGCATTTCCACACTTGAAGCACTTGCTCTAGCTTATAGACCTTTTAACGGGCTTTATATCTGTGTGCATCCGGCTCGGGCCTCTCTTTATCATACGGCTTTATTTGGGATTTATAATGCTGATATCAAACGGCTGTCTACAGATTTTACACGTACAAACACCCAGCTTTTTCAAACATTGAAAGCGTTTAAGGAACCTGTTTTTCTTATCGGCCAACTTAGAGACTCCGACCTAGAACAGCTTGATCATTGCCCGCTTGTTACCTATATTCCAAGCTCGGTTAAAGGCGAGCATCTTATCCAGTATGCTGAAAACAAGCTTGAAAAATCATCTCAATACCCGTATAAAAAGATTCAACCTCATTATGCATTTGAACCACTAACATGAAAAAAATCTTTTTTACGCTCTTTCTTTTTATAAGCCTTGCCTCTACGCTATACGCCGGGGAGCTGATGAATCAGTTGCTGCGTACAGGAACAGGTATTCGGGCCTTATCCATGGGTGGAGCTTTTGCGAGTATCGGGGAAGAATCCGATGGGCTTTTGTATAATCCGGCAGGGCTGGATTTGCCAGGAGAATCTTATGTCTATGAAAATCTGGATAATTCTGGAGCAACAGTACGCTCCAGCTACGGAAGCTATGTTCATCTCAGCCCATTTGCCTACGGGTATGTAAAACGTGAAGCACAAAATGGCGATATGGCCGAAGCCTCCGTTTTTGGGTTTGGAAAACGTAATAAAAACGGGATCGATTGGGGAGTCTCTTATAAAGTATTAAATGAAAGCATCAATTCCGTAAAAACCAATTATTGGAGTTCGGATGTAGGCATGTTATTTCATCTAACCAAGAATTTTACGCTTGGGATTGCAGCACAGGATGTGATCAAAAGTACCGTTACAGGCTCTTCGGCTATTGTGATCGGTGGATCAGCGTATTCGGCAAACCGAAAACTTGGATTTGCCACGGATATGGTACTCGAACGGCTGGTATCGGGAAAAGATTCCGTATCATTCCGTTTTGGAGCCGAATCCCAAGTTAGCGACGGATTAACCTTAAGAGGCGGCTGGTTTAATAAAAACTACACCGCAGGAGCAGGACTTTCCCTGCCTTTTTTTGAGTTGGATTACGCCATTCTTATCCCAGAAAGCAACAGCACCATGACCCATCAGTTTGGGATTCGATTGGGAAAAGGAAACGACACGTCTCCACAAAAACGGTACGCTCTGTTTAAACCCAAATCGTTCGCAGAGTTTAGCATTGGGGGAAATTTGGTGGAGGGAAAATCCCAGATCAGTCTGTTAGGCGGACAAAAAGTAGGAAGTAACGATTTGATCGCCATGATTCACGAAGCCGCCGAAGACGACACCTGCAAAGGCTTTCTGATACGCGTATTATCGCTACCGGAATCACTAAGCAGTGTGGCTTTAATCCAGGAAATCAGAAACGAACTGCTGTACGCGCAAAAACGAGGAAAGATTATTATCTGCTATCTGGATAACTGGGCAACATTGCCGGAATACTACCTCGCAAGCTGTGCCGACAAAATCATGATGCCCGAGCTTGGCACTATCAGTCATCTGGGCATTGAAATCGAACTCCTAAAAACAAAAACCTTCCTGCAAAACTTTGGAATAGAACCCACCGTCATTGCCAACGGAGCCTACAAAGACAGTCTCGTGTCCGAGTCAGATGCTTTAGATAAATCCAAAAAACTGGTGCTTGAAGCCCTCATCCAAAATCTTTATGCTCAAATTATTAAAGATATTAAACAATCCCGAAAACTGGATTGGACAACCGTAAAACCCTTATTTGATGGCCGTTTAATCTCAGCAAGAGAAGCCAAATCAAAAGGCATGATCGACCAGCTGGGCTACTGGAGAAACGCCAGAGAACTGACCAGCTCAAACATTACCGTTCTTCCCTTACCTGATAAAAAAGATCCCAATCCCACCTTATTTTCCAACTTTAACCGGATAGCCGTTGTAGAAGTGGACGGCGTGATTTACTCGGGAAAAACACGTAGAAATATGCTGTACGGCTCCAAAGGAACCGGCTCTGAAGATATCGAACGCATTTTAAATGCCGCCTCCAAAGATTTCACCGTCCGAGGCGTTATCCTTCGCGTTAACAGCCCGGGAGGAAGTATCGTGGCATCGGAAGAAATTTACCAAGCCCTCGAAAAAGTAAAAAAAGCAGGTAAACTGGTATATGTATCCATGGGAAACGTGGCAGCATCAGGCGGGTATTTTATTTCCATGAACGCCGATAAAATTTATGCCAATCTAGGCACACTTACCGGAAGCATCGGTGTTATTTCTCAATTTCAAAATAAAGAAGGCTTACACGACATGTTAGGAATTGAACGAGACATCGTTAAAACAGGACAATATATGGATCTGTTTTCAGAAAACAAAGGGATTTCCCAGGACGAAATCAAGCTGGTAAAAGCGCATCAAAATGAAAGCTACGCTTTTTTTACAAAACGGGTGATGGACAACAGAAAACTGACAGCCGCAGAAATCAAAGATATTGCTCAAGGTCAGGTGTTTACAGGAGAACAAGCCTTAAAATTTAAATTGATTGATAAGCTGGGTGGATTTTATAAAGTGGTATCGGATATGGGAACCGATCTGAATATCTCAGGAAAACCGGAGCTCATTTATTTCAGAACCAACCAAAGCCTGGCACTAAGCCTGGACACTCCCATAGATTTCTTCGGAGGTCTGCTCAACCAAACTATTCTTCCTCAAGGAGACAAAAATGATTAAAAAAAGTTTTATCCTGCTCTCGTTTTTATGTATTCTGATTGCCTACGGCTGCACAAAATCTCCCTCAAAATCTTCGTCATTAAACCTAAGACTTGGTGGAGAGCCCACAATTTTGAATCCGCTTCTTTCAAGCGACACGGCTTCATCCGCTGTAGAAGGACTGATTTACAACGGGCTTTTACGCATTAATGACAACCTGGAACTTGTCCCCGATGTTGCTGAAAAATACACCATTTCTCCAGATGGAAAAACCTACACCTTTACACTGAAAAAAAATATTAAATGGCAGGATGGTCAGCCCCTTACAGCCGAAGACGTGGCCTTCACCTTCAACAAAATTTTAGATCCAAAAACCAACACTGTAAGACGTGGAAGTTACATTATTGAGGGAAAGCCCATCCAGTTCAAAGCTATCGACACCTATACATTTGAGGCTAAACTTCCAAGACCATTCGCTCCGTTTCTTACAAATATGGCCATGGGAATTATCCCCAAACATATTTTTGAAAACATCGACATCAATAAAAACGACTTTAACAGAAAACCTGTAGGCTGCGGCCCGTTTATTCTGGAAAAATGGGAAACCGGACAATACGTTATTTTGAAACGAAATCCTACTTATTTTGGAGAAAAACCAAAAGTAGAAAAAATTGTCTATAAGATTATTCTGGATTCCAACACATCGACATTAGGTTTAGAAAAAAAAGAACTACATCTGTCTAATCTTGAAGCCAAAGACGTAACCAAATTTAAAGGGCTTAAAGATTTTAACGTCTATGATTACGAACAGCTATCTTATACCTATCTTGGATTTAACCTCAAACATCCACAGCTATCTGATAAACGTGTACGTCAGGCTATTGCCCACGCCATCGATAAAGAGGCACTGGTAAAAGGTGTTTTACTTGGATTCGGCAAACCGGCCGATATTCCAAATGCACCGGCATCCTGGTTTTATCCTGATCAAAAAGATGTGTACAGCATTCCATTTGATCCTAAAAAAAGTATCGCTCTACTGGAAGAAGCTGGCTATAGAAAAAATCCATCCACCGGTCTTTTTGAAAAAGATGGCCGTCCGCTTTCCTTCACACTTGTAACCAACAAAGGACGAAAAGACAGAGAAAGAAGTGCTGAGATTATTCAACAATTCCTTGCAAAAGTAGGCATCAAGCTGGATATCCGCATTTTAGAATGGAGTTCTCTTGTTAAATTACTGGAAACACCTAAATCACCTAAGGATTTTGATATCGTTATCATCGGTTGGGCATTGGGAATTGATCCAGACGGCTACGAAATATGGCATTCCTCTCAGTTTCCCAAAGGACTAAATTTTATTGCCTATAACAACCCCAGAGTTGATCAGCTTTTGGAACAAGGCCGTCTGACTATTGATAAAGACAAACGCAAATCCATTTATAAAGAAGCCTATAACCGTATCGCAGAAGATGTTCCTTATGTATTTTTATACTATCCAAATGATATTCAAGGCGTACAAAAAAGTGTAAAAGGCATTACCCCTGGCCCGGCAGGCATTTTAAATTACATCGAAGGAGTTTCGATTAAAGACTAATGTTAAAACGGTTTCTCGGTATTTTTCCACTTCTTATTGGTATAACGTTTATGTCGTTTACCATCATGAGGCTTGCACCGGGAGACCCTACCTCCATGGTTCTCGATCCTCATACGACTGAGGCCGATAAAGCGATTATGAGAAAAAACCTCGGCCTGGATCAACCCATTTGGAAACAATATGTGATCTGGGTTAAAGAAATCGGGAAAGGGAATCTGGGTTATTCCTTTGTTTCAGGCCAACCCGTCACACGGTTAATTGCCGAACGAATTCCGGCCACCTTATTGCTGTCCGTCGCAACCCTGTT
Organism: uncultured Candidatus Marinamargulisbacteria bacterium; assembly: GCA_964517775.1. Classification (GTDB taxonomy): domain Bacteria; phylum Margulisbacteria; class Marinamargulisbacteria; order SXXA01; family JAHFDB01; genus CAZFCP01. The sequence goes on along the minus strand of CAZFCP010000012.1, from coordinate 2,792 downwards.
TTTTACCACTCTGATCGCCCTGCCTTTAGGCCTGATTTCAGGTGCATTTGAAGGAAAATGGACAGATCATATTATTACCATATTATCGTTTATAGGCATGGCCATACCCACATTCTGGCTAGGCTTATTATTACTGCTTGTCTTTGCCATGAAACTGGATTTTTTCCCCACTTCAGGCTTGCTGGATCCACTACTCGTTGATGAAAGCATATGGATGAAAGCCGCTGACATAGCCAAACATCTGATACTTCCTCTTGCAACGCTTGTCATCGGAAGCCTCGCCGGCATGATTCGCTATCAACGTTTCGGAATCATTTCCATTTTACAGCAGGACTACATCAAAGCCGCAAGAGCCAGAGGCTTCAGCTTTAACAGAGTCTTATTCAAACACGCCTTCAAAAATGCAGCCTTACCCTTAATAACACTGCTGGGGCTCGAGCTACCGTCACTGGTCAGCGGAACCTTTGTTATCGAATACATTTTCTCCTGGCCAGGGATGGGTCAGCTAGGTGTTAACTCTGTATTTTCAAGAGACTACCCCGTGATTATGGGTATTTTATTACTCACATCCTGCCTGATGATCTTTGGAAATTTCTTTGCAGATATTGCCTATAAATGGGTAGACCCCCGGGTAAAAGACTCATGAGAAAATCTACACTGGCAGCGTTATGTTTTTTAATAGGCCTTTTGGGAATATCCTTAGGTACCAGTTATTTTTTTGAAACAGCTATCAATATGATTGATCCGACAAAAACAGGATTACCAACAGCACCCACCCTTCAGCATTTTTTTGGAACCGATGAAATGGGCAGAGACGTCTTTCTCCGCTGTATAGTAGGCGCCAAAATCTCTTTATTTGTAGGTATTATCTCTGTTGTATTATCAACATCCGTAGGCACATTTATCGGTCTGATGAGCGGCTTTTTTGGAAAAGTACTGGATTATATTCTTATGAGAGTCACAGAGATTTTTATGGCTATTCCAACACTGTTCCTCATTTTATCCATTCAAGCCATTCTTGGCCCAAGTTTATGGCACGTCATCACCGTTATCGGCTTAACAAGCTGGATGGGTACAGCCCGACTTGTCAGAGCAGAAGTGCTAAGCCTAAAAGAAAGACCCTTTATCATTGCAGCCCAGGCCAGGGGATTTTCCAAATGGAGAGTCCTCCTCAAACATCTGTTTCCTCATACTCTAAATCCAATTATTGTTTCCTCCATTTTAGGAATGGGTGGAGCCATTTTACTTGAGTCAGTTCTAAGCTTTTTAGGCTTGGGCATACAACCCCCTTACGCATCTTGGGGAAGCATGCTTGAAAACAGTTTATCCTGGATGCAAACAGCCCCATGGCTGGCCATTGCACCAGGGTTGTTTATCACAATAACCGTACTGGCCATCAATACTATCGGAGATGAAATCAGAAGAAGGGTAAACCACTAATTATGCTAACCGTTGAAAATCTGACTATTAAAATCCCTCAGGGCAGCAATACTGTTTTAGCTGTTGATAACGTTTCCTTTTCCATCGAACACAATAAAACCGTAGGGCTTGTCGGAGAATCCGGTTCAGGAAAAAGTATTACAGCACTGTCCCTTATTAAACTTACACCGGCACATGCCTCACTAACAGGTAAAGTTATGTGGGATAACCAAAATGTTCTTGAAATGAATCATCATCAACTTCAAACACTAAGAGGTCATGAAATAGGATTGATTTTTCAAAACCCTCTGGCGTCGTTAAACCCGGTATTCACCATCGGACAACATATGATTGAAACCATTACCCTTCATCAAAAAAAATCTAAAAAAGAAGCCTACGATATTGCCATCGATCTATTAAAAAAAGTTAGAATCCCAGACCCAGAAAAACGTATGAAAAACTACCCTCATGAATTTTCGCTGGGGATGTGTCAGCGTGTCATGATTGCACTAACCCTGTCTATGCAACCCAAATTACTAATAGCAGACGAACCAACGGCCTCTCTGGATGTTACAGTTCAGGCACAGATCCTGGATTTATTAGAAGAGCTAAAAGAAACATTTAAGATGTCGATACTACTCATTTCACATGATATGGGCGTTATCTCACAAAACTGTGATGAAGTGTTAGTCATGTATGTGGGGAAAATTGTAGAGCGGGGAACTCCAAGCCAGATTTTTTACTCCCCTCAGCACCCTTACTCCCAAGCGCTGATAGAAGCCATTCCGCAAATTGGAAAACAACGCGAAACATTCACCCTGCAGGGAGATCCTCCAAGCCCGTTAAATCTACCTAAAGGCTGCAGATTTCAATCGCGCTGTCCTAAAGTAATTGATAAATGCAGACAAGAAAGCCCAGAGCTTGTGCAAAGCAAAGCTGGCCAATACTGTGCCTGCTGGATTGTAGATTAGCTAGCCTTCTTTATACTTATATAAAAAAGAGCAATAAAAAACCCCTGTAAATTAAAATCTACAGGGGTTGATTATATATTTGAAATTGCGATTAACATCACACCTATAATTCTTGGCCACGACCAACTCTCCCACCAGGGAACCCGGAAGTACCATAGGCGCTGAAGGACTTAACTTCTGTATTCGAAATGAGAACAGGTGTACCCCCTTCGCTATAGTGACCAAGAATTATAGGTGCGATTATTATTTAGTTATTATTTTTAAGCCGCTTTAAACAAGACCTCGACCGATTAGTACTGGTCCGCTACATACATTGCTGTACTTCCACGCCCAGCCTATCAACCTCGTCGTCTACAAGGGGTCTTACTCCAAAAGGATGGGAAATCTAATCTTGAGGTGGGC
>CAZFCP010000011.1:34467-77060 GCA_964517775.1 uncultured Candidatus Marinamargulisbacteria bacterium | reverse complement strand
AATACACTTCTCATATTCACCGTACTCGTCTGGCTAATCAAACTCGTTCCATTTGCGCTAAGCGTTGTTAATCCATTTACTCGGCTCAATGGTAACAACCCGGTCGTGTTTGTTACTAAATTTACATTCACTGTTGACTGAGTGGCTAAGGCGCCCAATCCAGATACTCTCGCTACAGGCAAGTTTCCGGCCGTATTTGTCACAATATTTACATTCACCGTTGACGCCGTGGCTAATGATCCTAACCCACTTACTTGCTCCACTGGTAAACTTCCGCTGATTCTACTTGCCGGTAAATTTCCTCCAGTATTTGTTGCAATGTTCACATTCACCGTTGACGCTGTGGCTAGTGCGCCTAAGCCAGACACTCTTGCTACTGGTAGGTTTCCAGCTGTATTCGTTGCTAAGTTCACATTTACCGTTGAAGCCGTAGCCAACACACCAAGTCCCAATACACTTCTCATATTTACTGTACTCGTCTGGCTAATCAAACTCGTTCCATTTGTGCTAAGTGTTGTTAATCCATTTACTCGACTCAATGGTAACAACCCTGTTGTGTTTGTTACTAAATTTACATTCACTGTTGATTGAGTGGCTAACGCCCCCAACCCACTTACCTGAGCCACTGGCAAACTTCCGCTGATTCTACTTGCCGGTAAATTTCCTCCGGTATTTGTTGCGATGTTTACGTTCACCGTGGATAACGTTGCTAGTGCGCCTAAGCCAGATACTCTCGCTACTGGTAGATTTCCGGCTGTATTTGTTGCGATATTTACGTTCACTGTTGACGCAGTGGCTAATGCACCAAGACCACTTACCTGGGCCACTGGTAAACTTCCACTGACTCTACTTGCTGGTAAATTTCCTCCAGTATTTGTTGCAATATTCACATTCACTGTGGATAACGTTGCTAAGGTGCCTAAGCCAGATATTCTCGCTACTGGCAAATTTCCGCCTGTATTTGTCGCAATATTCACATTTACCGTTGAGGCCGTCGCCAGCGCTCCAAGCCCAGTCACTTTAGAAACCGGTAAAAGTCCTGACACGTCATTACCGCTTAATACGATCTGATTCTTTGTCGCTATGGATCCAAGTCCCAGATTGTTTCTCACAGCAGAAATAGTCGTAGCACCCGTTCCACCCTGGGATATCGACAACGCCGTTGTTAACCCAGATAACGATGAAATATCCGTATTAGCTCCGCTAGCTGCAGCATTCAAATTGGCTCTGGCATCGGAAACTGTGGTTGCGCCTGTACCGCCTTGAGAAATCGATATAGCGGTGTTCAATCCTGTTAAAGCTGTAATATCAGTATTAACGCCACTTGCAGCTGCACCCAAATTAAGTCTTGCGGCAAGAGGCGTTATTGCGCCGGTTCCGCCTTTGGACAATCCAAAAATGCCTGTGATCGATGCAGTTGGTAAGGTTCCTGTTGTATCTGTTCCTAAAACAACACTGTCTTTTATAGATAAAGATCCTAATCCAAGATTTGCTCGTGCGCCAGCAATTGTGGTTGCACCGGTTCCGCCTTTAGTTACGCCAAAAACACCAGTGATCGATGCTGTTGGTAAAGAGCCTGTTGTATCTGTTCCTAATATAACGTTACTTTTTACAGCAAGTGATCCCAACCCGCTAATTTGTGCAACAGGCACATTCCCTGAAAGACGAGCTACCGGTAAATTCCCTGATGTGTTCGTAATAATATTTACATTCACTGTTGACTGAGTAGCCAATGCACCCAAACCACCAACCTGAGATGCCGGTAAAAATCCTGAAAGTCGGCTTGCCGGTAAATTCCCGGTTGTATCTGAATCGATGCTTACAGAATTTTGAGTCGCCAGTTTAGATAATCCAGCCACCAATCCCACCGGTAATGTTCCCGTTGTATCTGTTCCTAATATCACTGTACTTTTCACCGCCAAAGCCCCAAGCCCCAAATTGGTTCTTGCGCCAGAAGCTGTACTTGCACCAGTTCCGCCTGAGCTTAAACCTACAACCCCAGACAATAATCCTGTAGATAAAGAACCGGTCACATCTGTACTTAAATTTACCGTATTTTTTGTTGGAATCCAGGATGTTCCGTTAAATTTTAAAATCTGACCATTACCCGGTACCGCCGAACTGATGGCCCGGCCCTGTAATTTTACAACACTTGGATTTGGATACGTTCCGCTTAAATCACCACCAGCTGTACTTCCTGCCGATAACACATCAATGGCAACCGTTGATGCATTTGTGATCCGCCCTTTTGTATCGATGGTTAAAACAGGAATCCGTGTAGATGTTCCATAACTGCCTTCCGTCACCCCTGTATCTTTAAGAGACGGATTCGGATAGGTTCCAATTAAATCACCACCAGCCGTTCCAACTAACTCATTAGAACTTGGAGTCCATGCACTGCCATTATATTTTAAAACATAGCCACGTAAAGGAACCTGATTGGAAACAGCCTGCCCCTGAAGTCTTACAACGGTAGGATTTGGAAAACTTCCAGACAAATCGCCACTGGCTGTTCCGGAAACAGCATTGGAGCTTGGCAACCAGCGTGTTCCATCAAACTGTAAAATCTGACCACTTAAAGGTGCAGTTGAAGAAAGAGGTTTTCCTAAAAATTTTGCGAGCGTTGGATTTGGGTAAGTACCGGCAAGATCACCACCAGCCGTTCCATCCGAACCATTAGCCGTTGCAACCCAAGCCGTTCCATTAAATCTTAAGATCTGTCCGTTTGAAACAGAACCGGCAACAATAGGGAATCCTTGAAGTTTGGATATAACAGGATTTGGATACGTCCCGCTTAAGTCACCACCAGCTGATCCGGTTAGTGATGCGGTGATAGGAACCGAAGTTGCCGATGTAATACGACCTTTGCTATCCACTGAAAGCTGAACCGATTGACTGGATCCGCCATAGGTTCCTGCCGTAACTCCTGTATCCGTTAAAGAAAAGATCGCATTTTGAAGAACCAATCCCGATCCCGCACTGTACACATTCTGTGACACTGAAGCAGACTCAACGCCCAGTTCCCAGCCCGACCCATTCCATTTCAGAATCTGTCCCGCTGATGTTCCGTCAATTAATCCAATTCCTGTTCCAACTTTTTGAAGCCCTCTATTTGACACAATTGTTGTAGGAGATGCTGCTGATGTTTGAATGGTTCCGTCAGGAAATTTAAAACCGCCAGATGTAGATTCAATAAGTGAAGACGATTGAAGACCCGTCAGTGTGCCTACTTTTGTGATGCCTGTAAATTCTCCAGATAAACCAGACGCATTAAATGCACCAGGAGCTAACATCGATGATGTAATGAACCCGCTTGGAATTTGAGACGCAATTAAGGTTCCAGACAAACTGCCAATTAAGGGTTTATCGGTAACACTGTCCCAGGCCACCTGATGAACCGTTACCGCTTCTTTCGCCAATAACGCATAAGGAGATGCAATCATTCTGACCTTGGCTTCCTTGCCGTCTACAATCAACCCCATGGTTTCGGCTTTGGTTAAAATATCCTGGGTAACAGGAACAATGGTACCAGCCTCAATTTCTACACGCCCGTTAATAAAAAGACGTTGGGAAATACTTTCTTCCCATAACGACCGACCCACTGAATCATATAAACGAAGCTTTACATCAAAACGTCCGTTCAGGCTTCCGGTTTGCTTATCAGCAACATTGGCCTGAAACACAAACGAAGACGGAACCGCAAACAACGTGTGTCCCATCAATAAAAATGTCAGTAGTGTATAAATCAGACGGCTTCGAATTAAACGGGTCATAAAGCTTCTTCCTTTTCTTTCTTATTCGTAAACATTAATGGATAAATAATAGCGATTGTCCTGAGCAATATAGTCGCTCTTGTTAAATGCAAAATTCATGGAGATATTTTGCAGATTTAATCCCAATCCAACTGAAAACTGGGTATGCGCCACATTATCAGCTCCGGCGATTTCAGCCATTCCAAGCGACACTGTGGTGACCGTATTTTCCGGCTGATACGTAATGCCAAACGATTTTAAAACAGGAAATTGAGAAGGACTGATCTTTGCCTGAGCATAATAGGTAAGCTCTTTCTGAGCATAGGCTCCACCCAACACAACTTGAGTCTGCAACACTTCCATATTCCCCGTGGAATACGTCATGCTTTGAAGTACGAGGGCATTTTTAATTTGAAACGATACTGAAAACGGAGAGTCTTTAGACGCATATTTTAAACCCAAACCTAAAGACGCACCTTTTCCAGTTGCGCCAACAAGGTCCCGGTTAAAATAGTTGAATGATATACCGGTTTTCAAATCAGGAATCCATTGCTCTGTTTGAGGAGAGTACGCCAGCTTAACCACCATATCCTTACTTTGATCATATCCAACAGAAATTTTATCCCCCGAATCGTTTTTTGCTACCCGATCTATTCCCCCAACTGCCACCTGCATAAACCCTACTCCAAATTCTCCAATAGGGGTTTTTGCAGCACCGGCCAGATTAATATAATTTGTATCTTCCATAAGGGTGGCCTGAAACGCCGATAAGGAATATTTTTTTGTAGAGGATAAAGCCGCCGGATTTTCAAAAATAGCCGATGCAGAATCGTCAAAACCTTCAACGTTTCCTATTCCAATCATTTTTGCAGAAGACCCAAGCTGGGTGATATCGTCAGCAACCTGCCCGAATAGAAGACACGGAAACAGCAACAGCCCGGCTATCAGTAAGATCCCTTTTGTAAAAAAGTGTGTCCTCATGGAAGCGCTCCGAACTTACCTTTGCCAATAACACGGCCATCACTGATTAATACAAAAAAATAGGTTCCAGCTGGAAATTTAAACCCTGTAGCCTGAAGATTTAATGGAATCACGTTTTCCTGATTTCCTTTTCCGCCCTCAGCTCCTGCGTTCACATTTTTCTTATAAATTTGACTTCCTCTAATATCAAAAACCCTTAGCTCGATATTCATATCTGACGATAATGTATAATATACACCCGATTCCGAATCTGAAGAGCGAATAGGGCTTGGATAAGCCAAAGGCCGTGACCCCAATTGCTGCACCGTAATCAGATTGGTCTGAAGCACATTGGTTTGAAGTGTTTCTTCCATGTTCAACTGCGCTGAGGCTTCCAGTTTTTGCTGAAACTCTACGTGATCAATGGCTGCAAAGGAAATCGCTTTTGTCTGAGTATCGGATTCGGCAGGCGTATTGGAAATTGTGAAAACAGGAAAATCAGCACCACGTTCTACAAGCAAACCCGATTCATCAGGATTAACCTGAACCGTTGATGCAGGAGTTGCAGCGGAATAAAGAGACCCAGAACCTAAAAAAATCGCAAAAATTAATAATAAAAAATATCTGTTTTGTGTCATATTACCCCTTCTCTGCCCTAGTTATCGAGAAGGATGTCAAAAAATTGCAAAGCAGGTTATTATACCCGGGCTTTACTAAAAACAAAAGGTTTTTTGATGGTAAAAAATCAATCATTTGCGCTATACATCCATATCCCCTTTTGTCATAAACATTGTCATTATTGTGCATTTGTTAAAACAACCTGGTCACCAGAACTGGAATTAAACATGGTGGCGGCCATGATTCAGGAAATCAAAAGTGTTTCGCAGTTTCTTACAACAAAACGGGTTTCAACGATTTTTATTGGAGGCGGAACGCCAAGCAGCCTAAGTCCAAAGGCAATGTCTCAACTTTTAGAGGCTGTCTATACATATTTTTCTGTGGATAATACATCTGAAAAAACATCTGAGATGAACCCGGAAAGTACCAGCAAATCAAAACTCTCTGTTTTAAAAGAGTATGGATTTAACCGCTTAAGCTTTGGCGTACAGTCATTCATACCCTCAGAGCTCAAGTTTTTAGGTCGCAGTCACGATGCTGAACGTGTAAAACGCGCTGTTGAGCTGTCTCATCAAGCTGGTTTTACAAATATTAATTTAGATTTGATTTTTGGGCTTCCGAATTCAACGGTAGACGATGTCCACTTTAACGTAGAACAAGCCCTCTCCTTATCTCCCACCCACATTTCAACCTACTCGTTAACCATCGAACCTAAAACCGTTTTTAAAAAACAGCGGGTTCGACCTGTTACCTCCGACATAGAGTTAAAGCAGTATCTGTTTATTCAAACTCATCTAAAAAAACAAGGCTTTAAACACTATGAGGTTTCTGCGTTTGCAAAACCTGGACTCGAATGTAAACACAATTTAGCCTATTGGCATCTTACACCCTTCATTGGTATTGGCCCCAATGCATCGTCCTTCTTTGATGGCCGTCATGCTACCAATATCGCAAACTTAGACCAATATCTTGCATGCCCGGATCCCGTTTTATTTACAAAAAAAATCAAACCCTTGCCTCAATCCGAGATTATACGGGATTATATGGTAGCTAATTTAAGACGACTGGATGGGATAAATTTGGCTCATGCGCAAAAGCGGCTGGGTGTGCATTTATCCGAGTTATTCCAGGATTCGATCTCAAAACTGGTTCAGGATGGCTTTTTAAAACAAACCAAACAACGACTCCGCGTCACCAAAAAAGGATTATCCGTACTCGATTCTGTACTGTTACATTTTATATGAGCTCTCATTTTACCCTGCTAAAAACATCTTCCATATCTCAGGCCCGGGCCGGGATTTTACACACCCCTCATGGCGACATTGAAACGCCGGTGTTTATGCCCGTAGGAACTCAGGCAACAGTCAAAGGCATTCAACCCAACGATTTATCCGACTGTGGGGCACAAATTGTACTCAGCAACACCTACCACTTATCGTTACGGCCTGGCATCGATTTAATCAAACAATTCGGAGGCCTCCACCGCTTTATGAACTGGGACAAGCCCATTCTTACTGATTCCGGCGGATTTCAGGTGTTTTCTCTCTCAAAAATCCGTAAAATCCTGCCCGAAGGTGTTTTGTTTCACTCGCATATCGATGGATCAAAACATCTGTTTACACCCGAATCTGTGGTCGATCTCCAGCTTGGATTTAATTCCGATATCTTAATGCCGCTGGATATCTGCAGTCCGCATCCTACTCCGTTTGAATCGGCAGAAAAAGACGTCGCTCAAACACTAAAATGGGCCAGACAGGCAAAAGATCACTGGGATAAGCACAATACCGGACAACAACTCTACGCCATTGTTCAAGGCGGCATGTACGAAGCCTTACGAGAAAATTGTGCAAAAGCCCTGATTGATATGGATTTCCCAGGCTATGCCATCGGCGGTGTAAGCGTAGGCGAACCCACAGAGTTGCTGGAACATCAGATTCGATTCACTACCCCGTTTCTACCTCAAAACAAGCCCAGATACGTCATGGGCGTAGGCCTACCCGAAAACATGGACATGGCCATCCGAAGCGGCGTAGATATGTTCGACTGCGTGATCCCAACCCGTCTTGCCCGACACGCACAGGCGTTCACCAAAAACGGCAAGCTAAACATCCGAAACGCCCAATACACAAAAGATGAATCCCCCATCGATCCAGGCTGCTCCTGCCAGGCATGCCAAAGCTATTCCAAAGCCTATATCCGCCATTTATTTATGGCCAAAGAAATGCTGGGAATGATCCTGATGAGCATTCATAATGTGCATTATTTAATTCACTATGTGAAACGTATTCGGGAAGGGATTTTAGAGGGGCGGGTTTAATCACTCAAAAATCACTAATATTGATTTGCCTTGGTTTTTCGTATTTGATATATTCTACGACTTTTTTAATAGCATATTGAGTTATAACCTTATTTTTCCCGTCTTTCTTTTGTCTAATTTGTAAATTTACCCTCAGAACATCTTCCGTAAACGGGCGAATTTCTCCATTTTTAAGTTGAGAAAGAAACAAGATATCTTCTATGGAAACCGGATATAACACATTGGTTTCCCCCATAATAAATGAGTACGCTTTTTCTTCGCCGGAATAAGATCCTCTTTTAGGTTTTAAATATATTCCATTTAGCTCAGTAATGTTATCTTCAACATCCTGTAAAAGCTCTTGCTTTGCATAATTTTCAATATATTCTCGATCCTGTTCAGAGAAAACCTGTTCCTGATGCCCATCAACATTTAGCTTTGTTGATACGCAACTTGCCAAGGGAAATTTCTCCAAAGGACTGGCTATCCCATGGTAGTAATTATTTTGTATGATTGGGGACTGTATCAATTGATGAACCGGAAATGACACGGTTAATTTTTCCCCATTTTTATTCTCGTATACGATTTCACCTTCACTTACCTTATGGAAGTTAGATACGTGGCCCTTTGTAAATCTCAGTACGTCAATGACACTTGTAACACCTGTTTTTACGTCTAATCCCAATAACGCAAGTAACATTAAAAGATTATTACCCTCGCTGGAATTGAGAAAGTTCAACAAATCTCTTACTACACTACTTTGAAAAACAAACTCTGTTATCCATGAGCCTGTTTGAAAAGGCCTAACTCTGACATCGATTTTTTGATCCAGCCCAAGCACATCATTCGCAGACCGTATAAGTTCACCAAAACTCATTAATATAGGTGCAATTTCAAAAATATCCACACCATCATCAGCATTAATATTTTCTAATTTATAGATAAGCTGCGCTTTTATTGACATAAAAAATTATACCCTTCTAAAAATGTTTGTATCAAGATTTGAAGGGTAGCTGTTTTATTAATTTAGCCCATCATACACATGTGTTTTAAATCCCCTCCGTTTTACCGAAGGGGAACCAAAATTACTAAATTCTATACTTATCCAAAATCGCAGACCGTGATTGCTTAGGCGTGTTTTCCATAGACGTGCGAACGATGTTGTCGTAGCACGGACGGTTTTCGTCTTTGTAGATGATTCCAAAGTGTTTTTGTGGATTCATAGCTACTTGAAAAGCTTTAGCCAGATCTGTTGGATCGTGATGAACAACTGGAGCATCCGGGCCGAATTTGGAATCGGCTTTTACACCTTTTTCATGTTCTGCAAACGCATACCATGAAGATTCTTTAGCTTCCCAGGCTGTTGGGTTAAATTTAGGGCAACGTTGTGCAACGTGTACAAATGAAAAACCTTTATGATCAAAGGCCTGTTGGATAACTTCCACAATGTGGTTGGTTAGCCATTCTGCTGTACTTGCTACAAAAGAAGCGCCAAGTCCCATTGCAAACTGAACAGGATTGATTGGCTTTAACCAGGATCCTTGCGGTTGAGTGTTGGTTACAAGACCTTGTTTAGATGTTGGAGAGGTTTGATTTTTTGTTAATCCGTAAATCTGGTTGTCCATCATAACGAATACGCAGTTGAAGTTTTTGTTAATACCGTGGATAAGATGGTTTCCACCGATACTTAACGCGTCACCGTCGCCGGATTCGATAAACAGTTTCAAGTCAGGATTTGCAAGCGCAACACCGGTTGCAACTGGAATAGCACGTCCGTGAATCGAGTGAATACCGTAGGTATTGATATAGTGAGGAATACGGCCTGAACAACCAATCCCCGAGATATTTACAATATTCGCAGGAGAAAGCTGTTGATCCGCCATAAAACGACGTAATGCAACAAGAATTCCGTAGTCACCACAACCTGTACACCATCTTGGGTCAGCTGCTTTATAGTCTTTTAATGCAAATTTTTGAGTTTGCGGGGTAGCGATTCCGTTAGCCATGGATTAACTCCTTTACCGTAGAAATGATTTGCGACGGTTTAATTGGTTTTCCGCTTGCTTCAGCAATTGCAGATTTAATATCCACAAGTGTTTCAGAGCGCAGCAACATAGCTAAAGGCGACGCTTTGTATTGATCTCCGTAAGCCATTTCAACCGTAATTACTTTTTTAAAGTTCTTGAATAAATCTTTCATCATTAAAGGAAGAGGGTACACAATTTTCAAGTGCATTCCGCTGACTTTTAAACCTTCTTTGCGGCAGGCTTCGATAGCTTCTTCAATAGCGCCTCTCGAGCTTCCCCATCCTACTACAAGCAGGTCGCCTTCGTTTGGTCCGAATGTTTCCGGCTGTAATAAATTTTTTCTGACTTCATTAAGTTTATTATTTCTGATTTCGTGAGAGCGGATGTTGCTGTCAGCTGTGTAAGAAATCTGACCTGACGCTTCTACGTTTAATCCTGTAACGCGGCGCATTAAACCTTCTTCACCAGGGTTTGATTGGTTGGTTTTTACCATTTCAATCTCGTGGTCAAACTGTTTTAAACGGAAACGGTCAAAGACGAATGGTTTAATATCATCTACGCTTTCCATTTCGTTTAGTTCCATTTTCTTAAGAACTTTATAACTTACAGATGTCATATAGTCGCTTAGAATAATAACAGGAACTCGAAGCTTTTCAGTTAAGTAACGTGCGATATGAGGCACATAGAAACAATCGATAACGTTGGCCACACTGATAACCACTTTCGTGTTGTCTCCGTGGGATCCGAATACCGCTGCCTGAAGGTCAGACTGTTCGTTTTTGGTAGGTAGTCCTGTTGATGGACCACCACGTTGAACGTCGATAACGATCAGTGGGGTTTCTGTAGCTGTTGCAAGACCGATAAACTCCTGTTTCAGGGAAAGTCCCGGACCTGCTGTTCCTGTAATCGTTGGAACACCGGTGTAGTACGCACCAACCGCAGCTCCGATTGCAGAAATTTCATCTTCAGCCTGGTGGATAAATCCGCCATATTGAGGAAGCATTTTTGCTAACGAGTGCATAATGGACGACGCCGGAGTGATCGGATAACCGCAGTAAATTTTGATACCCGCGTCAATAATCCCAAGAGAAAGTGCTGTGTTTCCATCCAATAACACTTTTTCACCTTGAAGAGGGTTTGAAGGAATCGTGTAGTTGATATCCATAGTTGAAGCTAATGCAAAACCAGCTTCAAAAATTTTAAGGTTTAAGGTTAGCTTTTCTTCGGATAATTTTTTAAAGGTTGAGCGGATGTTTTGAATAAGAGATTCTTTAGATACGCTGAAGATTTTAGTTAACAGACCCAGGTAAAACATGTTTTTACCGTTGCCGCCTAAATCTCCCATGATTTTTTTAGCTTCATCATCCATTGCGAATGGAACCAGACGAAGACCAGCGTTTGTAGCTCTGTCCATTGCCGCTTTGTAAGCATCTTTATTTTTAGGTTCATCACCCATGTCCAATAAAGCGATGGCATTTGGGAAAAACTCACGGTCATCCAAACGTCTTTCAAGCAGGATTTCATGTTCGAAAATCATAATATCCGAACCGCTGCCGATGTTGGTGATATCAAAGTCTGCAACTCTGATAACAATACCTGACATCGAGTACTTTGTACGTTTTGGCGGGCTGATTTCCGCAGGGATCATCGGTTCGATGTAAACAAAATTGCCTGCTTTTGCAAAGGCGTTAATAAGAATGTCTCCAGCTTTTTGGGCACCGTTTCCAGCGTCCATAATCAGCTCGAAGCGTATATCATGTTGGCTCATGAGCTTACTCCATTTTAAAAAGTTTATTTGTCAAACCTGCGAAGTATACCACCAGAACCTTAATTTTAAAATAATGGTTTTCTTTAGATATGTGTCTGGAGATCCAGCATCCCACAAGTATCCAGTGGGCTACCTCCCGAATTCAGCAAAGCTTTATACTCGGAATGCCGGAGAGAAATCACTCTGAAATTAGAGTCAAAATCAAAATGAACAGATGCCTTTTTTGCCATTTTTACAAGCAATCCTTTAAAACCAGACTTTTTACGGTCATCTTTTCCAGCCCATTTTTCAAGTGTGTTTGTAGAGCCAAACGTCCTGTAAAGAGCGTCATTCAGCCTATAAAAACCATCAACAGTATTCGGAGAAAGCTTTGGACGGAATTCGGAAAATTTCGCATCGATATCTTTCCAGCACAACACCAGCTCCAGAACAGGATTCATGACATACGGGGTGAGGGAAACATCTTTTAATAAAAATGACTCTGGAGGAAGCTCTTTCAGCACCTGAGCCAGGTAGTCGATAGCTACGGAAAATAACGCGTTGTTACCCGATTTTAATAGATGACTCCACATCGGACTTTCATTATATAAAGTCTCAAACAGCTCTTTACGGATTTCAGGAATTGTGAGGAGATTAACCAAGGCGGCATTCACACCTGACGATAAAAAAGAGTGTGTCAGATGATCGGTCAGAACCTCCAAAAAAGGCTTGGCCAGGGTTATATTCTCACGAAAAAACCGTTGCGCATCCTGAGGATGCTGCTCAAATATCTGATTAACAACCAGCAAGATATGTGGAGCCTGATAATGCCGCATTCCATCACTAAACAACCCATCATTCAATAAAAATCCGGTAAGACTTCGAAGCGAAGAAAAAACATCTTCCCCAGATAGGTTCTGCTGCTGTACATCACAAAGAACCCGCTGAACGTACCTGTTTAAATCAACCGCAGACAAGTCGGTTAACGAAAAAACACTGATCACTTTTTTATGGGGCATAACGGCATCCTATCTCGTTAAAATACCCTTTTTGATCGGCAATTTATACTGTATCACAGTCGTCAAACCACCCCGGCTATTGCAAAAAACCACCATTTTTTTTAAGCTAGGCATATGTCAAACCGTACCTTATATGACAAAGTCTGGGATTTACATAAAGTAGCCACCCTGCCTTCAGGTCAGGATCAGATTTTTATTGGCCTTCATCTTATTCATGAGGTTACCACCCCTCAGGCCTTTGCCACATTACTTGAAAAACAGGCACTGGTCGCTTTTCCTCAACGCACATTTGCAACCTTAGATCATATTATTCCGACGCTTTCTCAACAACGTCCTTTTTCCGATGGCCAGGCCGAGTTAATGACTCAGGCTCTGGAAAATAACGTTCGCTCTCACGGCATTCGTTTTTTTGATCCATCGACAGGCAAACAAGGCATCGTTCACGTTATTGGCCCGGAACTTGGACTAACACAGCCAGGCATGACGATTGCCTGCGGAGACAGCCACACCAGCACACACGGAGCGTTTGGCTCTTTGGGTTTTGGTATTGGCACCACGGAAGTCGGACTTGTACTTGAAACTCAGACCCTGGCCTTAAACCGCCTAAAAGTAAGACGTATTCAATTTGACGGCGTTTTAAGTAAAGGCACCTTTGCAAAAGACGTTGTGTTAAAGATTATTCAGCAGCTTGGTGTTAACGGTGGAATCGGGCATGCCTACGAATTTGCAGGCGATGTTTTTGACGCCATGACCATGGAAGAACGCATGACCGTGTGCAACATGAGCATCGAAGGCGGGGCCAGAATCGGGTACGTTAATCCGGATCAGACCACCTTCGACTATTTAAAAGGCCGGGAATTTTCTCCGAAAGCGTCCGAATTTGAGTCGGCCGTTGCCTATTGGACATCCATCGCATCCGATAAAGATGCCGTATACAACGACATTGTCAGATTCAACGCATCCGAACTTGAACCCATGGTTACCTGGGGCGTTACGCCTGGGCAATCCGTTGGCATCTCAGGAACCTTACCTTTACTACAAAGCCTTCCCGATCAGGACAGAAAAACTGCGGAAGATGCTTACACGTACATGAAATTTCAACCGGGCCAAACCATCAGAAACCAGCCTGTGGATGTGGTGTTTATCGGATCCTGCACAAACTCCAGATTATCTGACTTAAGACAGGCCGCCTCTGTTTTCAAAAATAAACAGGTTAAACAGGGATTAAAAGCCATTGTCGTTCCAGGCTCTCAAGCCATTAAAGAACAGGCTGAAAAAGAAGGCTTAGACGATATTTTCAAAGCCGCCGGCGCAGAATGGCGGGATGCCGGATGCTCGATGTGCCTGGCCATGAACCCCGACAAATTAATCGGTGATCAGATTTGCGCCTCCACAAGCAACCGTAATTTTATGGGACGTCAGGGAAGCACAACCGGACGAACCTTATTAATGAGTCCAGCCATGGCAGCAGCAGCAGCCGTATCAGGCAAAGTAGTAGATGTGAGGGACTTATTATGAGTTCAATTATAGCCTCGGTAAAAGGATCGGCCGTTGCTATTTCAGGCAACGATATTGATACGGACCGGATTATTCCAGCACGCTTTTTAAAAGAGATAACGTTTTCAAAAATGGGAGAATATGCGTTTTACGATGTACGCTTCCACGAAGACGGAACGCCAAAAAAACACCCTTTTAATGAACCGGCTGCCAAGCAAGCCTCTCTTTTATTTGTTGAAAAAAACTTTGGCTGCGGATCCTCCAGAGAACATGCCCCTCAAGCCTTAATGAGATATGGGATAAAAGCCATCATCGGGGAGTCTTTTGCTGAAATTTTTGCAGGCAACTGCAACGCTATAGGGGTTCCCGTTGTTACTGTTTCACATGAATCATTACAAACACTTCAACAGATCCTTTCTCAGCAACCAGCTCAAACATTTAGCCTTGATCTTGTAAAAAAACAGATCCAGATCAACGATCAAGTTATCCCGGTGGATTTACCGGAATCCCGCCGCCAGTCCTTTTTATCGGGAACCTGGGAAATCAGCGCGGTTTTAAAACAGAATACCGATAAAATCCTGGAAACAGCCAAGCGGCTTCCTTACTTACATTTTACAGCAGAAGGAACTCATTAATGCTGGACATCAAATCACTTCTTCCCCAAAAATACCCTTATATCTGGGTAGACCGTGTTCTTGATTACGAACCTCTAAACAGAATTGTTGCCATTAAAAACGTCAGTCATAACGAACCTGTTTTTCAGGGTCATTTTCCAGACAATCCCATTTTTCCAAACGGGCTTATTATTGAGGCACTGGCCCAGGCAGCCAGCCTGATTTTCCTTAGAGATCCCGAATTTACAGGGCGTCTGGCACAGCTGGACTCCATTCAAAAAGTAGAGTTTTTAAAACCTGTTTTACCTGGAGACCAACTTCGTCTGGAAGTAGATGTTCTAAAAGTTAAAACAGATGAAATCCGATTAGCCGGACATGCCCTTGTGGATGGAAAGTCTGTCTGCAAAGCTGAATTTGGGCTTCAGCTGGCCCTGGCACCAAGTCGCCCACAGATTCACCCAACAGCCTCGGTTCATGCCTCGGCGATTCTGGGCAAAGATGTGTCTATCGGGCCATTTAGCATTATCGGAGAAAACGTTGTGGTCGGAGACAGAACCGTTATCGGGGCCCACGTTATGCTGGATAAATGGACAAAAATTGGTCAGGACTGCCACATTCACTTTGGCTCGGTTATCGGGTCTGATGCACAGGACACCAAGTACAACGGCGAACAAACCTGGGTGGTTATCGGAGACAGAAACGAAATCAGGGAATATGTGACCATCAATCGCTCTACAGGGAAAAACACCGTAACAGAAATTGGCTCGGACAACATCTTACTGACACACGTGCATCTGGCTCACAACTGTAAACTTGGAAATAACATTACCATTGCAAACATGACCAATGTAGCCGGACATACCCATATCGAAGACAACGCCACCATCGGCGGCATGACCGGTATTCATCAATTTGTACGCATCGGAAAAGGAGCCATGGTAGGCGCCTACACCCGACTGCCTCAGGACGTAGCACCCTTTATGCTTTGCGAAGGGAATCCAGCCTATATCAGAGGCATTAACCTTGTAGGATTGAAACGTAGAGGGTTTTCAAAAACCGCCATCCAGGAAATTAAAACCGTTTATAAATCTGTATTTCGTTCTGAAAAAAATCTGTCACAGGCTCTTGCGGATATCAGCCAACAAGACCTTACAACATCTGAAGCAGCATACCTGTTGGACTTTATCAAAGTAGATTCCCCAAGAGGACTTACGAAGAAAAAAGACACATCGGCGCAGTCTGAGGAAAGTGACGACTAGTCATTTGCCAGGCACAAACCAGACCATTCTGATTATTGCCGGCGAAATGTCTGGTGACGTATACGGAGCCGCACTTGCAAAACAGATTCGACAGCACGCTCCACAAACCCGTATTTTTTCAGTTGGTGGTGATGCACTGCGTCAGGAATCTGATGAATTTCTCTTTGAAACGGCCTATCAGTCTTCTATTGGATTAAAAAGCATTTTGAACTCGTTTACTTTTTTCAAACGGTTAAAAAAACAACTGGATACAACCTGCAACACACACCACATAGATAAAGTAGTCATTATCGACTTCCAACACCACAATTTTGAGCTTGGCGATTTTTTCAAAAAAAAGAACATCCCGATTATCACGTTTATCACCCCAAATTTCTGGTTATGGAAAGACCTGAAAAAGGGAAAAAGAATCGCAAGCTACAGCGAAAAAATCATTACCATTTTTGAAAAAGAATATGAGTTTTACAAGTCGATTCATCCAAAAACCTACTATTTTGGGCACCCGTTTGTAGATCTTGTAGAGAAAAAAACACCTGGAACATCTCTCCCAAAAGATAAGCCCATCATTTCATTGTTTCCAGGCTCAAGACGTCAGGAATTATCGATTGTACTTCCATTAATGTTAAAAACCCTCAAAGCCCTGCCTGATCCTCAAAACTATCACATCTTTCTGGCCGTATCGAATAAACGGTTTTCAACTCAAATTGAATCTCTTTTAAAAGAACATGGAGAAGGCCTCACCGTAACGTTGTGGACTCAGGAAAAAGAGACGCTTTTTACACAATCCAATCTACTGATCTGCGCAACCGGGTCTGTGACGCTGGAAGCCATATTGTATCAGTCTCCGCTGATTATTTTTTGCACACTTCCGCATCTGACCTACAATGCAGCTAAATATATTTTAAGGCTAAAACTGGATTTTATTGCGCTTCCCAATATTATTGCAGGTAAAAAAGTTATCCCGGAATGGGTTCAGTACGACATCAAACCCGACATCATTGCAGCAGGCATACCCGATCTGTTAAAAAAAGACCCGGATTACTGGCAAAAAACGTACGAACCTGTCATAAAATCCATGAAAAAAACAGATCACCCCATAGAAAATAGTGCTTTGGAAATTTTAGCGTAGTTTTTTATTAAAAAGTTATGGTATACTTTGTTTGAAGTATTACCCCGCTCTAGGAGTTGTTATGGACGTTCAAAAACAAGACTCAGGTTTTACATTGATGGAAATTTTAATCGTTGTTGCCATTATTGGTATTTTATCAGCGATTGTTCTACCTCGTTTTTTGACATCATCCGCAACAGCAAAAAAAGCAGCACATAAAGCTGTCCGAACATCCATCAATTCACAAATTGAGCAATACTACTTCAACAACGGTGCTTATCCTGCCGCAATGACCAATGAATCATGGGGCGCAGGCACAACCTATCAAAACTACTTCCCGGACGGAGTTCCCGTAAGCTGTAACCAGGGCGTTGTATGGACCATTCTAAATGGCCGTATAGACACTTCAGCACATACTAACCACGAATAAAACCATTGGCTAGCGAAAAAGGCTTTACTCTACTCGAAATTCTTGTAGCATTATCTATTTTAGTAGTTATTTTAGGCTTATCCATCGCAAACTTTACCCGACATACCACCACAAACAGGCTTTTAGTCAATCTGAATTCTTCACGGGCATTTTTTGATACCGCTCGATTATCAGCTCAGGCTTTAAACAGAGAATTTACAGTCAGTATCAACCTCAATACAAATGGCGGCGGACAATTTATTCTTCTGGATACCACAGAAAGCTCTGCAGAAAAACAACTGGCACAGCAAATTGATCTTGATCCCGGACTTCCAGTAACCATTAATCCAAGAAACGTAAGACGGATTATTTTTACCCCCAAAGGGGCCATTAAGCTTTATAACCAAAACCTTGTAAAACTTTCAACACAAAACTGTAAATTCACCTTCGATTACCTACAGGCTAACACCACTATTAACCTTATTATTTACGCAAACACCGGAGAAGCTCAAATTGTTCAATAAGGAAAACAAAAACAACGAGGCGGGAAGTTTGTATATCGAAGCTATTATGGCCATTGGACTTATTGCCATTGTAGCCAACTATCTGATGCCTTTATACCCGGGAATGATTCGATCGGCGACTAGAATCAGCACGCAATCCAACCTCTTAAGTTACGGAGACTATGTAGGAGGTTACCTATTCAGATGGGCCAATTTTTCTCCCAATTCAAAACCCCTTCCGCTGTCGTCGTATACAGACGATATGGAGCTGGAACTATCCGAAGAAACCCGTATTAACAGATTATTATGGGCAGATCCCCTTACAAGTGGGGACGGCAGTATTTCCGATAAATACAGAGTTTCAATTCGATTTTTTGAAACCAATCATGTCAAACGCGCTGTAGTCAGAGTTGTGCTTTGGTATGATGAAAACGAAAATGAATCATTAGACATAGGCGAACAAACCGTTCGGTTTACGACGATTGTCTCTGAAAAACTAAGGTAACGCTATGAAAAAATATGCTAAAAAAGACGTTGGATTCTCTTTACTGGAACTCATTTTCGTTTTAGCACTTATCAGTTTTCTAAGCCTGATTTTTTATGAGGGATATAGAGTTGCACTAAGATTTTGGAGACAAAATGTTCAGACTTTAGACGGACTTCGCGAAACACGGGTTGGCGTACAGGCGTTGCAAAACCGTTTAAAAACAGCCGCAACCATTTCAAGTATGTCGACACTGGATTCTTCAGAAGGCTATATTCAATACACAGACGCCAGCGGTGCAACCGTCACTATTTACTACAATTCTCCCACCAATCAAAATAACTTTGGAACCAACTCTCAGCCGCTTACCAGCATTATGATCAAGATGATTTCTCCTCAATTCTCAGCAGACCCGGAATTATTGGTGGCTGATGTCTCAAAATTCAAACTCACATCATTTAGAGAAGATTCAGGATATTTCAGAATCGCATCTCCCAATAACATTTCAAACCCAATAGCCTATGACACCATCAATTCCGTTAGAGTGTTGATTATAAAAAAAGACGGCACAACCTTTCAGCAGATTGTAGATCTTGTTCGGGCAAGATTATCGGCATCCAATGCACTTACGTACGGCAAGGACTACAACGGCTCGAATATCCTGAGTTTTTTACCAAACGGGTCGTATCTTGGATTTACCCTCACTAACGCAACCGCCACTCTGGACGGGGCGTTTTCAGGACCCGATGGCGTCTACATCACTCCAAGAAATCTGACTGTAAAAATCAGAAATACAGGGCAATACTTCTCTACCATTCAAGAGGCCATCGATGCATCAACATCAGGAAACGAAGTTCTGGTTGCTGCAAAAGCCGGAGGGTATAACGAAGCCATTATTTTAAAGCCCGGCATAAAAGTATATGGAGGCTACGAAAGCACAAACTGGACTCGGAACATTAGATCCAACCAAACCATGATTACCACAAGAGCCGGTGTTTCAGACCGTGCTGTAACCATGAAAGACAACACAACCATTGAAGGATTTTATATCGATGGGGTAGGCCTGACACAAGGGATTTATGCCAATGCCAACACGGGTGTTACGGTCAAAAACTGCTTTATTACAAACTGCGACCGGCCATTTGAAATTTCACTGTCATCAGGAACATTATCAAATAACGAGGTTACAGGAAATGAATACGGAATGATTATTGATGACTGCCATGCGCCACTTCAGATCTACAGAAACCGTATTTTTTCCCGAAACCAAAACCTCAAGCCAAACGTGATGATCAGAAATTCGGAAAATGTAGACTTTAGAAACAACATCGTTGAAGGTGGATATTATGCACTTTACGTACAGGGGAACCCGTTTGCAAAAGCACAGGCAACTGTCGTCAATAACGTCATAGGAAAAGCCGATAACATCGGGTACGTATCCTCGTATGTAAAAGGGACTTTTTTCAACAATGTCGTCCACGGCAGTCAGGCCGGATTATTTTACGAACCGTCCAACAGCTCCGATCTTTTAATCCAAAATAATTTTATTGTTCATAACCTTTTTGGTGCAACGGCCGGATCTCTCAGTCTGGATGCCTCCAATACCATTCAGGCGTTTTCTGATGACACCTGGCAAAATGCCAATCCCTACTTTGCAGAACTGAACCATTACACCTTAAAAACCACCAGCAGTTTGATTGACGTTGGGAATTCAGCCGCTATCTATAACGATGTATACACAACAAACGGACCCGGAGGCGGAGGAAGCCGTAATGATGTCGGCGCTTACGGAGGTCCCCAGGGCGGAAGAGTTGGCCCAGGAGCCATTACAACGTTCTCAACCTCAGCATCAGCCTCGGATGTACAAGCTATTGTAGATCAAAGCTGGCCGGGAGACTGGCTTATTTTCGACACCGGAAGTTTTTCCCTGTCTGGAACCATTACCCTTAGAAAAAACCTCACCGTCTATGGCACAGGCGCAGATTCAACCTTTATCACATTATCAGGATCCGGCCCTCTTTTTATGGTTGGTGATACGACCATTATTGAAGACCTCTGCCTGATTGGATCAAGCTCTGGAACAGCTATTCAAGGATCAAGCATCAGCAATTTAAGTATCAGCAATACTATTTTTTCAGGATTTGGAAACGGCGTTGTATTATCAGGATCTACAGCACAACTCAAAAACAACACCTACTTTCAAAACGGAACCGGAGTAAGAATCTCAAGTTCTGTTGTACAAGTCGTTAACAGTATTTTCAGCGCACACAACAGCGTGGCACTTCGAAACGATTCCGGCACACTAACGGGAACATCCTGTGTATTTACGGCCAACAATTCCAATACATCTGGCACGGTGTCTCTAAGCGGTTCTGTCAGTGCCGATCCATTGTTCTGGAATACAGCCTTCTTGAATTTCCACCTCAAAAAAGGATCCCCTGCCGCAGCCGTCAACGGAAATATGTCAGCCGGAGCTTTGGAATATTACGAATTTATCGGAAAAGCCGTATCCAGAGCCATCACCGACACCATTTACACAGCCTACAAAACCATCAAAATCACCGTATTCGGAGATCCAGGAACCTTCCCGGCTGTCACAGGCACAACATCCAGAATTGATATTGCCGTTTTATCCAATGGAAAAGCCGTAACCCTAAACCCGGGAGTGGAGTTCAATTCCAACGCAAAAACAACGATCGAGAGAACTCTCCCTAAAACATTTATCTCCAAAAATTTCCAGATTCGGGTGCAACTTAGCGGATACAAATACGGCAGCACACCTTACCTGAATGATATTGAGGTTGGATGGTAAAAGAATGGTTTTTCCAACCAAAAAAAGGTAAACTAATGCTCCAAGTTTAAAAAAATCCAACCATCAGGATTACGTTATTAAAGGAGCATTTCATGCAGTTTTTTATTGATACAGCCGATGTCGCAGATATTAGAAAAGTACAGGAAATGGGGCTGGTAGACGGCGTCACAACCAATCCATCTCTGATTAAAAAAGCCGGCCGTGATCATAAAGAAACGATCAAGGAAATCAGCAGTTTTATTTCAGGACCTATCTCTGTAGAAACATTAAGCGAAACCGCTGAAGGTATGATTAAAGAAGCCGAAGAATACTTAACCTGGGGCAGCAACATCGTGATTAAAGTTGTGATGTCGCCTGAAGGCATGAAAGCTGTTCGTCATTTCTCAAACCACGGTATTAAAACCAATGTAACCGTTGTCTTTACACCCATGCAGGCACTTATTGCTGCCAAATCAGGCGCAACCTACGTAAGCCCGTTTGTAGGTCGTTTAGACGATATCGGACAAACCGGCATGACCATTATTTCTGACATCAGACAGATTTTTGACAACTATAATCTGGACACCAAAATTCTTGTGGCAAGCATCAGAAATCCGATTCATCTTCTTGAATCAGCACTTATTGGTGCGGATGTAGCAACTGTGCCTCCTGCTGTTTTATTACAGCTATTCAAACACCCTCTGACAGAAGCCGGTATTCAGGCGTTTTTAAATGATGCCAAACAATGGGCCACAAAATAATGAAGCGTCTGATTCTATGTTTGTGTCTGTTCTGGACATCTGCAGCAGTTGCTCAGATTCCTTTTTCTTTGGAGCCTGAAACTTCTAAATCGTCACTGTCGTTTGGATTTGCAAACCTGGACAGCAGAGATAGCGTAAAAGCCAGCTACTCTGACACTTATTTTTATGAGGGATTAACCGTTGAACCGGTTCTGCAGCTCCTTTTACCGGTCACATCCGGTGCGGCTCACGGATCATTTTTTATTAAAAAAGCCTCGTATGAAACAGAGTGGGGATCTGTAAAATGGGGACGCCAGAAGCAAGTCACAATGGGGCAGGGATTGTTGATGTCTAACTACGACTCAGGATTCGGTGGGCCTACTACGGAATTAACTCCTGACAAAATGGCTGCCATAGCTTCAACAACGACAGAGTGGTCAAAAGTGGAAGCCATGGTCACCGCCAGAGGTCTTCTTGCGGGACGTGGCAGTTTAACGTTTTCGGATACTCCACTTGGGACACCCATAGCCATTGGCCTTACCGCGGTGAGAGAGTCTTCTGGAGTTGCGGGTAATTTTGGCCAATCTGGAATGGCTTACGACATCGCATTTCCAGTCGGCGGAGAGTTTTTAACCGGGTACATCGAGTACTCTGAACTTGCGCAACATGGGAATGCAACGGGACTTGGCGTGCGCGGGGATTTCTTTGGGTTTTTATTTTATAAGGCGGAGCTTCGCGAATTGAATAATGGATTTGTACCGGCTTACTTTGGAAAAACCTACGAACTTACACCAAACGCTTTGTCATCGGATACCAAAAACCAGGGGGGTATTTTTGCACTGGGAGGAACGTTGAACGATGGAACAAAAATCGGTGTTCAATATGAACGCTACGGCGAACTTGATGCGTTAACCTTGTCCTCAAGCTTCACACCAGTTGCTCATCTCCAAACCACTATTAATTACATTCGTCCACTTCCATCAGGTTCAACACCTGTACTGGATTTATCCCTACACTACAAACCCGACGGCCCAATCAGCTGGTATTGCGATTACAAAGTATCTGATTTCGGAGGAATTAATAATCGTTTTTACGGAGCAGGAATGGTATACTACTTTCCGCAATAATTATGGAAAAACAAGCATCAATCATTTCTGTTGTTAATCAAAAAGGCGGTGTTGGAAAAACAACGACGACTATCAATTTAGCCTCTTTTTTAAGTGAAAGAGGGAAAAAAGTGCTGGTTGTTGATATCGATTCACAATCCAATGCCACATCCGGTCTTGGGCTTAAAGCCGAACAAATCGAATACAGCCTTTATGATTTACTTTTAGACCCGGCAAGCGGGGGAAATGCGCTGTACCCAACACCATTTGATAACCTCCACATCATTCCCAGCACCAAAGATCTTGCCGGTGCCGAAATTGAAATGGTAAACCTCCCGGAACGTGAGTTTATACTTAAAAACAATCTGGCTCCATTTCGTAATTTTTATGATTATATTATTATCGATTGTCCGCCATCTTTAGGGCTTCTCACCCTTAATGCGCTGGTAGCCTCGACCTGTACGATTATCCCCGTTCAATGCGAATATTTTGCACTAGAAGGTATCGCAAGGCTTGTCGACACACTGACACTGGTTAAAGAAACCCTGAATCCAGAACTGGAAATCGGAGGCATCGTCCTAACCATGTACGATCAGCGTACTGCATTAAACAGACAAGTCGTAGAAAATGTGAGACGCTATTTTAAAGACCTAATTTTTGATACCATTATTCCTAGGAATGTCCGTTTAACGGAAGCGCCAAGCCATGGGCTTCCCATCGCATTATACAGCCCGTCTTCACGTGGAGCGGCTGCTTATTACCAACTCGCTCAGGAGGTTGAAAACCGTGTCTAATCTTCACCGTCAACGCTTAGGAAAAGGACTTGAAGCCCTTATCCCAAAAACTGTTATGATGAGCGGAAAAACCATCACAACACTACCGGTTTCTCAAATCAAACCAAACCCTTATCAACCTCGGTTAGCCTTTAATCAGGAAGCTTTACAGCAACTGTCCGATTCGATTAAACAGCACGGCCTTACTCAACCGATTGTTGTGCGCCGCGTCGATAACCATTACGAACTGATCGCCGGTGAACGCCGTTTCAGAGCCTGCATGCTGGCCAACATGGAAACCATTCCAGCCATTATCAAAAATGTAACCGATAAAGAATCGCTTCAACTGGCCTTAATCGAAAACCTCCAGCGTGAAGATTTAAACGCCATCGAGGAAGCCAAAGGCTACATGCGCCTTGTTAAAGAATTTGACCTCACCCATCAGGCGTTATCTGAAATTTTTGGAAAAAGCCGTTCAGCTGTCACGAATACGCTTCGTCTTTTAAATCTTCCCGTGGTTGTTCAGGAAGCTGTATCTGCCGGAACATTAAGTGAAGGTCATGCCAGAACATTACTCTCTCTTGAAACTGAACCTCAAATTCTTGAAGCCTTCGAGCATATCAAAAATCAACAATTAAACGTACGTGAAGTTGAGCAGCACATTGCATCCGTAAAAAAAGACACCAAAACCGAACAAAAAGAAAAGCCACAGCCTTTACCTCTATTTAAAGATTTTGAAAGCTCTCTTTCTACAAAATTTAACACTCAAATTTATATCAAAGGGAAGCCGAATAAAGGTAAAATTGAGATCAAATATACATCTCAGGAACAGCTTCAACAGATTCTGGATATCCTGAATCAATAATGATTTCGGCGTTTTTCAAAGATTACGGCAGGCTGCTTAAACAATGGTGGACGTTTTTGCTTCCATTGGGGTTTTTGTTGGGTGGGATTAACTTTATCCTTAGTACAGGACTTTTGGCTTTGTTTTTTGGGTTGACCGTTTCGTTTATTATTATTATCTGCCTGTCTATTTTTAGTATGTATATGATGTTTTTCTTATACTATCTCGGTATTCAAACCGAACAGGAAAAAAACATCTGGGCTTTATTAGACGACTATACGTCATTACTTAAAAAAAACTGGGTAAACTTTATTAAATTTAATGCGTATATCAGTCTTGATGTTCTAAACGGTATTTTATTATTTCTGATTCCCGGCATCATCAAAATGTTCAAGTATATGTTTGCAATCGGTTCTTTCTTCGAAAATCCTGACCGTAATCCAATTCAATATAGTATGTCCATTTTTAATAAACGAAAAAAAACATTTATTGGGATTCTTTTGGGATGGTTTGCTGTCTGGATATTACTTTCAGTAAGTCAAAAAACGCTACTAATTAACTACCCTAATATATCCGGCGCATTTATTGCTGCTTTAAGCGTATTTCTCTATCCTGTTTACGGTGCTTTTTATAAAGTTTCAAAACAAGAAGTTGGCCAGGATCAGGACGATCTATCACAGTTTGAAGAACCTTATCCAGCTTGGAAAGCCATTGGTAAAAAAGGGCTATTCACCTTATTAGGTGTAAGTATTTGGATATTTCTTGCAGTTTGGCTTCCAGGGGTTGTTAAAAGCTTGTAAAGATTATTTTGTTTTAATCGAACCCGACACCCATTTGATAATCGGCTTTAACGGTTTTGCAAACGCCGAGCTTTCAAATACCGGTGTTTTTAAGAGGTACAAGGGCAGTAAAAGAGGCAATAAAAACACAACGCCTTTCAGCAACCCAACTACAGCTCCCAAAAGTCTGTCTAAAGGCCCTAAAACAAGGGTTTTATCCAACACAGATCCCAACACCGTAGATAGCACACTGCCGATTCCAAAGACCACAAACCAGATCAAACCGAAACTCAATACATCGCTGTATTTCAGCATACTGGGAAACCACACCCCAAGATACCCCGTCAGCTTTGGATAATACATCGTTGCCGCCACCGTGCTGATCACCAGCGATGACAAATCCAAGACAATACGAACCAGACCCTTTTTTAACCCGACAAACCCGTTATAAGCCAGACAAACACAGATAACGCCGTCTATGAGATTCATCTAAGCGTCTTCAAATAGCGCTCTATACGCTTTAAAGCCTCTTTTAGCAGATCGATATGGGTAGCGTAGCAGCATCGAATAAATCCTTCACCGCCAAGCCCAAACACGCCACCTGGAACCACCGCAACTTTACCGTGTTCCAATAAGCCCAACGCAAAGTCTTCAGAGCTTAATCCCGTAGACTTGATGGAAGGGAAACAATAAAACGCGCCTTTGGGCATAAAGGTTTCCAAACCGATATCGTTAAGGCGTTTTACAAATAAATTCCGGCGGCCCTCATAGGATTTCCGCATTTTTTCTACTTCTTCGGGATGTTTCAACGCCTCGATACCCGCATACTGAGACGTAATCGACGCACACAACGCTGCATATTGATGAATTTTGATGGCTCTGGAAATAAAGGCTTCAGGCCCTGCGAGATAGCCCAGTCGCCAACCTGTCATGGCAAAGGCTTTTGAAAAGCCGTTCATGGTAATGCAATAGTCTTTTGCACCTGGAAGAGATGCAAATGAAGTAAACGGCTCGTCATAGCTGAGTTCGGCATAAATCTCATCGGCAATGACCCAAAACTCGTGTTTTTTGGCCAGAGCCAGAATATCCTTTAAAACCGATTTTGGAATTACCGCACCGGTAGGATTACTTGGGCTACATAAAATCAAGGCTTTTGTTTTCGGAGTGATGGCTTTTTCAATGGCTTTGGGATCGGGAACAAACTGAGAAAGAGACGTATCGATGGGAACCACTTTTCCACCCGATAGCTGGACAAGCGGGGCATAACATACGTAATTCGGCTCGGGCAAAATAACTTCGTCGCCAGCATTGAGAAGTGTTCTCAAGGCAATATCCACCCCTTCGGAAACACCAAGGGTTAAGATAATGTCCTGAGGAGAATAAACAGCGTTAAAGCGCTCTTTTAAATACAGGGCAATCTGTTCCCGGCATTCGGGCATACCGCTGTTGGAGGTATAGGATGTTTTTCCACTTTCAATGGAGGCTATCGCTTCTTCACGAATCGGCCACGGGGTTGGAAAATCGGGTTCACCAACGCCCAGAGAAATAACATCCGTCGAATTTGCCACAAGGTCAAAAAAGCGACGGATTCCAGAAGGCGGTATGGTTTCTAAAATCGATGAAAATGGCTTTCTCATGGAGAAACAGCTAAACGGCGAGGCCCTTCTTCACGTGACATAATCACACCATGTTCTTTATATTTCTTCAAAATAAAATGTGTTCCCGTGCTTCTCACATTTTCGATGGAAGCCAGCTTGTCACTCACAAACGATGAAATCTCCTGCAGGCTTTTTCCTTCAACAATAATCAAAAAATCATAGTTCCCGGAAATCAGATAATGATCCACAACATTCGGATGCTGGCAAATACGTTGGGCAATGGCATCAAAACCGGTTTTCTTTTCCGGCCTTATACTCACTTCAATCAGCGCCCTGATAACAGAATCGCCATCAATTTTCTGATCATTAAAAACGGTGGTGTACTTTAAAATCACACCGTCTTTCTCTAATTTTTTAATGCCTTTTTCAACGTCTTTGGCCGACACATTCAAAATGTCTGCAAGCTCCTGATTAGAGTAACGGGCATTGTCCCGCAAAAGACGGATTAAAGATTCTTCGAATTGCTTCGTCATTTAGATAATCGCTATTCCTATGGTTTCAGGCCCTGTGTAAGCTGATAGTACAGAACTTCCCTCAACAATACACACTTCTGCATTTTGGTACAATGTTTTCACACGGTTCACCAACTCTACAGCCTCACCATACATATAGTTATAAATGATCATCACGTTGCTGACATATCCGCCACGAGCACGAATTTCAGAATCCAGAACATCGATCATATATTGTAAGGCTCCAATTTTTTCTTTGGTGCATTCCAAAATCTCAATGTTGCCCGTTCCATTTGCCAGTCGAATAATCGGTTTAAAATCAAACAGTTTTTTCAATAAATCTTTTTGAGAATCCAGGTGTTGATGCGCCAGCAACATATCGCCACCAATCAAATATTTCATGGTGTTTACCGTCACAAGCTGGTAAATCATATTCACTTGCTTTTCGATAAGAAGGTCGATTTCCATTTGAGATTCTTTATTTTTAATGGCTTCGGCCACAAGCTTCACAAACAACCCAAGGCCTGCTCCGGTAGATTTACTATCCACAGTCACCACTTCAACTTCAGATACTGCAGCCGCAGCTTTTTGAGCATTAATAACTGTGTCAGACAAGGTTGATGAAATATGAATGGAATACACTTTTGTATAACCGGCTTTTGCCAGTTTTTTGTAGGTTTCAATAAAATCATGCTCGGTTGGAGCAACTGTGTTGGGTCTAATTAACAGATTCCCTGTTTTTTCCCATAATTTTTGAGGGCTGATTTTTGTATCTAAAACCTCTTCTTTTCCAATTTCAAGTTTTAAGGAAACAATATGAATGGGAAGATTTTTCAGCATATCATCCGGTAACGAGGCTGTACTGTCGGTAACAACAATCCATTTCCCATTATTATCGTTACGATTATCAAACAACTGGGCTTTAATTTGCGTTAACGAATATTTGCCTTCTTTTTGAAAATTTCTGATCCGTTTAATCAGCTCTAAATCACTGTCATCAAATAATCTCACACCACCATCACTACGTTTAACATGTGGCAAAATTCCAACCTGATCGTAATAACGAATTGTTCGCCCAGTAATACCTAAAAGCTTAATAACCTGATTAATTTTGTACAGTTTTCTGGGTGGATTTTTTGAAATTTTATTTTTTGGACGACCACGTTTTCTAGGTTCAAGCATAGCCATAGCAGAACTCTCCAGTTTATTTTTTGTATTTAAAGATTATGAATTTATTTCATAGTTAGATGAATTGTAAACGATTATAAAAGGTTTAAGATAAATTTAAAAGCGTTTTATCCTACTATTAAAGTAAAAACCTCCCTTGCATGAAACAAAACCGTTTTAAACATTTCTCCACAAAAAAGAGTCCGTTCGCTTAAACAAGCATTTACACTACTTGTTTTACCAGTTTTTAAGCTCAAAACTTATGGTTTACATTTTTCTTTCATGCAGTTTATAATGCACCGGTTTTATAGCTATTTTTAGCTACTCTATTTGGTTTCCTAACACAAAATTTTGATCATAAGAAAGCGTGAAGTAGATGACAGATATGAACAAACCTCCTGTTTATTTGTTCCCTAAATGGACGAATAAGCTTCCTTTTTATTTTGCTATAGGCTCTTTTCTGGCTCTTTGTTTTATAGTCTTTGTTTTTTGGTACTGGCTATCACCAAAACATACCGATGTCGGTTACGCACCAAAGCAACCCATTCCTTACAGCCACAAACTTCACGCAGGTGAACTTGGCATTGATTGCAGATACTGTCACACAAAAGTTGAGGTAGCAGGCCACTCCAATATTCCATCTTCTGAAACCTGTATGAACTGTCACAAAGTCATCAAGACAGATAGTCCTCACATTAAAAAAATCAAAGAAAGTTATGATACCGGCAAACCAATTGCCTGGGTAAAAGTTCATCAACTTCCTGATTATGTGTATTTCAACCACAGCCGACACATTAACTCAGGGGTATCCTGCGTCTCCTGTCACGGACGTGTAGATCGTATGGATGTTGTGCATCAGGTTCAGCCTTTAAGCATGAGCTGGTGTCTGGAATGTCATAGAAATCCAGATAAACATTTAAGACCAAAAGAATTTGTAACCAAACTTGACTGGACAACACCGGATCCAGCAGCAATGGGTCGTCAAATTCGTGAGTCGAAGCATATTCGCTCTAGAGAGGATTGCAGCACATGTCACCGTTAAACCAAGAAACCCCAATGTGGAAAAGTGAGTCTGAACGTAATCAGACCAAAGAGTATCAGGAAAATTTACACCGTGAATTTCCAGTTGATGCTTCCGTTCTGGAAGATCCGATAAGCCGTAGAACGTTTATCAAACTTATGGGTGCATCAGCCGCTTTAGCAGGGCTTGCAGGATGTTCATTTAGAAGACCAGTAAAAAATATTTATCCTTACGCCAAATCTCCTGAAGATTTAGTGCCGGGAAAAACAGTTTATTACGCAACAACCGTTTCCTTAGGTGAAGATGTTGCGGGTGTTTTAGCCGAAAGTTTTGAAGGCCGTCCAATTAAGCTTGAAGGAAACCCACTTCATGCTTCAAACAAAGGTTTTTTAAAAGCATGGCAACAAGCGTCAATTTTAGAGCTTTATGATCCAGATCGTTTAAAAACCATTATGTTCAAAAAACAAAATTCCAGTAAAGAATCTTTGGAAGAATGGCTTGTTGAAATGGCATCGTCGTCTAAAGAGAATAAAGGCGAAGGTCTTTATATTCTTACCGAAGCGCAACTATCACCAACATTTTTTAAAGTTGCTCAGGATTTTCAAAAAAAATATCCTAAGGCATCAGTTGTCCGCTACGAACCTATCAACGAAGACAACCTGAGAGAAGGCTTATTTCAGGTTACAGGGCAACATATTCGCACCCGTTATAACTTTGCAAAAGCCAACATCATAGTATCTTTTGGTTCCGATTTTCTTGGTACTGACATCGGAAATGAGATTTACACCAATCAGTTCTCAAAACGCAGAGACCCTGATTCTGACACCATGAACCGCTTATATGCGATTGAATCCAGATTTTCAGTAACCGGTGGAAAAGCAGATCATCGTTTTCCTTTAAAACCATCCCAGGTTGAAGCGGCTGTTTATCAATTAGCAAAACGCCTTCAGGATAAAGGCATTATTTCCTCATCACTTCTTAACGCTGTAACAGCATCAGAAGAACCTCTAACAGCAAAACAATGTGACGCCATTATTGATGACTTATCGTCAAATAAAGGACAATCCATTATTGCCGGTGGGGCTCAATTATCGCCAACTGCACAGGGTGTAATTTTCATCATTAACCAAGGCTTAAACAATACTGGCAACACCGTTATTGTTGATAAATTGCCGTTTTCTGATGCCGAATTTAATACAAAATCCAGCCTAAAATCTATTCAGGACTTAGCTAAGGATCTGGATGCGGGTCTTGTAAAAACACTGATTATTTTAGGTGGTAATCCTGTATACACCGCTCCGGCTGATCTGGCTTTTGACCAAAAAATTACAAAAGCCCATCACATTCTTCACTTAACATTATTTGAAAATGAAACATCTCAGGTCAGCACCTGGGTTGTTCCAAGAAATCATTACCTTGAATCCTGGTCTGATGCTCAAAGTCTGGACGGTGTTCAATCTATCGTTCAACCGGTTATCGAACCGCTTTACGGAGGTTTTCAGGACATCGATATGTTGTCTTACTTCCTGGATAAACAGGATAAGGCTTATGATCTTGTTCGCTCTACCTGGGCTAAAGGGTCTGATAAATCCTGGAAAGAATCCTTACATAACGGGATTATCCAAACGGTTTCAACTCAAACTACAGTGTCTATTAAAGATAACGGGTTCACGGCTGGTGCAGAAAAAACTCAAAAAGCATCCGGTTTAGAGTTGCTTTTATACCCGTCTTACTCCATTCATGATGGACGTTTTGCTAACAATGGCTGGCTACAGGAATTATCCGATCCGATTACAAAATTAACATGGGATAACGCTCTGATTTTAAGCAAAGCCACCGCAAAATCATTAAATGTAGACCTTCATGATATGGTAACCGTAACAAATGGCAGTCATTCTATTGAAGCGTCTGTTTATATCCAACCTGGACAGGCAAATCAAACAGCGGCTTTATCTTTGGGATACGGCAGAAAAAAAGTAGGACGTGTTGGAGACAAAACCGGATTTAACGGATTTGCTTTATCAACGACTCAATCACCTTATTACCTCTCTGGAATCAGCATTAAAAAGACTGGTAAAACCTATAAACTGGCGACAACCCAGGAACACTGGAGTCTTGAAGGACGTCCGGTTTACAGATTTTCCACGGTTGAAGATTATAAAAATCATCCTCACGCTATCAAAGAAATGGTAGAACATCCTCCGTTAATTTCGTCCTGGGATGAGAAAAAGTATACAGAAGGCAACCAGTGGGGAATGGTTATCGACCTTAGCAAATGTAGCGGTTGTAATGCCTGTATCACGGCATGTCAGGCTGAAAACAACATTCCAATCGTTGGTAAAAAAGAGGTTATGAACTCTCGTGAAATGCACTGGATTCGTATCGACAGATACTTTATCGGTGATGACAACAATACCGAAATGGTTCACCAACCGGTAACCTGTTTACAATGCGAAATGGCTCCTTGTGAGCAGGTGTGTCCGGTAGCGGCTACCACACACAGTGAAGAAGGTCTTAACGAAATGACCTACAACCGTTGCGTAGGAACCCGTTATTGCGCTAACAACTGTCCTGTAAAAGTACGTCGTTTCAACTTCTTTGATTTCCATCAGCGGAATCCTCAATCAGTTCCTAAAGAACGTAAACACTTCTTTGATTACATGAGGGAACCTGATAAAACCGTTCAAATGCAATTTAACCCTGATGTTACCGTACGTATGAGAGGGGTTATGGAAAAATGCACCTACTGCGTTCAGCGTATCAACGAAGTGAAATTTACAGCTAAAAACGAAGAGCGTGCTATTCGTGACGGCGAAATCAAAACAGCCTGTGAACAAACATGTGCGGCAGAAGCCATCGTGTTTGGAAACATTCTGGATCCTGAAAGTGCCGTTTCAAAACTTAAAAAACATAATCGTGATTATCACTTGCTTGCAGAACTAAACTTAAAGCCTCGCACGTCTTATCTTGCAGGTATTCGAAATCCACATCCGTCACTTGCTGTGGTAGAAAGTAAGGCTTAATCATGAACGAATATTATCATCCAGATAACACAACCAAACGTGCGCCTCTTGTTTTAGGCAATCAAACCTTCGAAACCGTTTCCGACATCATTTGTAAACCGGTTGAAGATAACGCACCATCCTGGTGGCATATCGGATTTGCAGCTGCATTTTCCGGTCTATGTCTGCTTCTTTCCATGTTAGGATATTTGCTATGGGATGGAATTGGAGTATGGGGACTAAACAACAGAGTTGGATGGGGATACGATATTGTTAACTTCGTATTCTGGGTAGGTATCGGTCACGCTGGAACACTTATTTCAGCTATTCTCTTTCTTTTCAGACAAAAATGGCGGATGTCCATTAACCGATTTGCCGAAGCTATGACCATTTTTGCCGTTATATGCGCCTTAATCTTCCCTAGCTTGCATACAGGACGTCAGTGGATGGATTTTTATCTGTTCCCGATTCCGAACCAAATGTCCATGTGGCCAAACTTCAGAAGCCCACTTTTATGGGACGTTTTTGCGGTTTCAACCTATTTTACTGTGTCGTTAATGTTCTGGTTTGTAGGGCTTGTTCCTGATCTGGCTACCTTAAGAGACAGAGCTAAAACAAAACTAAGACAAAAAATATATGGAATTTTTGCGTTAGGCTGGAGAGGCGCAAACAGACATTGGCAGCATTATGAAAAAGCGTATTTATTATTAGCCGCTTTATCAACGCCACTTGTTTTATCTGTACACTCTATCGTAAGTTTCGACTTTGCCGTTTCCCAACTTCCTGGATGGCACACAACAATCTTCCCTCCATACTTCGTTGCAGGAGCTATTTTCTCTGGATTTGCGATGGTTATGACCCTGATGTTAATTGCCCGTGAAGTCTTCAACATGAAAAGTTTAATCACCATGCACCATCTTGAGTGTATGAATAAAATTATTCTGGCAACAGGAACAATGGTTGGATACGCATACGGTATGGAGTTTTTCGTAGCCTGGTATTCTGGAAACGAATATGAAACCTTTGCTTTCGTAAACCGTGCGCTCGGACCTTATGCCTGGGCCTACTGGAGCATGATTTCCTGCAACGTTATTTTCCCTCAATTATTCTGGTTCAAAAAAATTCGTACCAATATTCCAATCATGTTTGTTATTTCGATCATCGTAAACATCGGGATGTGGTTCGAGCGTTTCGTTATTACCGTTACATCACTTCATCGTACATTTCTACCATCAACATGGGCGTATTATTCACCAACTTATGTTGAAATTTGTACCTTCATCGGCAGTTTCGGATTATTTTTCACGCTGTTCTTACTGTTTTTGAAATTCTTACCGATGATCGCTATCGCAGAGGTGAAGGCTATCATGCCTGAAGCAAATCCTCATCACGGAGAGGAGCACTAAGATGAGTACATACGGTGTATTAGCAGAGTTCAAAAGTCCAAAAGAACTTGTTCATGCTGTTAAAAAAACAAGAGAAGCCGGATACAAGGTATTTGACACATATACGCCATTCGCTATTCACGGAATGGATGATGCTATGGGCTTAAGCCGCTCCAAACTTCCCTGGATCGTTTTATGTTGTGGGCTAACCGGATTATTGTCAGGGCTTGCCCTGCAAACTTGGGTAGCAACATCAGCTTATAAGCTAACCATCAGTGGTAAGCCATTTTTCAGTTATCAGGCGTTTGTTCCGGTAACATTCGAATTAATGGTACTGTTTTCCGCATTCGGAACAGTGTTCGGCATGTTGATTTTAAACGGACTACCAAAATGGTATGACCCGGCTTTTAAACATTCCACATTCCGTACAGCATCCTCTCATGGCTTTTTCCTGGGAATTGAAGCCAGCGATAAATTATTTGATGTCGAAAAAACCCCGGATTTTTTAAAATCCTTAGGGGGATATTCAATTGAGGTAGTATCCGAATGAGAACTAAATTTACACTGCTTATCTTAGCTCTAATAAGTTTTGCCTGCGTAACAGGCTGTCGTGGTTACCGTACTGAAACCACGCCTTTCCATTTGAACCCGAATATGGACTGGCAAGCCAAATATAAAGCACAGTCACTGTCTATGACGCCTCCTGAAGGGACAGTAGCCTGGGGTGCTGATTCTACAAACGCAAACGATCCAAATCGTGATACCTATTTAAAAGCAGATTCTGCCTTTTACCATGGAAAAACAGATGCTGGTCAATGGGTTAAAAAAGCCCCTATTCCTGTTACAGAATCTCTTCTGGCACGTGGACAGGAGCGCTTT
Organism: uncultured Candidatus Marinamargulisbacteria bacterium; assembly: GCA_964517775.1. Classification (GTDB taxonomy): domain Bacteria; phylum Margulisbacteria; class Marinamargulisbacteria; order SXXA01; family JAHFDB01; genus CAZFCP01. Next base: position 42,170 of record CAZFCP010000011.1, on the reverse strand, counting down.
AATATCTACTGCGCTGTTTGCCATGATAAAGCAGGAACAGGACATGGAATGGTTGTTAAAAAAGGATTTGTTCCACCTCCAAATTTCTCAGATGATCGCATTGTTGCTTATACGGATGGTGAATTGTTCGACATTATTTCTAATGGAATCAGAAATATGCCTAGTTACAGAAAACAAATTCCGGAAAAAGATCGTTGGGCCATTGTTGTATACCTAAGAGCGTTACAGCAATCACGTACATCAACTCTTCAAAACGTACCGGATCAACTTAAGGATCAAATTAAATAACATGGAGAACGTTATGCACTCACCTTCAGAATCACGATTATCCGGCTTTCTGGCTAACGGATTGCCCAAATTATGTTTAGGAATCGGGGCTTTAGGACTTGCGGCCAGCGCAGGTTTATACACAACCGATCCAAAACGCTTTTTCTTTTCCTATCTCACAGCATTTATATTCTTCCTAACTATTTCTTTAGGATCTTTATTTTTCATCACAATTCAGCATCTTGTACGATCTGGATGGAGTGTTGCTGTACGTCGTATTCCTGAGCATCTCATGAAAAACGTGGGATTAATGGCGTTACTGTTTATCCCTATTTTATTCGGACTTCATCATTTATATGAATGGACACACGTAGCCGAAGTTGCAAAAGATCATCTTTTGTTAAAAAAATCACCCTATCTTAATATTCCATTCTTTCTGGTTCGTGTAGCCTTTTATTTTGGGGTGTGGTTCCTTCTTGCAAGAAAATACTTCAACAACTCGGTTAAACAAGATGAATCAGGGGATGAAGCATTAACCTTAAATTCTCAAAAAACATCCACATACGGTGTATTATTATTTGCCATCACTATCACATTCTCTGCTGTTGACTGGATTATGTCCTTAACACCTCACTGGTATTCAACCATGTTTGGGGTTTATATTTTTGCAGGCTCAGCTATTGCGGCTTTATCTACAACGAGTTTAATTGCCCAACTATTAAGAAAATATGGGTATTTAAAAGATGTTGTTACGGTTGAACATTTTCATGATCTTGGAAAACTGCTTTATGGATTTAATGTTTTCTGGGCGTATGTTGCATTCAGCCAATACTTTTTGATCTGGTATGCCAACATTCCTGAAGAAACCATCTTCTTTGTTCAACACTTTAAAGGAACATGGAATTCCGTGGGAATTTTATTGGCTGTTGGTCATTTTGCACTACCATTCATTGTGTTCATGTCCAGACATGCAAAACGTAATCTTCCATTCCATGCTCTTGTTACCGTATGGTTCTTAATTATTCATTTTATTGATTTATATTGGATTATTATGCCAAATGTGTCGCCAGAAGGTGTTCATATCCAGCTGGTTGATTTCACAACACTGCTTGGTATCGGTGGATTATTTTTATTCGTTCTATTCAACCGTTTGAAAAAGACTCATCTTTACCCGGTTAAAGATCCAAGACTTACTGAATCACTGCATTTAGAGAACGCGTTATAAGGGAGAGTTTATGTCTGACCATCATCACGGAGCCATCAATCACGATCAATCAGAACCCCATGCAAAAGGAATTTTCCTCAGCATGATTATTACCTCGGTTGTTTTATTCGCTGTGATTTATACCGGTGTCCTTTTATACAAAGGAATGTCCTCAACAGAAATAAACAGCAAAGAAGAAAACGGTGGATCGTTTGCCACAATCCAGGATCTTCACGTTTACGAAGAAGAACAGCTTAATACGTTAAAATGGATTGATCAGCCAAAAGGAAAAGTACAGGTTCCCATTTCAGTTGCAATGGCAATCACCTTAAAAAAATATCAATGATGTCTCGACTGCTTCTTGCTCTTTTATTTCCGCTTTGCATTTTTTCAACAGGACTTGAAGCTAAAGAACCTTTACCTGTTGCCTTAAAAAATGTGGGTATTCAAGAAAAAATCGGGCAATCCATTTCACTGGATACAACCTTTAAAAATGAAAACGGCCAAACCGTAAAAATAAAGGATTTTTTTGCTCAGGATCGCGTTGTCATTGTTAACTTTGTTTATTTTAATTGCCCGATGTTATGCAATCTTGTTTTAACCGGTCTTGTAGATGGACTTAAAAAACTTAATCTTCCGTTTGGAAAAAAATTTGAAGTTGTCTCTATCAGCATAGATCCAACAGATACTCCGGCAACAGCAACTGAATACAAACAAAAATATTTGAGTCTTCTCGGAAAAAAAGAAGCCGCTGAACACTGGCATTTCCTGACAGGCACTCAGGATCAAATTACAAAAATCACAACAGAGGCGGGATTTGCCTTTAAATATGATAAAGAAACAAAAGAATATTCCCACGGAGCTGGAATACTTTTTCTAACACCTGAAGCGAAAATTGCCCGCTACTTATACGGCATAGAATTTTCGCCTTTCAATTTAAAAATGTCTATTTTAGACGCAAGTAATAGAAAAATGATTTCAAGCGTAGAAAGAGTGTTGCTGTTTTGCTATAATTTCGACGCTCATAAACGTGGATATGTCTTTTATGCCATTAACGCTATGAAAATTGGGGCCGCTGTAACATTAGCCGTGTTAGCGGCTTTTATTATTTTTTTAAGCTTAAAATACAAAACAAATTTTAGTAGAAAGTAGGTACTATGGATAATAATAAGAATGAATCTTTAGTAAAAAAAGGGAGTCTGTGGTTTCCAGAGAAAGCATCAACCGAAGCGTATCATGTAGACTCTTTATTTAATTTTATTCTGTGGGCATCCATTATCATGTTTATCGGAATAACAGCAGTTCTTGTATATTTTGTACGAAAATTTAAACGGACAAAAGACAACATGGTAGCTCAGGCACAGATTATTCATAATGTTAAACTTGAAATCATCTGGACAGTTATTCCGTTAATTATCACATTGTTTATCTTTTACTGGGGTATCGAAGGTTATTTTAAAATGACTGTTCCTCCATCTAATGCCATGGAAATACGTGTAACAGCTAAAAAATGGATGTGGCAGTTTGATTACGCAAGCGGAACCAAATCCATCGGAGAACTTGTTGTTCCAGTAGACACACCTATCAAACTTGTTATGTCCTCCGAAGATGTTATTCACAGTTTTTATGCGCCTAACTTCCGCATTAAAAGAGACGTTATCCCAAATCGTTACACAAGAATCTGGTTTGAAGCCAACCGTACCGGACAATTCCAAATTTTCTGTACCGAATACTGCGGAGACGGTCACTCTGACATGATGGGAACGGTTCGTGTACTATCAGGAGCTGACTATGAAAAATGGCTGAAAGAAGGCGATTCCGGAGCGGATATGCCATTAGATAAACTTGGCGAAAAAGTATATAACTCAAAAGGATGTGCAACCTGTCACTCTACCGATGGAAGTGCAAAAACAGGGCCATCATGGAAAGGCCTGTACGGCTCCACAAGAAACTTTAATGGTGGAGGTTCAACAAAAGCAGACGATAATTATATTAGAGAATCCATCGTTAAACCTGCAGAACATGTTGTAGCGGGCTACCAGCCAGTTATGCCAACCTTTGCGGGCATTCTAAACGACCGCGAAATCAATGGTGTTATCGAATACATCAAAACATTAAAATAGAAAGGAGAATTATATGTCACAGACAACAGAATCAACGAGTTTTTTAAAATCACCCAAAGGCATTATGTCATGGCTTTATACCTTGGATCACAAGCGTATTGGTCTTATGTACTTACTTTTCATTTGTATAGCATTCGGTTTAGGAGGATTATTTGCACTGGCCATCCGTCTTGAGCATTTAAATCCAACCAAATTAATTGTAACAGCCAAACAGTATAACCAGCTTTTCACGCTTCACGGCGCCATTATGGTTTTCTTATTTATCGTTCCATCCATTCCTGCTTCGTTGGGAAACTTTATTCTTCCTCTTCAATTAGGTGCAAAAGACGTTGCCTTTCCAAGACTTAATCTGGCCAGTTTTTATGTATATCTAGTTGGTGCTTTATTTTGTATTTATTCGATGGTAGCCGGCGCAGCAGATACAGGGTGGACCTTCTATACACCATACTCATCCACAACCGACACCAGCGTTATTTCAATGACCATGGGAGCCTTCATTCTTGGATTCTCCTCCATTTTTACCGGTATTAACTTTCTTGTAACCATTCACAAATTACGGGCACCTGGAATGTCCTGGTTTAGAATGCCTCTTTTTGTTTGGGCGTTGTATGCAACATCTATTATTCAGATTCTAGCTACCCCGGTACTAGGTATCACGTTATTGTTGTTAATGTTAGAGCGTACGATTCATATCGGAATTTTTGACCCGGCACTGGGCGGAGATCCGGTTCTGTTCCAGCACTTTTTCTGGTTCTACAGCCACCCTGCCGTATATATCATGATTCTTCCAGCCATGGGTGTTATCAGTGAACTTGTAACGGCATTTTGTAAGAAAAACATCTTCGGATACAGACTTGTTGCCTACTCCAGTATCGCGATTGCCATCATTGCCTTTTTGGTTTGGGGTCACCATTTATTCGTATCCGGTCAATCAGACCTTGCCAGCTTTATTTTCTCACTACTAACCTTCCTTGTAGGTATTCCTTCCGGTATTAAAGTATTTAACTGGATTGCCACCATGTACAAAGGAACCATTGATTTAAAAACACCGTTTTTATACTTCCTGGCTTTTCTTATTTTGTTCTGTATCGGCGGTTTCACCGGCATCATGCTTGGAACATTATCTGTAGACATGCACATGCATGACACCTACTTCGTTGTGGCCCACTTCCATTACGTTATGATGGGCGGCGTTGTTATCGCGTTTCTTGGTGGTCTGCACTACTGGTGGCCAAAAATGTTTGGAAAAATGTACAACGAATTCTGGGCAAGAATTGCCTGCTTCCTGATCTTTATTGGGTTTAACATGGTGTTTTTCACTCAGTTCATTCTTGGAAGTAAAGGGATGCCTCGCCGGTATTACAACTACATGGATCAGTTTCAACCGCTTCACGCATTTTCTACATACGGATCATGGGTTATGGGCGTTGGATTTATCATTGTTGCAGCCTATTTAATTGACTCACTACGAAATGGTGAAAAAGCCCCTGATAACCCATGGGGAGCATTAACACTGGAATGGCAGACAACGTCACCACCTCCAACTGAAAATTTCACATCTACACCGCATATTACAGGTGGACCTTACGACTTTGATAAAGTTGAGAAAGCGAACTAATATGTCAAACCTAACATCATTTGTTGAACATCATGTAGCTCACCACTTTGACAATGCCGAACACGAGTTTGAATCAGCCAAACTTGGCATGTGGGCGTTTCTGGTACAGGAAATTCTGTTCTTTGGCGGACTGTTTGTTGCCTACTTCATTTTCAAAGCATTATATCCTCAAATGTTTATTGAGGCTCATCATCATCTATCCTGGCAGCTTGGCGCATTAAACACTATTTTCCTTATCTGCAGCAGTTTTACAATGGCCATGGCCGTAAGAAGCGCACAAACCAGCGAACAACGTAAAATGCTTGTTTATCTTGTCATCACCTTTTTGTTTGCAGGTGGATTTATGTGCGTAAAATATATCGAGTACATGTCAAAAATTCATCATGGATTTTTACCAGCCCGTTGGTTCTTCGGAGAAGGTACATACGAAACATTGCCGCTTTTCTTTGGACTGTACTTTGCCATGACAGGCCTACACGGCATTCACGTTTTGGGTGGAATGATTCTGATTGCATGGCTTATTTACAGAGGTCAGCGAGGTGAATTTCACGCTGGCTATTTCACTCCGGTAGAGATGGTAGGATTGTATTGGCATTTGGTCGACTTAATCTGGATATTCTTATTCCCATTATTATATTTGGTAGGATAAAACTATGAGCAATGAACACAAACATTTTGTAGCACCTTTAAAAATTTATATTGCAACATTCGCCTCTCTTCTGGTTCTTACAGTAATTACAGTTGCAGTTTCCAGAATAGATTTTGGAAGTATGAATATTGTGATCGCCATGGCGGTTGCCTTTATTAAGGCCAGCATTGTAGGTTTGTTTTTTATGGGATTAAGATGGGACAAAAAAATCAACGTTCTGTTTTTCGTGGGAAGTATCCTGTTTCTAGCCATTTTCCTTGGCATTTCCTCTTTGGATCTTTTTTACAGACACGATACTGATCCGTTAGAATCTCAGCGTTTTGGTTTTAAAAGTCCTGTAAAAATTATTAAAGAAGTTGAGCAAAAAGCACCTTCAGCAAATACTACAACTACAGAAAAACAACCTACAGCCAACGCAAAAAAATAGGCATGCAAGTTTTTTAAAAAATTTACCGATACAGATAAAAATTTACTTATAAAGAGGTTTTTATGTTTGATTTATATAAAGTGATAAAAAACTCTGTAGGCGGTTTAAACTCTGCATTAAGAATTGCTATTGCCAACGCCGATAACTTCAATACCCCAGGTTACAAATATACCTTTGCGTCATTTACTACTGTGTATAGTCAGGTATTATCAAGCGGAACAGATAAAGTAAATCCGCTTCAATACGCAGGGAGTATGACATTGGGATCAACCTCAACCGATTTTTCTCAGGGAAATATCACATTTGGTACGGGTATGGACGTGGCCATTGTTGGAAAAGGGTTTTTCATGCTGTCCAAATCAGCATCCGACACCAGTGGGGACAGAGTTATCTCTCGGGCTGGCCGTTTTCAGGTAGACTCTGCCAACCAATTTGTAACCGATTCTTTCGGGAGAAAAGTCTACGGCTATAAGGTTGACGCTAACGGAAATATTACTGACAGAACTCTTGTTCCTATCGAAACCAATGGCGAAACAGATGTAGGGTTCACAGACGACGGACTTTTTGTCGGTAACTATCAAAAAAACAAAGACGACATCAACAATAAGGTTGCAGAACCTACAGCTCAAAAAAAGATGTTTAAACTGGCCCTGACAACCGTGCCTAACGAACAGGGGCTTATCCTAACAGACGGTACAGCCTATCAGGTGACAGCCGCATCCGGCCCACTTCAGGATCCTGGAGCAGCCAACGAAGGCATATATGGCGCTATAAAAGGCTCCAGCCTCGAATCTGCCAACGTTGACGTTTCCAAAGTAGCTTTAGACCTTGCACTGTTAAATCGAGGTTTTTCAGCCATTCAAGGGGTTATAGACGACGTTAACAAAGTGTTATCAGGTTTAATCAGTAAACTTCAATAACAAACAGACTATTAAACAATCATTTAAACAACAGGCCTAAAAACCTGTTGTTTTTGTTTTTATCCTATAAAAGCATTAAAAGATACCCAAAAAAACAATAAATACACTAAATTAAACAGATAGTTAAAGTATACTTGTATTAAATAACAGCCTTAGTTAAAATAAAAAAATGAAAGTCTCCAAAGAAGAACTCGTAAGTGTGCTAACACAATTTAATCCGTGGTGGAGAAGTGAACCAATTCCAGACCTGCCTACATGGAGAAGAGCAGCTTTTAATGAACTACTAAAATGGGCCTTTGCACCTCCCGTATCTCGCTCAATAATGCTTTCAGGAGCCAGACAAGTTGGAAAAACAACACTAATTATACAAGTTATTCAAGAATTGCTTGATAAAAATATATCACCTTCAAATATTTTATATGCAACATTTGATCATCCAATTTTAAAACTAGCCGGACCAGACGCAGTATTAGAAGCCTGGCGTACAAGAGAGCC
>CAZFCP010000011.1:0-34457 GCA_964517775.1 uncultured Candidatus Marinamargulisbacteria bacterium | reverse complement strand
CCAAAAAAAGAAGGAAAAGAATATATATTTTTAGATGAAGCACAATTTATACAAGAATGGGGAACATGGATTAAACATCAAGTTGATTTTCATAAAAACCGCCATATTATTTTTACAGGATCAGCACTACCACTCAACAAAGAAGGACAAGAATCAGGAGTCGGTCGTTGGCATACAATCAAAATTACGACACTTTCTTTTTTCGAATATATCCAGCTAAAAAATCTCTCTTTGCCGCTGCTGCCAAAAATACAGTCTCTGAAAGAGCTGTTTGAATGGGAACCACATAAGTTTCTTTTAACACAAGAAATCGCTCAAAATTATATCGCACACTTTTATCAGTACCTTTTAAAAGGAGGCTTCCCTCAAACAGCACTTTTAGATAGTGTAAATTACGCACAAAAACTACTTCGAGAAGATATTGTAGATAAAGTGCTGAAAAGAGATATGACGGCTTTGTTTGGAGTGAGAAGAATACTCGAATTAGAACGGATATTTCTATATATTTGTCTTCATGATGGTGGAATACTTGATATCCAAGAAATCTGTAAATATCTTGAGGTAAAAAGACCTACCGCACAAAATTTTATAGACTTACTTGAATCAACACATTTAATCTATAAGCTACATCCATATGGATATGGAAAAGAAGTGCTTAGAGGAAAAGTAAAAGTATTTATATCTGACGCATCCATCTCACCAGCAGTAATGCTTAAAGGAGTACATCTTTTGGAAGATACTACCAGGCTAGGCGCTGCAGTTGAATCCTGTGTATTAAAACACCTTTTTGCACGCTATTATCACCACAATATAAAGTTCAGTTACTGGCGGCAAAAAGAAAATTTAGAGGTAGATTTAATTGCAGAACTCGAAAATGAAATTATTCCGTTTGAAGTAAAGTATCGATCAGAAATAGCAGACACTCAACTTAAAGGATTAATACGCTTTTGTAAGGAAAAGCAAGTACCACGAGGTTATGTTGTAACAAAATCTATAAATGATTTTGGTGTATTGCATTTAAATAAACAAGTGGAAACACCCATTTTAAAAATCCCTGCTGTACTTCTTTGTTACTGGATGGGTGCAATGGAAATACAGACATAACTGATTATTTATCCGCTTTAAGAAACTTTTAAACTATTTCCGCAACTGGAACAGGCTTCTGATGCAGAATTGTTTTCTTCGCCACATTTCGAGCATATGGTGGCCATTGACTGCAAAGGCTTGCGCCTTGGGTTGTTAATAGACGCAACAGAAACATGGGTGAACTTTAAAAGCAAAAAAATGGGTAAAGCCACCAATGGAAAAACCATGGCGATAATAACAAGGCCAACGGATAAAAAGGGGGAGTATTGTTTTCGATTAACCTCGACAACAATCAAAAAGCTTAAAATTAAGCTGGCTACCAGTTTCCATTCATTCATAACAAGGGCTTATTTTGACACGAATTTTTTCATTCGTATAATAGTCCCTTTTCCTATCACAGATTCAACGATAGCTTCATCCATCAATGTTTTAATAAAAACCAGTCCGAGGCCCAGACCAAATTTGCCATCAGCTTCGGGATTACTTTTGTCTGTAGCTTTATCTTCTGGATTAAAGCCTTTGCCATCATCTTTTACAGTAATGTCTAAATGATCGTGGAATAAAAAGAATTGGATATCGATTAATTCATCAGAAGGATTATGGTAAGCGTGCTGGATAACATTGGTACAGGCTTCAGATAACGCAATTTTAATATCTTCAATGGCTTCAACGCTAAATTCCAAACGATTAGCGATTCCTGAAACGGCAAGACGCACAATTGAAATAAATTCTGAGGCTGCCGGGATTTTTAGTTCTACTTTATGTTGAGCATGCTGTGTCATACAAATCTCCTCAATGATCCAAAGACGCTTCTTCAGACTCAAATAAAATAACGTTTTTACGGGTTAAACCAGATAGTTCCAACACTTTTCTAACTTGAGGAACAGCGCCGGTTACTCGGATTTCTCCGGTGAATTCCTGAAGTTTTTTAGCGGAATGAGCGATAACACCAAGACCGGTACTATCGATATACGTTGTTTGTGAAAGATCCAGAATAATGACCAGATGCTCTCCTGTAATGAAGGTTGAAAGCGTTGTATTTAACTTTGGGCAGGAATGCAAATCGATTTCTCCGGAAATGCGGACAATAATGTGTTTTTGTTGGTCATCAACAATCATGCCAAAGGATGTCATGAATATTCCTTTCAAGGGTACTTATCAAAAATGGAAGGTCTGAATCAAGTATATACTATATTTTAAGCTTTTTTCCAGCGGATGCCTTCTTTGGTATCTTCTAAAATCCAACCAAATTCATCCTGAATTTGTTTTCTGATACTGTCTGACAAGGCATAATTTTTATTTTTTCGAGCTTCAAGCCGCTTTTCTGACAAATCTAATACAACAGCCGGAGGCGTATCTGCCTGCTGAGCTTCAAAAAGTCCGAGAATACGGCCGCAGTTCCTTAAATAAGCGGTGCCAGCCTCTTCTTTGTTAATCAATCGGGACATTTCAAATAAAATTCCAATAGCCTGAGTAAAGTTAAAATCATCATCTATAGCGGTTATGAACTGTTGAGTGAAGGCCTCGAGCTGGGTTTTGAGATCGTTATGAACAGGTGCTGAATCAGATATATTATTTAGAGTGGTGTGAAGGCGTTTTAAGGCCTGCTCGGCTTCAACAAGACCGTCATGGGAGTAATTCAATGGAGATCTGTAATGCACTTTAAGCAAGAAGAAACGGATCACCTCACCGGAAAACTGTTTTAACACATCTCGGATTGTAAAAAAGTTTTGTTTGGATTTGGACATTTTTTCATCTTTGATGGTTACGAAACCATTATGAATCCAGGCATTAGCCAGGGGTTTTCCGGTGAAGCTTTCAGACTGGCAGATTTCATTTTCATGATGAGGGAAAATAAGATCTTCACCGCCACCGTGGATATCGATGGTTTCGCCCAGTGTGTGAAGCACCATGGCCGAACATTCAATATGCCATCCAGGACGACCTGCTCCCCAGGGGCTGTCCCAGGCAGGTTCGTTTGGTTTTGCTTTTTTCCACAGGGCAAAATCAAGAGGGTTACGTTTTTTTTCGGAAATATCGACTCGGGCACCGGCTTGAAGATCATCGAGATTTTTCTTGGATAAACAGCCGTATTTGTGAAAGGAATGCACGGAGGCAAAAACATCACCCTGGGATTCATAGGCAGCTCCAGATTGAATGAGGCCGGAAATCATCTCAAGCATTTGGGGAATGTAGTCGGTTGCACGGGGATAAAAATCCGCACGTTTGATATGTAGCGCATCCATATCTTCAAAAAAAGCATCTATAAATTGTTGTGTTAATGTTGAAAACGGAATGTTTCTTTCGTTGGCTCTGGTGATGATTTTATCGTCGATATCTGTGAAGTTTTGAACAAATTTAACGGGGTAGCCTTTGAACTCTAAAAAGCGGCGCATACAATCAAAATTAACGTAGGCGCGGGCATGGCCAATATGACAAAAATCATAAACGGTAACGCCACAGACATAAAAAGAAACCTGGTTCGGATTTTGCGGTTTAAAATCCAGCAATGATTGAGTAAGTGTATCGTATAATTTTAATGACATAAGCAACCTTTAAAATGAGTGGGATTGAGTAGGAAAGTGTTGATTTTCAACCTCGGATTTAAACGATTGAAGAGCAGAAACAGCCTGATTGGCAACCTGCATATACGCTTTTGAAAATTTAGGTGATGATTTTTGAGACAACCCCAAAACATCGGAAAGGACGAGAACCTGACCATCGCAGAACGGGCCAGCGCCAATGCCAATGGTAGGAATGGTTAAGGCTTCGGAAATAGTTTTGGCCAACTCTGCAGGAACCATTTCAAGCACAATGGAAAAACAGCCTGCTTTTTCAAGCTGTATCGCCAGATTTAACAAATTATCCTGAGTCTCTTTTGTTTTTCCCTGAACTTTGTAACCGCCCAACTGATACACAGATTGAGGCGTAAATCCGATATGTCCCATCACGGGGATTCCGGCATCATGAAAAGCTTTTACCGTATCCAGGCCTGAGTCACCAACTTCAATTTTAACGGCCTGGGCACCAGCTTCTTTTAAAAAACGGCCAGCGTTTTGAAGGGCCGTAACGATGTCACTTTGATAACTCATAAAAGGCATGTCGCCGATAATAAAGGCTTTAGGAGCGCCACGCCTTACACACTGAGTGTGGTAAATCATCTGATCCATTGTGATAGGAAGCGTGTTGGAAAAGCCTGAGGCCGTGTTAGCCAACGAATCGCCAACCAGAATCGCCTCGATTCCAGCCGCTTCGATTAAGGCCGAAAATACCGCATCATACGCTGTAATAAGGGTGATTTTTTTTCCTGACGCTTTTTGCTGAATAAAATCCTGTGGGTACATGGCTATCCGTTTCTAAAAAATTTAAAAAGATTTTGATCTGCACCGGCTTCGGTTTCTTCTTTATAGAGGTTGAACAATCGGGTTTCCAGGGCTTCTTTGTTTAAGAAACGGTTCAGGTTTCCGTTTTCTGCAATGGATACGATTCCTGATTCTTCGGAAACAACGATAATAACGGCATCCGTTAGCTTCGATAAACCTATTGCTGCGCGGTGACGTGTACCTAGGCGACCATCAGTTAAAGGCGTGTCGGTTAAAGGTAATAAACAACCGGCAGCCTCAATTTTATTCTCTCTGATAATTACCGCACCGTCATGGGTTGGAGATTTCGGCCAGAACAGGGTACACAATAATTCCGCAGAAATATGAGAACGGATGGGAATACCGGATTCTATATATTCGGATAAATTTGTACCCACTTCGCTAACGATCAACGCACCAATTTTTTCCTTGGACAGCATTTCCACTGTCTTTAATAAATGTTTGATAACTGTTGTACTTTTGGCTTCACGTTGTCCTTCAACAAGAGGAGAAAACAATTTTCCGCTGCCAATTTTCTCTAAAAAACGGCGTAATTCCGGCTGAAAAATAATGATGGCTATCAAAATCAAAGCGGTTGCCAGCTTTTCTAACAACCAGTTCAAAGTCAAAAAACCAAATAATCGGCTAACAAAATAAATACCCATTACGGTAAACAACCCTCTTACAAGAGGTCCTGAATGAGTATTTCTAATCCAAAGCAAAACTCTGTAAATCAAAAAATACACCAGTAGCAAATCCAAAACTGTAACCACAAGGTGCCAATTTGATTTGGGCAATACCGGCAATAACGATGCGAGATGCGTCAAATTTTAAACCCTTTTAGGCCATATCATACCGCAATAAGTCATCAAATGTTTCACGTTGAACCAATACTCTGGACTGTTGATTTTGAACCAGAATCATAGCAGGTTTTGCTGAACGGTTATAATGTGAAGACATGGTGTAGTTATACGCACCTGTTCCGAAAACAACCAAAGTGTCGCCAACTTCGGCTTGTGGAAGTGGGATATCTTTAGCCAGAACATCTCCTGATTCACAATATTTTCCGGCAATAGTGTAGGTTTTTTCAGGATTTAAAGCGGCTTTGTTGGCTAGGGCAAAGGTGTATTGAGATTGATACAACATCGGTCTTGGATTGTCAGCCATACCACCATCTACAAAAATATAGGTTTTAATACCAGGAATGTCTTTTAAAGCCCCAACGGAATATAAGGTTACACCGGCTGTCGCAACGATAGAGCGGCCAGGTTCCAAGAACAGTTTAGGTTCTTTAAGGCCTTTTTTCTGAAGGCAGGCTTTTAAACGAGTTGTCATTCTTTCGATGTAGACAGGAATGCTTGGCGGATCATCCTGAGTGGTGTATTGAATACCGATACCGCCGCCCAGATTCAGTTCGGGGATATCGATGCCGAAGGTGTTTTTAATGGCCAGCATATGATCGGTCATAATGTCGGCTAAATCCTCAAATGGGTGAATATCAAAAATCTGGGAGCCGATATGACTGTGAAGCCCAAGCAGTTGGATGCAGGCTGGCTCTTCCAGAATTCGGGTGATCACTTTATTTAAATCATATTTATCAATTCCAAACTTAGAATCGATATGTCCGGTTTTAATATAATCGTGGGTATGCGCTTCGATTTCAGGTTTTAGGCGTAGCATCACAAAGGCTTTTTTACCTAAGGATTTAGCGATGTGGATTAGGCGTTCAAGTTCAGCGCTGTTATCAAGTACGATTCGGATGCTGTGTTGAAGGGCCATCGTCAGCTCTTCGTGGGATTTATTGTTACCATGAAAAACAATGGTTTCAGGTTTCATGGTGCTTTTTAGCGCAGTATAGAGTTCACCGCCGGATACAACGTCCACACCTAAATTTTCTTTGGACAACACGTTTAAAAGTCCTAAATTCAAATTGGCTTTTCCTGCAAAAACAACCTGGGAATTAGGATAATGTTTGGCAAGGGCTTCTGTATAAAAACGGCAATTACGGGATAATGTCGCCTCATCCATAATATAGAGAGGGGTGCCGTATTGTTCGGCCAGATCAACCAGAGACAGTCCACCTAAACAATACTGTCCGGCAGCATTAACAGTCAGAGAAACAGGATATTGAGTAGCGTCCATTTATTTTCCTTTTAGATCAACAATTGTTGGATTTATGGTTTCTTTTTGAGGATCGATTTGTGCGTACGATAAAATGTGAACCAGATCGCCAACCGCGCTCATGCGGGCAGCTGGGCCATTCAGACAAAACACCTTAGAGCCACGCTCTCCTGAAATCACGTAAGTAACCAGACGCTGGCCGTTGTTCAGATTCACCACATGAACCTGTTCGAAAGGACGGATATTGGCTTTATCCAGAATATCCTCATCAATAGTGATGCTTCCTTCATAAAACAATTCGGTCTGAGTAATCGTGGCATAAGAAATTTTGGAATGTAGTACGGTAATTAACATAAATGAGGCCTCACTTTTTTAGATTTGGAATTAATTGTTCAACCTCGGGCTGGTGGTCAATAATCAATACTCCGTTTAAATGGTCAAGTTCGTGCTGGATAATTCTTGAAACCATGCCACGTTCTTTTAACACAACAGGTTTTCCCTGCTTGTTTTGAGCATGAACTTCGATTTTATCGGCACGCATAACGTTAAGATGAATAGCTGGTAAACTGAGACAGCCCTCTTCGGAAATCAATTTTCCTTTTTTAGAAACAATTTTAGGATTAATCAACGCAAATTTACGGTCTTTGTAACACACCACCAGAATCTGCTGCAGCAAGCCTACCTGAGGAGCTGCAAGACCTATTCCACGGCTTGCTTTCATGGTGTCAAACATATCGTCCAAAGTCTGAGATAAGGCCGAACCGAACTCGGTTACAGGCTCACAAAGCTGTCTAAGAACTGGGTCAGGATGTATACGAATATCTAAAATCATGTGGGAGATTATATCGAAAAGCTTAAAAATTGGGAAGAAAGACAGGAAATCTTGACAGAGCTGCTGTTTGCCCGTAAGATCAACAACCTTTCGCTGTGTCATATCAGCGATACAGTAAGGAGTGCAATCATGTCAAAACAAGACGAAAAACAACCTAAGAAAAAAAGAGAAGCTGCAGAAAAACGCGATGCAAGTGTTTTAAGACCTGCGGACTTCAATTCAAGCCGTGATATCCCTTATCACAAAATCACTATCACATGTGCATGCGGCGGTGAATTTGAAGCCGGATCTATTTTAGACAACATCCGTGTGGATATCTGCTCAAAATGCCATCCGTTCTTCACTGGCGAAAACAAAATCGTTGACGCTGAAGGTCGTGTTGATAAGTTTAGAAAACGGTACAATCTTACAGCAACCAAGTAAGATTCCAACTTCAGAAATCTTCAAAGCCTACCTAACATCGGGTAGGCTTTTTACTATGTGAAACCATGTTAGATAAATTACAGGAACTTGAATATAAATATATAGATATTGAACGGAAAATGAGTGACCCGGAAGTCATTTCCGATCATGCCGCCTATCAAGAGCTTATTAAAAAACATAATGAGCTTGAAGAAGGCGTTGTACTGTTTCGGCGCTATAAAAAAATTCAGGATGAACTGGCTCAGGCTCAGGAATTGCTAAAAGATCCTGACATGAAGGACATGGCTCAGGAAGAAGTTAAAAGCCTTGAAGAGGAACTTAGCAAGGTTCAAACAGAGCTTCAGATTTTCTTAATTCCTGCCGATCCGAATGATCACAGAAATGCTATTGTGGAAATTCGGTCAGGAACAGGCGGAGAAGAAGCCGCTCTTTTTGCGTATGAATTATTTAGAATGTACACCCGTTATGCAGAAACCAAAGGCTGGAAGGTTGAGGTTTTATCGGGAAATCCGACTGGAATCGGTGGGGTAAAAGAAGTTGCATTTGGGATTATGGGAAAAGGCGTATTTAGCCGGCTTAAATTTGAAAGCGGAACGCATCGGGTGCAGCGTGTACCTGAGACGGAAGCCTCTGGGCGTGTTCACACCTCGGCAGCAACGGTAGCGATTATGCCGGAAGCCGAAGAAGTGGACGTTGTAATTGATTCAAAAGATATTAAAATTGATGTATTCAGAGCCAGCGGCGCGGGTGGTCAGCACGTTAACAAAACCAGTTCGGCTGTTCGGTTAACGCACTTCCCTTCAGGCATTGTTATTTCCTGTCAGGATGAACGCTCTCAGTTTCAGAACAAAGACAAAGCGATGAGAATGCTTCGTGCAAAATTATATGAGAAAAAAGAAGAAGAACGGCGGAAACAGGAATCTGATCTTAGAAAAAATCAGGTGGGAAGCGGAGATCGTTCTGAAAAAATCCGCACCTATAATTTTCCACAAAACAGAGTCACCGATCATAGAATCGGACTGTCGCTGTATTCGTTAACCGATTTTATGGAAGGTATCTGCGATGAGGTGTTTGATGCACTCATTACAGCAGACAGACTTTCCAAAATGCAGGAATAACATCTGTCTTCAACTTCCGTAGCTTCGGTCTGGAAAACGATACAGCATACGTTTAATGAAGCTGGAATCGATGACGCCGGGCTGGAATCCGAGCTTATTATCTGTCATGTCTGCAACTGGACACGGACACAGTTTTTACTTTCCCAACAACAGCAGCTTGAAAACCCTCATATAAAATACATCCAGAAACTCGTAAAACAGCGATTAACAGGAAAACCGTTGGCATATGCGTTAGGACAATGGGAATTCAGAGAATCGGTTTATAAAGTCGGTCCGGGGGTTTTAATTCCAAGGCCTGAGACAGAGCTTTTGATAGAATCCGCCATGGATTTTTTAGAACAGCATCAATGGGAAGACAGCGGCTTTATTGGAATAGAACTGGGCACAGGCAGCGGCATTATCAGCATCGAGCTTGCCAAAAAATATCCCAAAACAGCTTTTTACAGCTGGGAAAAAAGCAAAACAGCGTACCGTTACGCCTCTATAAACAAAACACATCACAGAACAGAAAATCTAACCTTGCATTTAGGAAACTTCTTCCATCAAAAATCGCTATGGGAACCCTTATTTCATACCGGAAAACCCGTCTTGTTTCTTTCAAATCCGCCTTATATTCCAACAGAAGACATTAAACATCTGGATGCTCATGTTAAGAATTTTGAGCCTAAAACAGCGTTAGATGGGGGTAAAAGCGGGCTTGTTTTTTATAAAAAGATTGTGCAGCAGCTTTGTGAGTTTGAGAATACAGGATTTGTGATGGAAATAGGGATTCATCAGGAGCAGCTTTTACGCTCTGTTTTAGAAAAAAAAGGTGTAAAAGACTTTAAATTTGAGATGGATTTTCAGGGCATTCCACGTATTTTAAGCGGGTTAACGGGGAGATAATAAAAAAGGCAGGGAGAATGTCCCTGCCTTCGTGTTTAAATCAAAAAATCAGATTAAGCTGTTTTTACTGTAGCTTTAGCCTGAGTAAAATTTGCTGCAACCTGAGTCCAATTCACTACATTCCAAAACGCCGATACATAATCTGGACGGCGATTCTGATAGTTCAGGTAGTACGCATGTTCCCATACATCCAAACCTAAAATTGGGGTTTTGCCATCCATAATCGGGCTATCCTGGTTAGCAGAAGACGATACTTCAAGCTGGCCATTAGCATCTACAGTTAGCCATGCCCAACCACTTCCGAAACGTGTTTTGGCTGCTGTTTCAAATTTTTCCTTGAACGCGGCAAAACTTCCAAATGCCGCTGTAATCGCAGAAGCAAGTTCTGCAGTTGGCTCGCCACCGGCGTTTGGAGCAATGGTTGTCCAGAATAAGCTGTGGTTAGCGTGACCGCCGCCGTTATTTCTAACCGCGCCACGGATGTTTTCAGGAACTGTATTGATATTAGCCAGAATGGTTTCAATCGGCTGGTTTTCAAAAGGAGTTCCAGCAATAGCAGCATTTAAATTTGTAATGTATGCCTGATGATGTTTTCCATGGTGAATTTCCATGGTTTTTGCATCAATATGAGGTTCTAAAGCGTTTAAAGCATAAGACAATGCAGGTAATTCAAAAGCCATTTGGGGTCTCCTTATTGTTGGGTTGTTTGAAAATAAACAGCTACACCTTCACGGGTTGCTTTCATAGCCGTTTCGCCCGTTTTCCAGTTTGCAGGACATACTTCACCGTTTTTCTCGAAATACTGTAACGCATCTACCATACGAAGCACTTCATCCACGCTACGGCCAAGTGGAAGATCGTTAATAACCTGATGGCGAACGATACCGTTTCTATCAATCAAAAATAAACCTCTGAATGAGGCACCTAAATCATCTACCAAAACATCGTAAGCTTTTGCTACTTCTTTGTTAAAGTCAGCAAGGATTGGATAAGTCACACCTTGAATACCGCCCTGATTTTTTGGCGTATTCAACCATGCAATATGAGAGTGATGAGAGTCTGTTGACGCTCCGATGACCTGTACATTTTTGGCTTCAAATTCAGCCAGTTTTTCCTGGAACGCATGAAGTTCCGTTGGACATACAAAGGTAAAATCAAAGGGGTAGAAAAATAAAACAACATATTTACCCTGAAGAGCGCTAAGGCTGTAGTTATCAACAACTTCTCCGCCGTTAACAACAGCTTTCACATTAAATTCGGGTGCTTTTTTTGCAATTAAAGACATACACATTTCCTTTCGTTTAAACCTGAAAATCTGCCCGTTTAAGGCAGATTTAACAGGTTAATCCTAGCATAAGCAACAAACTTCAAACAAGTATTACAGATACCAGTTTAGTGGCGACAGACCCGATTTTATAAAGCCACATTATCCCTATTCTATGGAGCTATCACGGCATCAAAATCCTGCATACAGGCCTGATATCTGGATTCCAGATTTGTTTGAGGAACAACTTCCCTCAACGCATGTAACGATCTGTCCTGATTGGTAGATTCAACCTGATTGGAATACGCCCATAACGTTGGATACGTCGTCTGGCTGCCATCAGGAAGCAAGGATAAAAGAAGGTTTTCCATTTCCTTTCCTTTTGAATAAGCATTTACAGTGGTACAAATATGCGTTGTTTTGAGATAAGCCAGCACATCTCTAAAATAGGCTTCTGGTGTTTTTGGAAGATGAAAACCTGTTCGGGATGCTAAAATATGAAGCTCTTTTACGGCTTCAAACAAGCTTTCACGGGCAAGTCGACCTTGAGAAGTATCCTGTAAAACATCACCGTAAGTAAGGGCCAGACCTTGTTTAGCCAGCTCCAAAGACGCATAGTTTCCCAGATTATTAAACAATTTATTCCAGGCCAGAACTTGTCCCTCATCAAACGAAACCGCATCCATTCCCTTCATACCTGTGCCTGAAAGGGCTTTTCCTAAATCCGTTAACCGCTGAAGCTGATCGGGCTCGTAATCATTTAATACAGGTGTAACAGGCCATCTCATCTCTTTTGGGATAGAGAAAGATCCATCAGGAAGACCTTTGGAAGGATCGACTCCATCTCTGATTTGAACAAAAATAACGCTTCTGGCAACTACGACATCGCTTCGTCCCAGCTCCTGAAGTTTCAACGCCAGTTCTTTTCCGGTATCAATACCGTTTTGCAAACAGATGACAACACCATCTTTAGCCAACTTAGCGGATAACTGCAAAGCAAGAGCTTCAATTTCAGCATCCGTTTTTGGGAGCTGAGTAGATAACATGATCACGTTCTGCTGGGCGTCCAGATTATTTAAAGACTCTTGAACGGCTGGATGAGATTCCAACGGAACAGGAAGACTAAGTCTGATCCCTCTTTCTTCAATGTCTTTTTTTCCGTATTTGGAAATAATAGTCACATCCACACCGGTTTCATTCAAACGATGCGTTGTAACCTGTCCGATAGGTCCGCCGCCTACAACAGCGACCTGTTTTCCGGCAAAATGTTCGATAGCAAAATGGCGGGCATCAATCCAGGATTTAAATTTTACCATGGCTTTTTTAATGTCTGGCTCAGAAATGCCTGAAAAAGCAAAACGGACAAAACGACGGCCCGGGTATGTACCCACACAATTTCCAAAATGCTCGTCTGAACAAAAACTTACACCGGTTTGTGCCAGAACTGTTTTTCTGAATTTTTCTACATCTGTTCCAAATCCCAGTTTTTCTATAAGCTCGGTTACATCAGCCCATACATAAAAACCTGCACTTGGCCGTGTTGCGTACAACCCTGTTATTGTTGAGAGTGCCTCGCATAAAACATCTCGGCGTTGTTGCAAAATCCCCAGGTTTTTACGCAGATTTGCCTCTTGAGTTGCTAAAGGATCCGTTTCGCGCAACTCGGCCACAGCCTTATTTAAGTCACTCTGTAACTGGCCAAGCTTTTTATATGCAGCAGATGTATCCCCACCGATTGCTGTTATTTCAGCCAATCCAAGAGAAATATCCTGCATTTCTTTTGCTACAGCCTGAATCTGCTGATTTTTTTCGGCAATAAATTTTGCCGTATCTTCAGGAACGTTATGTCCGTAGGCAAACGCATAAAGCCAGGCCGCCTGACTGGATGTAGGCGAGCTGGATTCAATATTTCCTGTCAGTTTATTAAAGGCCTCAACCAAAGTTTTAAGCGTTGGATTTCCGACAACATCCGTTTTAGGAAAGACGGTAAAACCCAATCGTTCACCTGTCATCGCATCTTCTTTACTGGCTGTTCCCAAAATACAGGCCCGGCCTTGTTCAAAAAGCTCTTTAATTAAGCCTCTTACATGCGATTGGCCATCAAAACGAATATTTTCATACGCAATATCAAACATCACAAAAACATGTTGATAGTGAGGTAGATTAAAAAGATCACGAAGTTTTTGAACAGATGACGCAGATAAACTATGCCCTGACGGATTTTGAGCATCATTCAATACAAAAACTTTTACACCGGCATCCAAACATCGTTTTACGGAATCGATATCAATGTCCACTTCAAGCTCGCGGGTTTCCGGGTTAGGTGTAAACGTAAATGAATAGGGCTGAAGATCAGCACCTTTCGCCTGACCTATAGACTGATAAATAGGATATCCTGGAATAGGATAAGAAAATGGGACTCCAGCATCCAGAAGCATCACTTCTGTTTTAAAAATATTGGATTTTGAAGCTGAAATACTAACAAATGTACCATCAACAGCAACACCGTATTCACGATTTACTTTATCAGCCAATGCGTCACGCAAACGCGGATTCCCCTGTGTTGGCCCGTAGGTTAATTTTTCACCTAAAGCCGCCTGGATAAGCCCTTGCTGATACCCCATTGGTGGCGTGATTTCCGTTCCATCAATATCTCCGATATTTAACCCATAAACATCATATCCCAGTGCCCTCATAATCGCTGTTTCCAAAGACACTTTATAAGCACCCTCTCCACCGATATGCTGCAAAAATTCGCTAATCGGATAACTAAGTTTAACCGACATCACTTTATTTAAAGGCTTGAACGAAACACGGGCGTACGCAGTCACTGCATTGTGAGAATACATGAGTTACTCCTGTTAAGATAGAATAGACCGCACACACGCATTCCCGGCAATTTATTACGAAAAACGTAAAAACCCCTTAAATTGCCTTAAAAACACAACCCTTTTTGTGTAGCACTGTCAGATTTTTTTTGGATAAAATTCAGTGTATCACAAGATCAGGCGATCTAAAAACATAATCAGCAACAATGCTGGAAGGTAATATACCGATGCCTTTAAAACGTTTTTTGCATCAGCACGTGAAATTGTTTTGGAAAAATTCCAGCCCATTTTCAAGAAAAACAAACCAAAGACAAAGGCGCCTATGCCATAAATCCAGCCTAAAATCCCAAAAAATACAGGCAATAAGGAGACGCCAATTAAAATACGAGTGAAGAACAGAATGTGAAAAACGGTACGCTTTCCATCAGGATCAACCTTGGGGAGCATTTCAAACCCTGCTTTGTTGTAATCATCCTGATACATCCAGGCAATGGAAAAAAAGTGAGGCAGCTGCCAAATAGCCAGCAAGGCGACAAAAATAAAAGGCTGCCATTCCAGTTTCCCCGTAGCAATGGTCCAACCAGCCAGCGGAGGGATGGCTCCAGGCAAAGCACCGACATATGTATTCAACCACGACCATTGTTTAAGTGGGGTATAAACGGCTACGTATAAAAACGCCGTCAACACACCCAGAAACATCGTAATTGCATTAACAAGCAAAAGAAAAACTGTACCCAAAGCAAGCAAAATCACTGCAAAAATAAGCGCCGATCCAATCGAAACATTCCCCGATGGAATAGGCCTGGATTTTGTACGGTCCATTTTGGCATCCAGTTTCCATTCCAGAATATGGTTTAACGTCGCTGCTCCGCCAGATAAAAACGCCGTCCCGATTAAGGCAAATAAAAATAAAAGCCCTGTAGACGCCAGCACAGGCTTCGCCAACAGGTATCCCATTCCCAGACTGATAAACTGCATGGTCAAAATGCGGGGTTTTACAAGTTCAACAAAATGTCGGATCAAGCGCCAACCCTTCGTGAACCTGATTTCAACGGTCTTACAATTTTCAATCCCGTCTGCTGAACAGGAGGCTGAGTAGGAACCGGTGTAATTCTACGTTGTGTGGTAGGGACGGCAGGCTTGTTTTCAACTGGAGCCGCAGATCTTACTACCGGCTTATGAATTTTTGGCGCAGGAGCCGGAGATACCGCTGGAACAGACGGTTTTACAGGCGCTTTCATGCTGGCCAGATGCTTTTGAGCCAAATCAAGCACCTTACCATTTACCTTGGTCAATTCCTCTTCTTTAGATTGAAGCTCTGTTTTTAACTGTTGAATAATAGTTTGATATTGAAGAGATTCCTGAGAACCGGATTGCTGAGCCTGAAACAGCTGAGCCTGGTACGCTTTTAGCTGAACCTCATAACCATCCTGCTGCTGGCGCAAATCAAATTTTGCCTGTTCCAGCTCTGTTCTTATCGATTGTATCTGTACAATATGATCTGCAGCTGCATTTTCTTTTTCCTGTTTTAAAGACTGAAACTGATTAAACGTTTCGGTTAAAGCGGCATCTTTTTCCATATATTGGGCATGTTTTTCACTTAAGAGCTTTTCGTAATGCTGACGGGCATCCTGAAACTCGGCTTCCAACTGGCGATAGCGATCATGCTCATCTTTTAACTTGGATGACCACATCTCATCCTGAGTTTTGAAGTTATCCGTCATTTCTTTTTCTTTAAGATCAAACTGATGGGTTAAAGCCTCTACCTTTTGCTCATAATCCAGCTGAAGTTGAACCTGTGCCTGCTGACGATCTTTTTCACGGGCATCAAATTCATCTTCGCGCTGAAGCATCATTTCTTCCCAGCGCACACATTTTGCTTGAAAATCCTGAGATTTCCCAGCTAGAGCAGCTTCTTTTTCCTGGATGTTTTTTTCAAACAACGCCTGGGATTCGGACAATTCTCTCTCAAAAACACCTTGCTTTTCTTTTTTAATGGCAATAATCGCAGGTAAATCATTTGGAGCTACCGTAACGCTGTAAGCTTTCTCCAGAGACTCTCTTTCAGATTCCACCAATGACCGCATTTCTTTCCATTGGGCATATTGCTTTAACAGCGAATCTTCCAAAGAAGACAATGTGTCCTGGTTTTCAGAACGGATTTTTTCCAGATTACGTCTAAGACGATCCTGGAGGGTATCAATATCCAGAGTATCCAAAGATTCCACCTGTCTGGAGTCCTGCCGAATAGATTCTTTATAGGCTTTCACCATGTTATTTGAGCTTTGATTATCGTTTTTTTCTTCGGAATGTGTCATCATAAACCTCTATTTTAAGCAAGTTAAACCACACCATTTTATCGTTACAGAACTGAAAATGAAAGGTATGATTACAGTGAATTTTTTCAGGAAAATAAATAAGCTGGCTATCGCTATGGTTTTTAGTCTTATTTTGATAGGAGGATTAGTACGAAGCACAGGCTCTGGCATGGGATGTCCTGACTGGCCAAGATGTTTCGGAAAATGGGTGCCTCCCGTATCGGAATCCGAGCTTCCAGCCAATTATCAGGATATTTACGCCCACCGTGGCTATAAAGACACCACGTTTAATGCCGCAAAAACCTGGACGGAATATTTAAACCGATTATTTGGCGCAAGCGTTGGCGTTGTCATTCTTATCCTCTTTTTTTACAGTCTGTCTTTGTTTAAAACTCACCCTAGACTTTTACTGACCAGCGGACTGGCTCTTGTAACCGTCAGTTTTCAGGGCTGGCTTGGCGCCGTAGTTGTTGCCCACAACCTGCATCCCGTCATTGTCACCCTGCATATGAGTTTTGCATTTCTGTTACTGGCCTTACTGATTGTTGCAGATCACTACTGTACACCTAAACAGATTAACGCCTCATCGGGATTATGGGTTATCACAGTTGCAGCCTTTATTATTACATCCGCCCAGATTTTGCTGGGAACACAGGTCAGGGAAACCGTTGATGTTCTGGTAAGTCAGGGACTTTGCAAATGCTGTGTGCCCCCCCTACTGGGAGACTGGTTTACGGCACATAAATCCGTAGCCTGGCTCAGTGCGGCCTTAAACGGGCTACTGGCCTATATGCTGATCCAGAAAAAAGAAACCCGATACGCCATCTGGATAGGCGGAGGCATTATAGCGGAAACCCTGCTTGGGCTTATTTTATATTATTTTGGATTACCAGCCTGGGCACAACCCCTCCATTTATTAACCGCATTCGTGATGGTTTCGGTTCAGTTTAAAATAATAATGTGCCTTTTAAAACCACGCCGCTGATATCAAAACTACGTTTATCCGTTTTTGTAGAATCCAGCCTGTCTGTTACCTTTTTGATGTGACCTTCACCGGTTACAACAAAGCTGTTAATAAACGGATTATTTGTAATCGGGATATTTACATCCACACTTAAAATAGCAGTTTCCACAACGTCATCACGCTCTACGATCTGATATTGAATGGTATTTCCGCTGCCTTGCTGAACGGCTGACTGATCGAGAGCGTTTAAGTCTTTACCCCAGGTATCTTCACGGGTATAGGTTATATTGACTTTAAAGCCTGTGGATTGAAACGGCACATACGTTACCGTTGTCACACCGGAGTACCCTTGAGACTGCGTACCCGTGCCTTCTTCCGAAAATTTCATGGAATAGGTATAAGCCGTACTTAATCCTGAAAAAAGAGAAAGACTGGCCCCGGCACTGCCAATAATCTGAGTGATAAGACTGTTAGCCACATTGGAAGACGTGGTTAATGCCTGCTGGATACGCACATAATCGGCCCCGGATGTAAGCGAAATAAACGTAAACGGGGTTAACGTAAGACCGCCATGAAGGGTGTACTTTCTAATATCCAGAAAATCAATAAATGGATTGGCAAACGTCTGATCTGCAACGGATTTTTTTAGAGATTCCAGAGTTGTATCCAGATTGGATGAACGATACTGATCCACAGTTCCATAGGTAGCGTTGGAATCCAGCTTTAAAAACGAGAACGGAGACATATCGGCGTTCACAGCCAAATCAAGCGTATCTTTAAAAATAGACCCTTTAGACGAGGTATTAATGTTTCGGTTATACCACTCACTCCCCAACTTGGCTGTTCCTGATAAATTGATAATATACATGGGGTTTAATCCAATAGAAAATCCATAGGATTTAATCAGACTGTTATCCTGTGACACAGACGATGTTGAGACAACGCCTGTAGACAACCGATACTGTTCAGCCAGTCTGTAGTTTTGCTTATCTTCGTAATTTTCCGTAAAGGCTGTTGTAATTTTTCCCAATCCAATTTTAGGCAAAAACGGAAGCTGGATTCCGATATCTCCAGGGCTAAAGCTAAGCTGCTGGCCTCGTTTAAAATAAGGGGTGCTGCTAAATACACGATTCGAGGTTATGGTGACAGCCTGATCGTCACTGAAAGAATCACTGGAACGATTTTCGAAGGTATAGGTATACCCAAAAAGATTTAACAACGGCCACTTTGGTGTGATACCAACGCTTCCAGATTGTCCGGTACTTTGAGCTGACGTTCTATTTCTTGAAGCTGTAGAACTACCTTCTGTCGATAAACTGGTAGAAAGTTGAGTATCAAAGCTATAGGATTTTAAAGCAAAGCCGTCCAGGGGCTCCAGATTCGAAAAGGTAAAACGGCTGCTGTTAAAATCAAATTGCCGTGCGTTGTTATTTTCTCGGCGATTCGATTCGTTAACACCAAAGGTCAAGGTGGATCCTTTTATCGGGAAAAGAAACCATTCGGATTCGGAAAGGCCCATGCTGCCAAGAAATCCAATTGGGGTAAAGCGGCTAAGCTGGTAGCTTCTGTAATCTTCCAGAGACCCTTTTTGATTGGCCAGGGGACTTTCAGATTCCGTATGTCGAATTTGGGTACTGGTATTAAACCAGGACGTCGGATTATACCCCACATCATAAATAGAATTAGATAATACATTTACACTTTCTGTAGATTGTTTCGCCGTAATAGATCTTACCTCGTCACGACTGTAATCCACTTTAACCGGGAGATACGAAAACGGAAGAAACGTAGAACTTAATCCATAATTGGTACGATTCGCATACGTCCTTTCATTTCTAACCGCCAGAACAGAAGCCGAAGACACCTGCACATCGGTTTGAGCCCGTGACAATTCAAGAAACGGCGTTAACGTTGTATCACCCAGCGCATACATCTTGCTAAACAATGTTTTATTATCGACACGCGTTTTTTCAGTTTCAACAACTGTGTAATCAAATTTATCCAGAAAATTGCTTTCTTTGCGGGATAATCCTTTTAAAATCGTGGTTTTTGAAAACTCGGGCCCAAATGAAATACTGCCGTTATAATCCCAGGTTATTTCATCAACCAAATGGGAATCTTTCGTTACAGCTTTATCTGGATCCTGGATATCAATCAATAACCGTAACGACTGCTTGGTATCAAATAAACGATACAACCCTTTTAAATCCATCATGGAAATAATTTCATCCGTGCGTCTGTACAGCGACTTATTTGTCGCCGTGTTACCACCAGCAAAAATGTCCCTGTGATGGTAATCTACATTCACAAGATTGTAAGGATCTACTTTCCAGTCCATGCTTCCGCCATATACCGTACTTCCAGCAGCCTCCCTCAAGGTTCCGATAGGAAGGAAATCCTTATCAATAAATTTAAAATCCCCTTTCAACACAACAGAATCACCGGTGTATTGAGTCGCAAGCTTCGTAGCCAGCTTTGTATTATGCTGCACCCCAAGCTGGGTAGAACCAGAATCAAAAATTTTATAATTCACACGAATAGCATCATTTACGCCGGGATTAAGATTAACAAAGCGTATGGTTCCGGTTACATAATTAACAATATAATCGGTATCTTTGTTTACTCGTCTTGAATTCAAATAAACTTCTTCTGAATTTTCAACAATATTTTTATTCCCAATAGAGTAACTATCATTGGACTTTCCGGTACCCGGGGTTTGAAATGAAATAGAGGTTTGAGGTTTTGACAGGTTATTATCCGCCACAACAAATTCTGAATTTACACGCCACTGATCACTAAGTTTCGCACCCAGTGTAAGTCCCAAAACCTGCTGGGTTACATTTCCCTGTGTTGGTGAAACCGCCGGAATATAGTCGTAAACCAGCGTAATTCTGTCAGAAGAAGTTGGATACGACGTCAGGATAGAGGCACTGTTTTCAAGCGTGGTGTTAAAAGAAATCTGGAGGGTCTGGCCATCCGTTCCGTACTCCACGTTAAACTCCCGCCCTGGGTTCAAAATAAGCTCACCCTGAGTACTGTTCAATAATCGGATATAGGCCACTCCGCCTTTGGCTACAGGAACATCTCTCAAGGTAAAATCGGTATTATTAATATACTTCAGCCCATTTTTTCCTGTAATTCCAGGAAAAACAAAGGTCGTTCTAAAACTTTTTTGATAACTATAATTAATAGCTGTTGTCCATGGTTTTGCAGACACATTATCGCTGACGGTAATTTGCCCCAGATACGCATTGGTTACACTGTACTGATTAGGCTGCAGCTTGATTCCATTAATGATAATACCAATACTGGGCGTGTTGGTAATTGGAGTAAATTTGGTTGTAATCACATTGGAAGTCGACAACGTATACGATTCCGTAGGAACTGCCAAAACCTGATTCTCCAGCTGAGTCTGCGCATATTCCGTTAAATACGTAACGCCAGCTGTAAACGGAGCATTATTTTTGGTCACCACTTCCGTTGCACTTTTAACAGCTGTATATTTTACGGAAATAATTTTGGGATATTTAACCTCATAATTAAATACAATCCGGCCTTTTTCATAATCCATGGAATAGTCCTTGGCTTCTACCATGGGAAGATTATCCAGACTTACAGCAACCGTTCCATCCAGTACATATTTCCTGGAAAACGCATACGGACCCGGGGTGTTTTTTCCTATCAGATCTTCTTCGACAACTTCGGTTTCGTAATAATCATAAGAGATTGTCAGCTGATCATTTTTTCCAAGAAGGCTGGGATTTAAAATATAAATTTTTCCACGTTGATTTTTCAGCGCATAATCTTTGTCCTGTCTCATGGTACGTCCGTTAATTTTCACATATTCGGTGGCAATTAAAACCGGGGCATTTTTAACGGTAAACTCAAAATTGGGGGTTGCCCCGGCAGGTTTTAATATCTCATCAGACACATGTTTGCTGAATTTAATATCTTTAGGTTTATATTGAGGCCGCCACAAAAACTGGCTTCCGAAAAAATTACGACGGCTTAAAAGCGGAATAAAATCTTCGATGGGATTGGTATATTCGTAAACAGCCACGATGTAATCGTTCGAGCCTTTTGTGCTTGAAAATGTAATTTCACCCTGAAAATAGTTCACAGTATAATCACGACCCAGCACCTGAGGAATATTGTTCACCCACACCTGCAGGGAATCTTCCAGAATAGACCGGTTACCCAGACTGATCTTTGTAGTACCAGAGCCATTCGCTGCAAACTTTGTCGCCTGAGACCGCTGTTTACCGGTGGCTATGGTTGCATCCCATTCGTCACCATACGAATGCACCATGGCTCCGTTTAAAGATTTTCTTACCGTCATAAATTCGCTGTCGTTAAAATCAACATCAAAGTGATAAAAGGTCAGGTCTGTATTTTTATATTTGATCTTAATATCATATTTACCAGGAAAATCGGGCTCCTGCTCGATATCGTAGTGTACCGTTAAATCCCTATCCAGCTTTCCATCAATGTTAAATCTGTAACGGATATCCAGCTTTGGATCACCCAATAAAACATCTCGAGGCAATTTGTTATAAATCGGGTCTCTTAAAATGGTTTGAAACCGGGAATCCGAAGGTGTTTTAGGGTTAAAGTTACGTCCACTGATCTTTGTTTCGTAAAATCCTGAAATATCCAGATCGGGATATTTTTTTGTTGAAATGGCAGGGAACATAAATCCATCTCTTACAGGAGACAAATACGTGTACAAATCTACTTTTTGAGGAATAGATACCGATGGTGTAGGAACCTGCGTATTTTTTGAAGGAACAGCGTTTTTTGAAGGGATAACAGCGTTTGCAGTTGGTGCCTGAGCATAGGATTCGGCTGCCCAAAAACTCATGAGCATAAAAAGGGTCACCCCACATTTTTTAGCCGAAATCATAGTCATGGCAGTATCATCATCGCGTCCCCGAAACTATAAAACCTGTAGTGCTGACGTATCGCTTCCTGATAAGCATAACGAATAAAGTCAGAACCACCAAAAGTAGACACCAGAACCAACAAAGTTGATTTTGGTAAATGGAAATTGGTAATAAGCGTATCAACAGCTTTAAACGCATATCCCGGTGTTATAAAAAGTTGTGTGCTGTATGTTCCTGGCATAAAACCCCTTTGTGTCCAATTCGATTCAAGTGTTCTGGTAACCGTTGTGCCTACGGACACTAGCCTTTTTTGCCCGTTCTTATACAAAGTTAAACGTTCAGCAACATCCGGTTGCAGCTCGTACGATTCGTTGTGCATGATATGATCGCTGATTAAATCGGTTTGAATGGGTTTAAAGGTTCCGTAGCCCACATGCAACGTCACAGCTTCCTGTGTAACCCCATTCGCAGACAGCTGCTGCAAAAGCGGAGGCGTAAAATGCAAACCCGCCGTAGGAGCTGCAACCGCACCTGGTTTTTCGGCAAAAACAGTCTGGTACTGAGATTCAAACTGGTTTGGATCTGTTTTTCGTGAAATATAGGGCGGTAACGGAACCTCGCCAAATCGTTCTATTGCCTCAAAAATGGGCAGGGTTGTTTTAAATTCTATTTGGGCAAACGCCGTATCTTCGGTTTTTTTCAAAAATACACAGTCCAGTTCAGAATGAATATGCAGCGTTTCGCCAATCGATAAATGACGCTGAGGACTGACCATAGCATCCCAAATCATTTCAGAGTGTTGTTTTAATAAAAAAATTTCCACCTTCCCACCGGTTTTTCGATGGGCAATCAATCTGGCTTTTATAACCTTGGTATTGTTAAAAACAAGAATATCATTAGGGGATAAAAAAGAAGGCAGCTCAGAAAACGTGGTATGAACGATTTTCTTTTCGGATTTATACAACACCATCAACCGGCTCGATCCTCTATCGGTTAAAGGTTCGTGGGCAATCAGATGATCGGGAAGGGTAAAATCAAAGTCTGAGGTTTTAAAGGACACGGCTTAGGTTCTAATCTGTCCGTTTCCTTCAACAATGTATTTGTAGGTTGTCAGCTCGGCTAATCCCATTGGGCCTCGGGCATGAAGTTTTTGTGTAGAAATTCCCAGCTCGGCTCCAAATCCAAATTCGCCTCCATCTACAAACCGTGTTGATGTATTAACCAGTACAGCCGCTGCATCGATACGCTGCTTAAACAGTGTCATATGATGATGATTATTGGATAAAATAGCCTCGGAATGTTTTGTTCCATAACGGGAAATATGTGCTATAGCCTCGTTAACATCCGCCACCACTTTTACAGCTAAAATAAGATCCAGAAATTCAGATTCCCAATCCGATAGTTCAGCCGGTTTGCAGGCAATCAGTTTTTGCGTTTGGTCACAACCGCGAATCTCTACACCTTTTTGTGTCAGTAACGCTGATAATCGAGGTAAAAAAGACGCCGCAACCGACTGATGCACCAATACCGTTTCGCAGCTGTTACATACGGAAGGCCGTTGAACTTTTGCGTTTTCGATAATCAGCAGCGCATTATCCATATCCGCAGACTCATCCACAAAAATATGGCAGTTTCCCACACCCGTTTCAATCGTAGGAACCTGGGAGTTACTGATAACAGATTGTATCAACCCCGCCCCGCCCCGAGGAATCACCACACTCAGATACTGTTTCAACGTTACAAAAAAAGTCACGCCTTCCCGGCTTGTATCACTTAACAACTGGATACACTCCGAATTAATTCCCACCGATTTCACAGCCGCACGCAAACAATCCGCAATCGCTTTATTAGAGTACTGTGCCGTAGAGCTTCCTCTCAACACCACCGCATTACCGGTTTTAATACCCAATGCAGCCGCATCCGCCGTCACATTTGGTCTCGCTTCATAAATCATGCCAAGAACGCCCAAAGGAACGCGTATCTTTGAAATCGCCAGGCCGTTTGGACGTGTCCATCCGCCTAAAATTTCACCTAAAGGATCGGGTAAAGCCGCAATGGTATCGATACTGTCCGCCAGACTTTTTATACGGGACGTATTTAAACTCAACCTGTCAATTAACGCCGCCGTTAAACCAGCCTCACGTCCGTTCTCCTGATCTCGTTGATTAGCCACTATAATTTCCGACTCATGATCAATCAACGCCTTCGCCATAGCTTTCAACGCATCATAACGTTGCTGAGACGATGCCGCAGCCAGAGAAGGCCATGCCTCATAAGCCGCCTTACATTGCTGTTCAATAGAGGAAAAATCAGACATGAGACAACCCTTTCTGCGCATCAATTCGAGTTCCAACAGAGTTCCCTGACAAAATATCGGAAATCACATTTAACCGTTTGCCTTTAGCCAAAACGACAGCTATTCCAGAATCCGAAGCTTTTTTGGCACACAATAATTTTGACGTCATCCCACCCCGGCTTTTCCCGTTTGGAATATCATTTACAAGCTTCAGCGTTTCATCAGAAACAGAGGCTAGCCTGTCAATTAACACCGCCGAAGCATCTGCTTTTGGGTTAGCCGTAAACAGGCCTTCAATATCTGACAATGTGATTAATAATGAGGCATCAACAAGCTGGGCAACCCCACAGGACAATTCATCATTATCCCCAAATTTTTCGCCGATTTCTTCGGTGGCAACCGTGTCGTTTTCATTGATAATAGGAATAATACCCTGCTCAAACAAGGTAAATAATGTATTTTGAGTATTCTGTTTTTTAATAGGTTCGGTAATACAATCTTTTGTCAGCAGAATCTGAGCGATATGAATGCCATGCTGGCTGAAAAAATGGGCATATTCCCGCATCAGTAAAATCTGACCTATAGCCGCAGCGGCCTGTTTTTGAGGAATATTGGATGGCTTAACCCCCAACGGCTTTGCCCCACAGGTAATAGCCCCGGAGGTGACGATTACAAACTGACTTTTCTGCTTCACATGCTCTACACTAATCTGATCCACAAGATGCCTTAACACGTTCAAATCCAGCTGTTCTTCGTCTGTTGTCAGAACATTGGTACCAATTTTAATAATAACGATTGATTTTTTAGTTATCATCTTCAATTAAATAATGTTGATTGTAGTGTTTTACAAGTGTTGAAATAAGGTCAGGCATACCGGATTGAGTAAGGCTTGAGATCCAAATAGGCTGGATTCCCTGCTCTAAAAACAGTTCCTCGTAGACAGGCTTGTCTTCAGCAGGAATTATATCATCTTTACTAAGCACAACAATGGTAGGCTTTTTGATGATAGAGTCATTACTTTTTTCAAGTTCGTTATAAACAGTCTGATAGTTTTTCCAGCATAAGGTGTAATCATCAGGCGTTACGGCAACAAGGTGGATTAATACCGAGGTTCTATCCACATGTCGAAGAAAATCAGATCCAAGACCGTGGCCATCCGAAGCCCCTTCGATAAGACCAGGAATATCAGCAATAACGATTTCCTTGTCGGCAAATTTCAAAACGCCCAGATTTGGAAACAAGGTTGTAAACGGATAATCCGCAATTTTAGGGTTGGCACGAGTAAGTGCCTTTAACAATGTCGACTTTCCGGCATTGGGAAGCCCTATTAAGCCCACCTCAGCCAAAAGTCTCAATTCCAGAACCAGATTCATTTCATCACCTGGCAACCCCGGCTGAGCATAGCGTGGCGCTCGGTTAACAGACGTTGAAAACCGGGCATTACCCAACCCGCCTTTTCCGCCCTTAGCCACAATAATTTCATCACCATCCTGCTTCAAATCCGCAATTAAAGATGAATCATCACCAAAGATCATCGTTCCACATGGAACCATAATGATGCAGTGTTCACCTTTTGCTCCAAAGCAGTTTTTCACACCGCCGTTTCCGCCATTTCTGGCTTTATAACGACGCTTTACATCCAAATCCATAAGGGTTTGCAGCGTTGATGTTGCTCTTAAAATAACATCACCACCATAACCACCATCGCCGCCATCAGGTCCACCAAAGGGAACAAATTTTTCCCGTCTGAAACTGGATGCACCCTGACCGCCGTCTCCGGCCTTTACATGAATTTTTACTTGATCAACGAATCTCATCCCAAAATACCCTTATAAATGAAAAAAGGCGGCCATAAAATGCCGCCTGAAAGTGTTTTCTTATGATAAAACTAGTTTACTGCTACAGGATAAACAGAAACTTTCTGACGTTTTTTATTGTGGATTTCAAATTTGATTGTGCCATCCACCAAAGCAAACAGCGTAAAGTCTTTACCTACGCCAACATTCAGACCCGGGTGAAACTGAGTTCCACGCTGTCTTACAATAATGTTACCGGCTTTAGCAGCTTGTCCGCCAAATAGTTTTACCCCTAACCTCTGGGAATTACTATCGCGGCCGTTTTTTGTACTTCCTTTACCCTTCTTATGTGCCATCTATGAACTCCTTAAGCTGAAATAGATTGAATTTTTACCGTTGTATGAAACTGACGGTGTCCACGCGTTCTTTTATAGCCTGTTTTACGTTTAAATTTAAATACGATTTTTTTATCTGCTCTAATTTGATTTAAAGCCACACCGGAAACTGTTACACCTTCTAAATAAGGCGTTCCAATTTTCGTTTCAGTTCCATTATTAATCAAAAGAACTTTATCAAATGTTACAGCTTGAGAAGGCTCTACAGGAAGTTTTTCAAAATCCAGGATTGTTCCTTCGCTTACTTTATATTGTTTTCCACCAGTTTCAATTACTGCAAACATAACCATTCCTCCAAAATCTCAGGCCCGGGGTAAATAAACCGGGGTTGTCTTTCTATCATATTTTTTATGAGACTGTCAATCAATTTGGCCCGTAACAATCTGAAAAACAGTTAGTTTACCATGTTTTTTCAAACAGTTCTGTGCAAATTTGATATTTTCAACACACTGATCGTAAGCCGCATCGTCTCCTTTTTTTATAATACCCATCTGCACTAAAAACAACTTAAACCCGCCTTTTTCATGTAGCTCTATCAACGTACTCAGAATAACCTGATTGGCAGGATCATTACTTACATAATCATAGGCTTTAAGACGCTTCACAAAACCGGTGTAATCATCAGGATGTTTTTGAGTATAACGAAGCCATAACAGACGAACATGAGGGTTATGCTCGATCTCATTACGGATAAAGGCCTCCTCACCCATTTTTTTATACGCAGCAGCCCGAAATTGATGGGTTCCAGGAATGGGATCCCCAGACTTCCATGACCAGCCATATTTTGCTGCAAGAATAGTCATTGAAGCTTGGTCTGTCAAAAACCGTTCGGCATCTATAATAACAGCCGATTTTTTAGTTAAAGCAGATAAACCGTGCGTATCTACAAGGTTGGAATCCATAGAGTTATTGGGGTTATTGATATCAGAGTCCTGAAACAGAAATTTCAGAAGAAACATCCTCAATATGGTCTGATCTGAAATATGGGCACTTTCTTTTAAGTTATCCAAGCTGATTGGGGTTCCACGACAAAATCCCCGCACTACATAAAGCTGTCGGTCAGGCTCCACACTCAAAAAACTTGGGATGGCATGCTCTTCCTGTTTAACAAGGCTTAACAACCAGAATAAAACAGCTTCACGCTCAGCAAACGGAGAGGGCAACCGCTTGATTAGATAGCGGTGATGATCGGATGAAAGTCCAATAAATAAACTGCCTTCATTTGTATAACGCCGAGACATCCCCCCCATGGAACTATCAGAATCGAGGGTAGTCATAACAAACTGCGTCCAGGGGATCCCATTTTTTAAAATATCCTGAGTGAGTCGGGTATCAAAATCAACGACATCATCACCTGCGTGTGGAGGATTAAACCGAATAACCCGGGGCAGTTTTTCAGGATCAATCAAAAATCCTTTTTGACCTACAAAAGGATTTCCCTTGGAATCCAGTTTCAAAGGGGCCTTTTTAGCATGATCCGTAATAGAGGAAAAAACCTGAGTTAACGCAACAGAAGAAAATGCTACTTTTTTAGAAGTTGAGGTAGAGGATGGCTCCAGAACAGATACAGTTTGTATGGAAGACATATCCGGTTGAACAGGATTTGTCGAAAAAGAACGAAACTGAACAACATAAAATGAAGGATGATAACGCTGGGCCATCTGAACACCCAAAGAACGCATGGTAAGCCGTGTCGGATCAAAAGTACTAATAAACTTAGGAAGTGAGCCTCGAGAAGCAACAACAGGACCGGCAAGTGCCCCCACAGACATAAGTTAGTGACCTACCAGAAAATGTTCGGCATCCAAAGCGGCCATACAGCCGGTTCCAGCCGATGTAATAGCCTGACGATATTTTTTATCCTGAACATCGCCGGCCGCAAAAACACCGTCAACAGAGGTTTTTGTCGAACCTGGAACTGTTTTAATATAACCGGTCTCATCACACTCAATCTGGCCTCCTAAAAAGCCTGTATTAGGCGTGTGCCCGATGGCATAAAACAGGCCTGACGCATCAAGCTGACTTGTTTCATTGGTTTTATTGTTGCGGATTTTTACATGGGTTAATAATGAAGTTCCAATGGCTTCTTCAAGCTCAGTGTTCCATAAAATGGTTAATTTTGGATTATTAAATGCACGCTCCTGCATGGCTTTTGAGGCACGAAGCTGATCACGGCGAACCAGAAGGGTTACGGAACTTGCGAATTTTGTCAGATAAGTGGCTTCTTCAACGGCAGAATCTCCGCCTCCGACAACAACCAGGGGTTTATTACGGAACAACGGTAATCCGCCGTCACACACCGCACAGGCTGAGATACCTTTTTGCCAGAATTGCTCCTCACCGGGAACGCCCATACGCTTTGCGGTAGCACCGGTTGCGATGATGAGGGTTTTGGCCTCCACAACCTGATCTCCGACGGTGATTGTAAAGGGACGTTTAGATAAGTCTACGCGGTCTACGGTTTTCGTTTCTATTCTGGCTCCGGAATGCTCGGATTGTTCTCTCATGCGCATCATTAAATCGGGGCCTTGAATACCTTGGGGGAATCCCGGGAAATTTTCAACATCGGTTGTGGTGGTTAATTGTCCGCCGGCGGCAACTCCTGCTGCAAATTCGCCCTCGAACATTAATGGGGAAAGATTCGCTCTGGCTGCGTAAATAGCCGCCGTATGGCCTGCTGGCCCTGATCCGATAATAACAACATTTTCTACTGACATTTAGTTATCCTTTCACTCTGCTTTTGGCACAGCATTAGCCGTACCTACAGCAGGGGCCTGAACGGGCCCACCGCCGCTGCGTTTATATTCTATTGGTAATTCACTGGCAGGACTGTTATCCCAGGCCTGATTCTGGTTAACAGACTGACTGTTTTGAGGTTGAGCTGGCTGAGCCCCATCTGTCTTTTTAGCACCATTCGGATTTGGGAAATCTTCAGGAGGAACGCGGTCAAGGGCAACCGACATAAAATCACGCCACATTAATGCCGGAATACTTCCACCCGTCACGTGATTCATCGACATATTATTATCGTTTCCAACCCAGGTCGCACACACCAGTTGAGGTACAAATCCCACAAACCAGGCATCTTTATAATCGGAGGTTGTTCCCGTTTTACCCGCAACCGGACGAGGCAATCTTGCCGCAACACCGGTACCATTTGTGATAACACCTTTCATCATATCCACCAGCATATAAATCAGCTCGGGATCAAATACCTGTTTTTCTTTAATATTATGTTTATACAACACGTTTCCATCCCGGTCTTCAATACGCATGATTCCGGAAGGCTCGATGCGTTTACCGCCATTTGCAAAGACGCAATACACACTGGCGATTTCCAGCATCGTCATTTCGTTAATCCCCAAAGGAAGCGATAAGTAAGCAGGCAGTGCAGATTTCACACCCAGCTGACGCGCCACACGTACTACGTTTTGAGGTCCTATCATATTGGTAAGTTTGATAGCCACAACGTTAATGGATTTTTCCAAAGCCCGGCGCATTGGGATACTGCCAGAAAACGTCTTGGTATAGTTTTGAGGAGAATAAACGCCTTGTCCCGTATTAAATGAAATCGGGCTGTCTTCTACAATTGAACTTGGGGTGTAGCCTTTTTCCAAAGCAGCCAGATATACAATAGGCTTAAACGTGGAACCCGGCTGACGTCGGGCCTGAATCGCCCGGTTGTACTCATTGGCCTGGAAATCAACACCACCCTGCAAGGCTTTGATGTAACCTGTAGATGGCTCTATAGCCAGAAGTGCCGCCTGGGTAAAGTTTAGATTACCTACAAACTGATCCTCAACAACACCACCGGTTCTTGCTTTTTCAACATAATCGGTAATCAGCTGCATGGCCTTCATCTGCCAGCGATAATTCAGCGAGGTATACACCTTCATACCAGACGTATAGGTAGAATCCTCACCGTACATATTCATTAACTGCGCCACAACGTACGACGTAAAATAAGGCGCTTTATATCTAAAAATCTTTTTGGGGGCCAATAAAATAGGCTCCGCATAGGCATTTCTGGCCATTTCAGGAGTGATAAGTTCCAGTTTTTGCATGCGCTCAAGCACCACTTTTTGTCTGGCTTTTACGCCGGCAAAATTTCTAAACGGACTGTATAATTCCGGGCCTTGAAGCATCCCCACCATCATCGCGGATTCGGCCAAAGAAAGTTCTTTAGCATGTTTTCCAAAATATTGCTGGGACGCCGATTCTATCCCATAAGCATTATGTCCCCAATACACCTGATTCAGGTACAACTCGAGAATTTCAGGCTTACTGTAACGGCGTTCGATTTTCACAGCCAAAATAGCCTCGGCTACTTTTCTGGAAATATGTTTCTTTTTAGTCAGAAACAGGTTTTTTGCCAGCTGCTGGGTTAAGGTACTGCCGCCCTCAACAAAACTTCCAGCTAAAATATCTTTAATTAATGCTCTAAAAATAGCCTTAACATTAATACCGTGATGCTCGTAAAATTCCGTATCTTCAAGAGCGACTACGGCTTTTCTAAGAATCGGGGAAATCTGCTCCAACGGGATTGTTACACGGTTTTCTTCCTGATGGAGTTCTGCGAGAATAATGTTTTCTTCAGAGAAAATCGTTGTTCGTTCAGCCGGGATATAGGTACTGATTGAATTTACATCCGGCAATGTACGCTCAACGGCCCAAATCAAGACGCCAAAAAGAACAGCTCCGATAGAGCCTAAAATAGCACCGTATAATAAGAATGTACGAAACCATCCTCCTAAAAAACGTTTTGTGTTTTGAGAGGCCAGGTAAGTGGCGCCGGCTGATCTGTGATGCTTGGTCTTCTTACTAATTTTTCCGATGGGGTGCTTGGATCTAAAAATCATAAATACTCTCTGTTGTGTTTAGCTCCTGCCCTTTATAATGACAGGGTTGATTTCAAAAATTTTGGAACTACATAGAAAAATCTACGAGACTATTGCAGAATAATGCAAAAAGCTTTGATAACAGAGCTTATTCTACAACTTAAATTGGAGTAATAAAAGGTGCCTACTAAAGAACAGTTGTTAGCCATTTTTATGAATGGAATTGCCGATACGATTCCGGCCACATTGCCATCTTATGTGTTGGGAGAAAAGACCTTAACCATCAAATTTGGCGCCGATCCCTCAGCCTCAGATTTACACTTCGGGCACATGGTCGTTTTAAAAAAAATACGGCTTTTACAGGATATGGGACACAAAGTCATTTTTTTAATTGGGGATTTTACAGCCATGATTGGGGATCCCACCGGAAAATCTGAAACCCGGAAACCTCTAACCTCTGAACAAACCAAGGCCTTTTCAGAGTCCTATCAGGAACAGGTTTTTAAAATTCTGGATAAATCAAAAACAACCGTTGTGTACAATTCGGAATGGCTAAACAAACTCTCCGGAAAAGACATGATCGACCTTACATCCAGGTTTACAGTCGCCAGAATGCTGGAGCGTGATGAT
Source organism: uncultured Candidatus Marinamargulisbacteria bacterium (assembly GCA_964517775.1). Taxonomy (GTDB): domain Bacteria; phylum Margulisbacteria; class Marinamargulisbacteria; order SXXA01; family JAHFDB01; genus CAZFCP01. The sequence goes on along the minus strand of CAZFCP010000011.1, from coordinate 2,418 downwards.
TTTGAAAAACGCTATAACAGCGAGCAGGCTATCAGTATTCATGAGTTTTTATACCCGCTTCTTCAAGGCTACGATTCTGTCGTTTTAAAAAATGATATTGAGATGGGCGGTACCGATCAAACTTTTAATTTGTTGATGGGCAGACACCTCCAAAAAGAATATGATCTTCCTCAACAGGGTATTTTCACCACACCGATTCTGGAAGGCCTGGATGGCGTTCAGAAGATGAGCAAGTCGCTTAAAAATCATATCGGGATTACGGAAAATCCAACGGATATGTACGGCAAACTGATGTCGATTCCAGATACCTTAATCATCAGATATTTTACGCTGCTGACCAATCGGACGCCGCAAGATATTCAAAAGCTTCAACAACGTCTGGATAGCGGAGAAAATCCAAAATTATTAAAAGAAGATCTGGCTATTGATATTGTCAGCACCCTGCACGACAACGAAACCGCTTTACATGTACAGCAGCAATTTAAACAGGTGTTTTCTCAGCATCAAAATCCAGATGACATGCCTGTTTTAACCGTAAATTCTGGCCCAATCCGTCTGGATGAAGTTCTGGTTGAGCAAAACATCTTCCCATCAAAAAAAGAAGTGGCCAGACTTGCCTCGCAGGGAGCTGTCACCCTCGATGATCAGGCCGTCACAAACATTTTGCAGCCCGTTTCCTGCTCTGAAGGGCAAATTTTAAAAGTGGGAAAACGCCGGTTTTTCAAACTCTCACTTAAAGGATCTTTATGAACAAACGTCAGCTTTTAGTCACAAGCGCACTGCCTTATGCAAACGGGAGTCTGCATCTGGGACATTTGGTGGAAACCATTCAAACGGATGTGTGGGTCAGATTTCAAAAATTAAGAGGCCACACCTGCCACTACATGTGCGCAGACGATACGCACGGAACGCCCATTATGCTGGCAGCGAAACGTCAAAACATCACACCGGAAGCCTTGATTGCAGCCACACATACGGAACATTTAACGGATTTTAAAGATTTTTTAATTGAGTTTGATTTGTACTACACCACGCACTCGCCTGAGAATAAGGAACTGTCCTCGGCTATTTTTGAAAAGGGATTAGAGACCGGAATTATCGCACAAAAAATGATCGAGCAGTATTTTTGCAACACCTGCACCATCTTTTTACCGGATAGATTAATACGGGGAACCTGCCCATTCTGCCAGGCCGAAGATCAATACGGAGACGCCTGCGAAAAATGCGCCAGTATTTACGAGCCGACCCAGTTGATTGCGCCTCGATGTGCGGAATGTGGGAATCCTCCGGTTTTAAAATCCAGCGAACACTTCTTTTTCAAGCTGGAGTCTTTTAAAGACATTATTTTAAACTGGATGAGCAGCGGAGCCGTGAGACCTGAAGTCAAAAACAAGCTGAACGAATGGTTTTCCCAAGGTTTAAAAGACTGGGACATTTCACGGGATGCTCCTTATTTTGGCTTTGAAATTCCAAACTTTCCCGGCAAATATTTTTATGTCTGGATGGATGCGCCGGTAGGGTATATTGCCACAACAAAAAAATGGGGAAGCGAACACAATATGGATGTAAACGACATCTGGAAAAATGATGCTTATGAAATTCATCATTTTATTGGGAAAGATATTTTATATTTCCATACGCTATTTTGGCCGGCGTTATTATCGGTTGGCGAGTTTTCCTTACCGAAAAAAGTAAATGTTCACGGCTTTTTAACCGTAAACGGCGAAAAAATGTCCAAAAGCCGGGGCACCTTCATCAAAGCCAGAACCTACCTCGACCATCTGCCCGCCGAGTTTTTACGCTATTACTTTACAAGCAAATTAACCTCCGGCATCGAGGATCTGGATTTTAACCCGGAAGATTTTGTATTCAAAGTAAACGCAGATATCGTGAACAAAGTAGTAAATATCGGCAGTCGGTTGGGCTCTGTCCTTCATAAAAAATGCGGAGGATCCCTAGGCCAAATAGATGCCGACGGACAAACCATTTTAACCCATTTCCACAGCCAGTTAGAGGCCATCGCCACCGATTACGAAAATCTGGATTACGCCTCAGCCATGCGGCAGATTATGGGCTTAGCCGACATGGCCAACAAATATATCGATGAACGAGCCCCGTGGTCAGTTGCCAATACAGATACTGAAAAGGCCATTCAAATATGTACAGCAGGATTGAACATGCTGGCTGTTTTAGCCGGCCTTTTAAAACCCGTTCTACCCCATATCGCAAACGGCGTCGAGCAATTTTTGGACATCCCGCCAATAGAATGGGCTACATTAACCACGCCGTTAACTCAAAAACCTATAAAACCTTATGCGCATCTTGCCCAGCGCGTAGATCTGGAACAAGTAAAAAAGCTGTTCGCTACAACGTAAGATAAGGCCGGATGGCTTCCACTTTTTTGGGAGTCATCCCGTT
>CAZFCP010000010.1:64244-82325 GCA_964517775.1 uncultured Candidatus Marinamargulisbacteria bacterium | reverse complement strand
CGACTCCCTACCTCAACAGCTGGGGCCCACTGGTCATTCAAACAGCTGAAACCGGAGGAAATCCTGGTGAGCGGTTACGTATAGGCACAAATGGAAATATAGGGATACACAACAGCAACCCGTCTAAAACCCTAGATGTAAACGGAACATTTGGAGTAAGCGGTGAAACAACTTTAAGCACAACAACCATACAATCTGGAGATTTTCGAGTTGGCAACAGTGTAGCCAGCCCATCCATTCGCCTTGCCGGACCAAATAACTGGGACTTTTACCTGGGAATCAATACAGATAAAGTATACTTGCGCCGAAACAGTGATTCAAAATTTACCTTTACGTCAGATGGAAAATTGGGCATAGGAACAACCACACCCCTTACCCCACTTCACGTTAACGGGGTTATAAAAGCCACCGACCTTATTATCACAGCAGGGTCCTGGGCAGATTACGTGTTTGAATCCAATTACAAACTGCTTTCGCTAAACACCGTCGAGTCCTTTATCAAAACGAACAAACATCTTCCGGATGTTCCTTCGGAAGCGGAAGTCAAAGCCAACGGCGTTAAAGTATCCGAAATGCAGGTAGCCCTGTTACGAAAAGTGGAAGAGCTGACACTCTATATTCTGGACCTCAATAAAAGGCAGGAAAAGCTTGAGACATCACAACAACAGCTCGAAAAAGAAAATGCCGCTTTAAAGCAAAAAATCGAGGCTTTAAGCAAAAAATAATCTAAGACAAAGGCCCTGCAACAACAGGGCCGTCTTTTTTCTGATAAGCAGCTCGTAACGAGGCACCTATTTTTGGACGAATGACATAGAACCAGCAACAGGCAACCAGACAAATCAACGCCCCAACCTGAAACGTTAACGGAATCCCAAATTTAGCCGCAAATAACCCCACAAACATAGTTCCAAAAGGAGCAATACCAACTGTAGACATCGTATACAGGCTCATTACCCGGCCTCGTTTATCATCATCTACCAGGGTTTGGATAACGGTATTCGTAGACGCCATATGAATTAAAGCACCCAAACCATTGCAGACCATAAACACCATAACCAACGGCGTAGACTGAGTAAACGACAACCCTAACAACGCAAGAGCAGAACAGGCAGAAGCACCCAAAACCCATCGTGAAAGCCCCAACACATTTTTACGCAGCACCATGATAACAGCCCCCAAAAACGCCCCCACCCCGGAGGCCGCCATTACCAACCCCAGTAACGAGGCTCCGCCGTGTAAACGCTGATGCACAAAAGCCGGCATCACAACCAAAAACGGCACCATAAACAAATTAAACAAAGAAATATGAACCAATAAATATCGAATAGGAATGCTGCGATACGCATAAGAACAGCCCTCAACTAAGGCTTTTAACGGATTATGCTCGGTAACCGGCTTAACCATTATTCTGGGCAGCTTCATACTCAACATGGCGATAATAACGCTTATAAAGCTGCAGGTATTCACCAGAATACAGGGACCAGCACCAATAGCACCCAAAAGCAGACCTCCCACAGCTGGGCCAATAATACGGGCTCCGTTAAATAACGAGGAATTGAGGGCAATAGCGTTACTTAAATCTTCTTTATTCCCCACCATTTCCACCAAAAAAGACTGTCTGGCCGGAATATCAACAGCATTAATCGTCCCAAATAAAAAAGACAGAATAATAACCGTCCAGATATGCAAATTTCCCGAAAATACCAGCACGGCCAGAATGGCTGATTGAATCAATAATAAAAACTGCGTGCCCAGAACAACTTTATACTTATCCAGCCTGTCTACAAATACACCGGCTAAAGAAGAAAATAAAAAAATCGGGATTTTATCGGCAAAACCGACTACTCCCAACAGAAATACAGACTGCGTTTGCTGATACACAAGCCAGCTGAGGGTAATATTTTGAACCCAGGTTCCGATAAGGGAAACCCCTTGCCCAATAAAAAATAAACGAAAGGCCGATGATTTTAAGGCTGGTAATGACGCTTTAAAATTCACTGAACCGGTTTTTTAGCAAGAACATAAACACTGGGTGTCAGGTAAACCCAGGATAATACGGACTGCAAAAATAAATCCGATGCAACTAAAAATGAAGCTGGAAACAGTTTTTTAAGTACAGCTGATCTAAAAAAAGACGTGGATACGGTTTTTTGAATCTTAAATCCCTGTTTTTCAAGCAAAGGCAGAATATACGAAGGATGATAATTAAAATACGCCTTGTTTAGCTGAAACTGCTGGTAGGAAAATGGATTGGCATGCAGTTTACCAAGTAAAAATCTAACGATATTCAAAATATGACGTTGATTTGGGATTTCAAAAATAAACACCCCGTTTGGATTTAATACACGCCAGGCTTCTGCAAAAAACTTCTCAGGCTTATCCAGGTGATGCATGGTTCTAACCGACATTACAACGTCCGTGCAGCTATCTTCCAGAGGCATTTCCATCAAATTTCCCTGCACAAAACGTATGGATTTTTCAGTTTTCAGCGTTTGAGCCGCCTGATCCAGCAAATGTTGGGCATAATCAAATAAAATAAAGTGATCAGCATACGAGTCATAAGCTTCAAACATCCGGCCAAACCCACATCCGGCATCCATCCAGACTTTTGGCTTTACCCCTGATAATGCAAAGAGTTTACGCACGGTTTGACGCTCACACAAATCCTCATACAAACGATTTTTCGCTTCCCAAAACTCTTTTTTATAATCGTAACCGGCGTAATCACATACTGTCATACAAAATTCCTATAAATGTTTTAATAATACTTTTATACCGTGTTCTAAAGACTGAGAGCTATCCAACCCTTCAGCCTTGCCCAAAGCCCTCTTAATTTCATCATAACTGTAGCCTAAGGTTTTAAGTGCAAGCGACAATTCCTGAATATAAGGGGTTTGAGGTTTTGATTTAAGCTCAATACCACCGGACAGAACCGAATCCTGGGCAATTTTCGAGACCTTGTCTTTTAACTCGATAACCAGACGCTCGGCCACTTTTTTTCCGATACCTGGAACCTGGGTTAACTGATACACATCTTCCTGTAAAATGGACTTGATAAACAACTCGGTAGGTAGAACAGACATCACTTTTAAAGCCACTTTTGGGCCAACACCGGATACTGAGGTCAGCATCAAAAACAGCTGCCTGTCTTCCTTTGAAAGAAATCCAAATAAATTCTGAGCATCCTCACGCACATGATGAACAGTAAAAAAGCGACTAACATCACCTACAGCGCAAGACTCCAAAACACCGGTTGCTGCAAAAATCTGATAACCAACTCCAGAGGCCTCTACAACAAGGCTGTCGTCAAGAATTTCCAAAACCGGGCCATTTACAGAATAAATCATAATGGGATTGTAACAGGGCGACCTATAAATTTAAACAATCTATAACTGCTTGAATTTATAGGATTGAGAGTGACAAATTGCAATAGCCAGGGCATCGGCAGCGTCATCAGGTTTTGGGATAGAGGGTAAGGCCAACAACCGTTGAACCATCAGCTGCACCTGTTTTTTTTCAGCTTTCCCGTAGCCAGTTACAGCTATTTTAACCTGAAGAGGCGTGTAACCGGTTATTGGTTTCGCAAGCAAAGCCCCTGTTAATAAAATAACGCCTCTGGCCTGACCTACAACAAAGGCTGTTTTGGCATTATTGGCAAAAAACAGCTCTTCAACAGCCATACTTAGTGGATTTGTATCCAGAATAATGTTCCGAAGTTCGTCTGAAAGCTTTACCAGACGCTCGGGCAACGACCACGTAGACTCGGTGAGAATAACCCCGGATTTAATATGCTTTAACTTAGACCCACTGGTTTCAATAACCCCATATCCCGTTGTGGCAATTCCGGGATCAATCCCCAAAAAAACAGGCATTACAGCGGAGTGATAACCAGATCAGATAATCGAATAAAAATCTCTTCTTCTGGAGACACCCTATCACGAAATGCAATTTTCTGTGTTTTGACAACCTCGGCATAATCGGGGCCGTCTTTTGCACCGATACAACCCAAGGCTTCAAACTCTCTAATCTCAGCAACAGAGGTTAAATCTTCACGAAAAATGTCAGCACTTCCGGTTACCTTAAACAACATACCGGTTATACCCTGCTCTACCCTGTATTTCAATAAAGCCAGAACAGCGTCCTCAACCATCATCCATTGCATAACGCCCATCAAAACCGGATTTCCCGGAAAATGCCCTTTAACCAACGGGTGATCGGACGGGAACTGATAAGAAGCTACTGCCGTTTTTTGCTCGGCATCATCATCTACGAGTGTATCTACAACGTACATTTTAGGGTGTTTTAAATCTGGATTTTTATGCAGGGGATAAGACAGACGGCGGTTAAATGAAATATCCAGCTTCTTTTTTGCTGTTTTCTGTTCAGCTGAAGCCACCATGGCTGGATCAGGGAAAAAAGCCATCAGCTGGGCCTCGGCAACAACGGTTTTGTCTACCTGACAAACCGCCGAACACACCAAAAAGCCTGCTTTATCTTTAATTTTTTTTACTTTTCCCGTTAAGGTTGATCCCATAGGAAAATCGCTTTTTTTATCAAAACTTGAAATTCCAGTAAAAAAAACCAGACCACCAGGAACCAGTTTATCGCTACAGACAATAGAGCCCAACGCAATTACTTCCATCAAAATCGGCGCAATCATCGAATAATGACCGTATTTTTTTTGTCTGAAAAAAATCATGCGCTGCTTGGCATCATCCTGAGACACGCAAAGCCTGAAATCACCTTCAACAGATGTTTCCGTAGTAGTCAGCTCGACATAATCTACTAAAATATTTTCAAAACGATGGGGAACAAGATGTTCGATATCTGAAGGACTAAAAGCTTTCTGCATGAGACGGCTACTTTTCCATATGTTTTCTTAATTTTTTAATAATTTGAGTCAACAACCGGGAGATATGCATTTGAGACAATCCCGTTGCATCTGCAATTTCACGCTGGGAAAGCCCGTTATAAAAGCGTAATCTCACAATATCCTGCTCTCTGTCTGACAATGTCTGTATGGCCTGATTTAGAGAAATTTGATTTAGATACGTATCTTCTTTTGATTCATCACCCAGCGTATCCAACAGCGAATCGGCACTTTGGTTTCCGCCCTTCATTTCACTTTTTGTATAACCGGGCATATCCAAAGACACCACCGAAACCGATTGTCCGGCTTCCATGGCCTCCAGAACATCTTCTTCCGTCACCTCAAGGTCTCTCGCGATCTGAGCAATGCTTGGCTGTTTTACATCCTGTTGATGTTCTTTTAAATATGTTTTTACTTTAGAGTGAATTTCCTGAAGTTTTCTTGGGATTTTAACGATGTTTCGCTTATCACGGAAATAATGCTTGATTTCACCAATAATGTTTGGTGTGGCAAAAGTTGAAAAATCGATGTCCAAAGTAGGATCAAAACGACGTAACGCACGCAGTAATCCAATATTTCCGACCTGTACCAAATCATCAAGATCTTCTTTATTAAAGGTCAGTTTTCTGGCAATGTATTCCACGAGAGGCTGATATGCGGATACAAGCATTTCCTGGATAACGGGATCTTTTGTATGGGTATATTCTAGTATTAAAGACTCGCGGTTTTGAATCAAAAAAGGACCTTTTCTGTTGCGTTTCGGATATAGGGAAATGTGGCTAAAATTAGGTAGAATAATATCACATCCGCTGATATAATTTCAAACCATCATGGTGCATCTTTACTCAAAGAACGTTCAAACAGGGGATATTTTCATCTGTCTTCCAGGCGGAGAACCGTATGTTCAGGACGCTTTGGACAGAGGGGCAAAAACCGTTTTAAACATGACACGAACAGAAATGGGACTATGGGCCAGCGAGTATTTTGGGCATCCCTCAAAAAAATTAGCTGTTGTGGGCGTAACAGGCACGAATGGCAAAACAACGGTGACGCAACTTGTTGGACAAGGATTAAAAGCAGCCGGATTTAATCCCTATGTATTGGGAACTTTAAATGCAAAACTGACTACTCCCGAATCTTTGGATGTGCAGAAGTTGATGGCCGACCATCTTGCCAAAGGCGGAACCCATTTTGTGATGGAAGTGTCCTCACATGCTATCGATCAGGATAGAATTTCAGGGATACAGTTTGCGGTCAGGTTGCTGACAAACATCACCCAGGATCATCTGGATTATCACAAAACCTTCGAAGCTTATGCCGAAACCAAGTTATCTTTTATGAAAGCCGATCCAAAGGCTATCTATCCAGAAGCATTTGAAAAAGAACCGCTTACGTTCCCCATTCCCCTTAAGGGTGACTTTAATAAAAAAAATATCCAGGCGGCCATCGCCATTCTTAAACGACTTAACATTCCTAATGAAACCATTATTGCTGCGATGTCACAGGCAAAAGCCCCTTCGGGACGATTTGAAACCATCGATCAGGGCCAATCGTTCACTGTTATTGTAGATTACGCCCACACCCCGGACGGTCTTGAAAATGTACTTAAAGAAGCTGAAAAAATTGCAAAACATCAAGCCGGACAACTTATTACTGTTTTTGGATGCGGCGGAGACAGAGACCGAGGAAAACGGCCGAAAATGGCAGCCATAGCGGCTCAGTATTCCGATACCGTTATCATCACCCAGGACAATCCCAGAACTGAAGATCCAAAGCAGATCATGACCGACATTTTGGCCGGCATCCCCGACCATACAACCTACTCCGTGATCGAAGACAGACAACAAGCCATCGATACCGCCATTTCCAAAGCAAATCCACAGGACGTGGTGATGATTGCCGGAAAAGGTCATGAAACCGTACAAATTCTCGCCTCGGGAACCATCCATTTTGACGATAAGGAAGTGGCGGCTCAATCCATTACAAGGAAGATGTCGTCATGAAGGTCAAAATAGACTCGAGAACGCTAGAACCCGGTGATACTTACATCCCCGTAAAAGGCAAAAATTTTGACGGCCACGATTTTATACTCGATGCCTTAAACAAAGGCGCCAAGGTGATGGATGTGGATCTTACGTCCTATGCAAAAAGTTACAGAAAAAAATTAAACTGCAAAGTGATTGGCGTTACGGGATCTGCCGGAAAAACCACCGTTAAAGATCTCCTTGCTTCGGTTTTAGGTCAAAAATTCAAAGTCGTTAAAACCAAAGAAAACCTCAACAATGAAATTGGCGTTCCGCTTACGATTCTGCAGGCCGATTTTGACACCGACATCCTGATCGTGGAAATGGCCATGAGAAACAAAGGCGAAATTCGTCACCTCGCTCAGATTGCAAAACCCACACACGCGGTTATCACAAGCATAGGCATGACCCACGTGGAGCTTCTCAAAACACAGCGCAATATCGCGTTAGCCAAAGCCGAAATTTTTACAAAAGCCTTAAAATGGGAACCATCACCCCGCCATGCGTTTATTAATTTTTCAACACCTTATTACGATCTTCTCAAGAAAAAAGCCGAGACTAACGGATTTTCGGTATTTCCATTCGACGGACAGGATAAACCCGATCAAAATATCAATTTATGTTATCAGGTCGGACGGCATTTTGGGCTGTCTCAAGACGAAATTCTTAGCGGATTGTCTCAATACCAATCTTCATCACATCGCTTAAAAATCATCAAAAAAAACACGTTCACACTTATAGACGATACCTACAACGCCAATCCGGACGGTGTCCTGTTTTCTCTTCAATATTTAAGACGGTTTTCAGGACGAAAAATCCTGGTGCTTGGCGATATGCTGGAACTAGGTGAGTTTTCAGAAAAAGAGCATCTTTCTATCGGACCATTAGCAGCAGAACACGGCATCGATTTAATTTTTACACTTGGAAAACACAGCGCCGTTCTTTCAAACCTGTCATCAGATGACCTTCCGGTGTATTCTTTTGCAAACAAACAGGAGCTGCACGATCATCTGATTCCGGAAATAAAATCCGGGGATGTGGTACTGATTAAAGGCTCCAGAGGCATGAAATTAGAAGAAACGGTAGATGAAATTAATCGTGTTTTATAGTCTTTTATTCGGATCGTCCATACTGCTGACTTACGGATTAATTCTGGTTTTGAGAAAAATCAAAGGCTTCCAGAATATTTATTCCTTAAGCCCACAATCCCATCAAAAAAAAGCCATGACGGTGTCTTTCGGAGGCATTGCCATTGTATTATCCGCCCTTTTTGGATCGCTTTGGATACGTCCGATGACAGCTGAACTCTCCTGGATATTGGGCATTTTAGGCAGCTTTTCACTGATTGGATTTTTAGATGATTTTTTAGGCGTCATGCAACGGGAAAATAAAGGCTTAACCGCCAAACACAAATTCTTGCTTCAATGCTCTGTAGGCTTATTTTTCCTGGCGATGTTCCACTTCTGGATTGCACCGCTTGTGTGGTGGGAATGGCTGTTTTATGAGTTTCTACTGGTAGGTGTTTCAAACGCAACGAATTTATCCGATGGATTAGACGGTCTTTTAGGCGGATTAAGCCTCATCACATTGGTTGGATTTTATACGGTCTTTTTCACAACCGGAACGCCGGCCTTACCGGAATTTTGCCTCGTTTTAGGCATAGCGTTACTCAGTTTTCTTATTTTCAACTTTAATCCTGCAAAAATTTTTATGGGAGATACAGGATCTTTAGCCTTAGGCGCTGTGTTTGCAGGACTTGGAATTTTGACGAAAAACCCGTTCATTCTGCTTCCATTGGGACTTGCATATATTGTCGAAACCTTGTCCGTTATCATTCAGGTGATGGTGTACAAACGCTATAAAACACGGGTATTTTTGATGAGTCCACTTCATCATCATTTTGAATTATTGGGATTAAGTGAAAAGCAAACCGTATTTTTATTTTGGGGATTGGGCCTAGTTGGACTTCTTATTTTCTTTTTAACCGGTCATGTTTAATAAACAGGTACTGGATAACAAAAAAATAGCCGTTTTGGGAGATGGCGTCACAGCAACCAGTGTTAGACAAAAACTAAGCGACTGGAACATCCCGGAATCGTCGATTTCAGACGCCGACTGGATTGTAACAAGCCCCGGAATCCCGCCAATCCAGTATCCCGAATGCCGAGGCGAGTTCCTATCCGAAATCGAGTTTGCCTTCCGCCTCAAATCACCAGAAAGCACATGGATAGGGATAACCGGAACCAATGGGAAATCTACTGTAACCGCACTCATCTCCCACCTCCTGGATTGCCCGGCCGTCGGAAATATCGGTACCACACTTATCTCCAGAATCGATAAAAACGACCCCGTTTTAGCCATCGAATTAAGCAGTTATCAATTAGAAGGCTGTTCTACATTTTATCCAGATATCGCCATTATTCTAAACATCACCCCAGATCATTTAGACCGTCATAAAACCATGCAAAACTACGCAGAAGCCAAAGCCAATATTGCCAAACAGCAAAAACCTCACCACACACTTATACTCGGGAAAGATCCACTCATACAATCAACCACATCAACCGCAAAAGCTCATAAAATCCACCTCGATGAATCATCACCATTATGGCCAATAGCCAAAACCATTCCCCTTCCCGGTCATCACAACGCAGAAAACGCCCTGGCCGCTTTATTGGCCTGCACAACTCTCTATCCCAATAAGTTGCCTGAATTCAAAGAAAAACTCTTAACGTTTAAAGGGCTCGAACACCGCATTGAATTTGTTTGCGATTGGCAGCAACGGAAATTTTACAACGATTCCAAAGGTACCAACCCCGAATCCACGGAAATTGCCATCAAAGCTTTTGATGCCCCGATTCACCTCATTTTAGGCGGAAAAGACAAAGGCCTCGATCTGGATTCTTTCATCACCTTTATAGCCAGCCATAACATCAAAACGGTTCAGGTTTTCGGTGAAATCAAAGACAGGTTTTATGAAGAAGCCTCAAAAAAAACCGTCACGTTTCCTTTAAAAACATTTTCCACTTTTGATGAGGCAACAAAATATGCCGTCTCTCAATCATCACCAGGCGATATTATTTTGTTTTCCCCAGCGTGTTCCAGCTTTGATCAATTCAAAAACTTTGAAGAACGAGGCAAACTCTTCAAAAAATGGGTGATGGAGACCTATGGAAAAAACTAAAAAATCCTTCGACAGATTTACACTGTATATTATGGTTGTCCTGATCATTATCGGCGCCATTATGCTGCTGTCTTCAAGCTCTGTTGTTGCCTTTGCTAACTTTAACGATCCTTATTACTACATTAAAAAACACGCACTGTATCTCGTGATGGGCATTGTGCTGTTTATCATTGGATTTAGAATCCCCCATACGATTTACCAAAAATACAGCCTTCAGGGTCTTCTTTTTTCTGTTTTTTTACTTATTTTGACGCTTATTCCAGGCATCGGTGTTCAATTGGGTGGCGCGAAACGGTGGCTAAATCTCGTGGTGTTTCAAATGCAGCCGGTGGAAGTGGCCAAATTTTTTGCGATTGTGTTTGTAGCCACATCCCTGCATAACAAACGGCAAAGCATCACCTCGCTTCAAAAAGGGTTTATTCCTATTTTAGCCATGGTTTGCCTTCCTGTTTTGGTGTTGCTGAAACAACCCGACCTCGGAAATACGATTCTCACCATGAGCGTCACCCTGATTTTGATGTTTCTTGGCGGAGCCAGGCTCAAACATCTCGGCGGACTTTTAGGCGGCGCCTTATCAGCCATAACCATCAGCGTTATGCTGCACCCGTATCAGCTTGGACGTATCAAAACCTTTTTATTTCCCTGGAGGGATCCTCTGGGTAAAAGTTACCACATTGTCCAATCCTTCATCGCCATTGGATCCGGTGGCATTTTTGGGCAAGGCTTAGGTCAAAGCAAGCTCAAATATTTTTATCTACCGCTGCAATATTCCGATTTTATTTTCTCCATTTTATGTGAAGAAGGCGGCCTTATTCTGGCCACAACCGTTATTATTTTAAACGGCCTTCTTTTTTACAGAGGCATTTCCATTGCATTTTACTCCAGAAATCACTTTTCTTACTTTTTAGGAGTTGGATTAACGCTGCTTTTAGTGTTGCAGGCCGTTATTAATATGGGCGTAGCTATCGGATTATTTCCTGTAAAAGGCGTGCCGCTGACCTTTATCAGCTTTGGGGGAACCTCATTAATTATGTCGATGTTCTACGTAGGCGTTCTCTTAAACATCTCAAAAATGTCACCGGTTTTACCCTCAAATCCTTTAGAAGAAGCCCAGGAAAATTTAAAAATAGATGGATAAAAACACGATTACAAAACCCATTGCGTTTGTTTGCGGAGGAACTGGCGGCCACGTGTATCCGGCCATTGCACTTGCACAGGAATTAAACGACAAACCGCTGTTTTTTATAGGATCAACAGACAGACAGGATAAAGACATTATTAAACGCTATGGCTTTGATTTTGTTGGAATCGCTCCTAAAAAAACATCGTTGATTCAAAAAATCAGCACTTTTTTTAAGGCAGCACGATTATTAAAAGATAAACACGTTCAGCATCTGGTATCTACTGGAGGTGGGCAAACAGCCTTTGTAGCCCTCGCTGCGTTTTTTTTAAGAATTCCCATCACCCTGCTTGAACAAAATACGATTCCAGGACGAACCAATCGTATTCTTCAGTTTTTTGCCACAACCATCATCCTGACATTTCCTGAAAGCTTGCCGTATTTTTATGTTAAGAAACGCTGTCAGGTGTTGGGAAATCCGGTTAGAAAATCCTTTTTATCCGATGCGTTATCCGAAAAAATCATCAATCTCACCATTCCTGATCTTCCTGTGATTTTATTTTTCGGCGGAAGTCAGGGGGCTTTAAAACTAAACCAGTTTATAACCAATCATTACCCGGATTGTTTAAACAGCCCATTCGTCACCATTCACATCACGGGAGAAGGTTTTTTCAAAACTCAATACGGCTCAGAAGAGTTTATTCTTCAAAAAGATGTAAATGGCCATATCAAAATCATCACCTTACCTTATTTTGAAAAAATGGACTGGCTGTATACGCTGTCCTCTTTGATTATCTGTCGGGCCGGCGCAACAACTCTTTCAGAGCTTAAAGATTTCCAAAAATACGGTATTTTTGTGCCGTTTCCGTTTGCAAAGGACAATCATCAGTTTTTTAATGCAAAAAGTATGAGTGAACAGGGCTACGGTGTTTTAATTGAGGAAAATGCCCTACACTTTTCAGATATAGAACGGGAACTTAAAACCGCTGTGTCGGCTAAAAAAGACTCATCACCGGCATCGGCACGAACCATCATCGCAGACCATATCAGAAAGCAGTTATCATGACCTATCACCAGATTATCGATGCCAATTTAAACCGTGCCTCCGAAGGCCTTCGTGTCGTGGAAGATTACTGCCGCTTTATCATCAAAGACAAACTCTCCACCGATGCATTGTCCCAACTCAGAAAAAAACTGAATCTCAGTGAAAAAAACCCGGAAAAGAATCTGCTGATCCGAAATACCGAAAGCGACATGCGGGCCAAAGAAACCCCAACCCAACGCAAAAATACCCTCGATGTCCTGAAAGCCAATTTTAAACGCGCCCAGGAAGCCTGCCGAACCCTTGAAGAATACACCGGAAATTCCCTCTACACCGATATCCGATACGACCTCTACGATCTTGAAAAAACCATTATTCTGCGCGCCTTAAAAAAACATATAAAACCCGGAATCTACCTCATTTCCGATAACCCGGACACCTTGATTCAAGGCGCAAAATGGGGCGCTTCCCTTATCCAGCTCCGAGATAAATACGCCACCAAGGAAACTCGGTTTAACAAAGCCAAACAACTTGCAGAACAGGCAAAAGATCTCAACACCCCGTTTATCATCAACGACGATATGGATATCGCCCTTCTCGTTGATGCCGATGGTTTCCATTCCGGCCAGGATGACCTCTCCGTCAAAGACCAACGCACGCTACTGGGGGATCATAAAATTATCGGTAAAACGACGCATAATCTGGAACAGGGTTTATCAGCCCAGCAGGACGGCGCCGATTATGTCAGCGTAGGCCCCTTATGGGAAACCCCCTCCAAACCCAACC
Organism: uncultured Candidatus Marinamargulisbacteria bacterium; assembly: GCA_964517775.1. GTDB lineage: Bacteria > Margulisbacteria > Marinamargulisbacteria > SXXA01 > JAHFDB01 > CAZFCP01. The sequence continues at coordinate 69,299 of CAZFCP010000010.1, read as the reverse complement.
GATCCGCCATCGGATTCGACTACCTCAAAGAAGCCAAAACCGCCCTAAATATCCCTTACGTGGGCATCGGCGGCATCGATGAAACCCGATTCGACACCGTCCTGGATTACGCCCCCCCGCTTATAGGCCTTATCCGTGCCTATGAACATATTCCAGATTTTTTAAAACGCTTTGAAGCGAGCCAATTTTAAGGCTCTAAAGCCAGTTCCACCAGCTTTTTAGCCAGAACCCCCATGGGATCCACCATTTTTTTACCGGAAACCACAGTATCGCGAACCAGTAACGGCAGCTCTGTACATCCCAATATCACCGCATCCGATTCCGAAAAAGCAGACAAAACGCTTTTTAATCGATTCTGCAGCACCTTATCCTCAGCAAAACCAGCTTTTACACCCTTTTCACCGAAGATAATATCCATCACCTCCGTCTGGGTTTTACTCCCCACACGAGGATTATCCAAAGGAATATTCCTGGCCCTGAAATTTTTATGATACAACTCTGTCTGCAAAGTCCCATCCGTGGCTAAAAGCACAGGATTTGACACCTCAAGGTTATGAATATGTGCCACTGTTTCATCAATCATATGTACCAAAATCGTCTCTTTTGCCTTTGCTTTTTCCAACGCAGGCCAAAACGCATGCGCCGTATTACAAGGCATGCCAATAACCCGACACCCTGTAGATTCCAAAAGTTTTAAGGTTTTTACCAAAGCCTCACTGGGATCTACAGTTGTTTTACCCAGCAAAAAAGGGGTTCTATCTGGAATGGAACAGGCAATTTCCACCCCTATATCCGGAAAATCCTGATCCTTTTTTGCACCCTTTTCCTTCGCCGCCTTAAGAATCAACTCTACAAGCTGCATCGTTGCAAAAGGGCCTAATCCACCAATAACACCTATTTTTTTCTGAAACATACCATCCTCACTTTAAACCGTTTGTGGAGCTTGTTCCGAATTATCAGATGAGCCAGTTCCGCCTACAGGCACTCTGTTACCATGAACAAGCAAACTACTATCCGATGCAGAGTGGACAGGGCCTTTTGGCTTAGAGCTATCGGTTGGACTGACCGCTTCTGAATGTTCACTGTCTGAAGGAAGATTGGTTTTGGGACGAAATAAACCCTGTTCCGTTGAAAGTACAGTAATAGACCCAGAACTACTACTTGATTTTATCTTATGTAAAAACAAATCAAAATACTCGTTTCTTGGAACAGAACAGGATAAAACCGTGCTTCCAACATTATTAGTAACAAAATCTACTTCATTAAAGGCTTTCTCATCGATATGAAAAACAAGCCCATTCGGAAATTTATCCGGGTTTCTCTTAAAAGCATCCAACATGCTAAACGGATTTACAGTAAATTGAACCACCCCAATACTTCTCATAAATTCCATATCCGTAGCGTTCAACTTTTTCTTAATCACTGAAGACTTCATATCTAACTCTCGACTTGCTGGCATCAAAAACACATGAATAGCACCGCCTTTGCTGGCTTTAAATACCAGACCTTTAACTTCATGTTTATGCGCCACCCCTTTTGCCAATGTTTGTAAATCAACTCTATACTCCACAGCTCCGATTTTACCAGCACCTGAAATACAGCCATCGGTTCTAGGCTTTGTATTTACAATAAAATAAGAAAATTCAGATAAAGCAGCCAAACTAGACTCGACTCTAGCTGGAATACCCTGTATACCCTCTGCTTTTAAAACGTGAGCCATTGCCCAATTTTGCACGGCTTCAAAATCAACCTTCCCTCCAATAACATACGCTATATCATCTATATTACGAACATCTACAGATCCTAAAATTCGTGTTAGAGATAGTATTTTGAACATAGAAAGCCTCCGGGGAAAGTAATTAATTATTACCTTATCGGGAAAACAAGGAAAAAATTTCATATCAATTTTAATAGCAAACCACTAGCAATATTGTTTAGAGCTTTGATATACTGCTTTCTTGCCCGACTGTGTTGGTGATGTCTCTCTAATGTGGTTCCAACGCTTTATGAATGGGAGTATTTTGCAGGTATAACGTATTACTTTACCGGAAAAACTTCTATCTGGTTACATCAACCAGAGCCCACTTTTAAAATTTGGGGTTCACACATTAGGTACTAACGGCACAGTGGGGCTTAAATTGAAACAAGTATACAGACTCAGGATAAGGAAGATTCATGTCAGTAAAAATTATCGTAGGAACACAATGGGGAGATGAAGGTAAAGGGAAAATCACAGATATTCTTGCCGAAAAAATGGACTTTGTTGTCCGTTATCAAGGCGGAAACAATGCCGGACACACCGTTGTTGTCGGCGATAAAACCTTCAAACTTCACCTCATTCCTTCAGGAATTTTATATTCAACATGTTGCTGTGTCATCGGAAACGGTGTTGTGCTAGATCCTGAAGTTTTCTTTCAGGAAGTACAAACCCTTGAAAAACAAAATATTCCCGTAACCCCTGACAAATTAAAAATTTCCAGCCTGTGCCACATTATTTTACCCTTCCATAAATTATTAGACTCTCAACAAGAGTCCAAACGTCACGAAGAAAAAATCGGAACAACCGGAAAAGGTATTGGACCTGCTTACACCGACAAAATTTCACGCTGCGGTATCAGAATGATTGATTTATTAAATAAAGACCGCTTAACAAGCCGCATCAAAAAACGGAATTGGGCACAACTATTGCCTGATAGTGATTTAAATATTGATGAAGTCATCGAACGCTACTATGAATTAGGACAAAAACTAAAGCCGTTTGTTATCGACACCTCATTATTTATCAACGAAGCCATCGACAGTGGTAAGAAGATTATTCTTGAAGGCGCACAGGGCACATTATTAGACGTAGATCACGGAACTTACCCATTTGTAACTTCATCGAACCCTATTTCCGGCGGCGCATGTACCGGAGTTGGCATCGGTCCACACAAAATCGACCAGGTAATTGGGGTTACAAAAGCATACGTTACCCGTGTTGGAGAAGGCCCGTTCACAACCGAATTAACAGACGCTCTTGGCGAACAACTTCGCACCAGAGGCGCCGAATTTGGAACAACCACAGGACGTCCAAGACGTTGCGGCTGGCTGGATCTTGTTTTATTGCGCTACGCTATCCGTATTAACGGTATTACAGAAATCTGCTTAACAAAGCTGGATGTTTTAGATGGTCTAAAAGAAATTAAAGTTTGCAACAGCTACGACACACCTGAAGGCCCTCTTCATCATTTCCCATTAGATTTAGACAGTTTCTCCCAGGCAAAACCTAATTATGTTACATTACCAGGCTGGGACGAAGACATATCAAACATCACATCCTACGACGATTTACCAACAAATGCGAAGAGTTACATTAAATACATCGAAGAGACCGCTAAAATCAAAATTTCGTTGGTCTCAGTGGGTTCACGCAGAAACCAAACCATCCATCTGCTAACACGGTAATGATTCAAGTCGATACTACACTGGAAAATCACTATGACGTTATTGTCATAGGAACAGGACACTCCGGTGTAGAGGCATCCCTTTCAAGCGCAAGAATGGGATGCAAGACTTTAGCGATAACCATAAATATTGACAATATAGGCCTAATGCCCTGCAATCCCTCCATAGGAGGCCCGGCCAAAGGCCAGATTGTTGGGGAAATCGATGCCCTTGGCGGCGAAATGGGCCTTGCCTCCGACAGCACCTTCTTGCAAATGAAGGTACTAAACCGCTCCAGAGGGCCTGCTGTTCAAGCCTTAAGGGCACAAAACGACAAACGCCTTTATAACCTGTATATGAAGAAAAAACTCTGCAATCAGGACAATCTGGATGTTAAACAAGCCATGGTTAGAGACCTGATTCTGGAAAATAATCAAACATACGGCATCATCACCGATCTAGGAAAACATTATTTTTCACATTGCGTAGTCATCACAACCGGAACTTTTTTGAAAGGTCGCATGCACATTGGATTAACATCTTTCAGTGGTGGCCGCGTTGGAGAATTCAGTTCAGAAAATCTATCTGACACCTTAACCAAACATCTAAAATTAGGACGATTAAAAACCGGAACCCCACCCAGATTAGACGGGCGCTCCATAGATTACGACAAAATGCTGATCCAACCCGGAGACCCACAATTTTTACATTTTTCATTCAAAACGCCCTACTCCACAAAATATCTCAACCAAACGCCTTGCTATCTCACCCACACAATTACAGATACTCACAACATCATATTAAACAATCTGGATCGCTCACCTATGTATCAAAAAGTGATCAAAGGAAGCGGCCCCAGATATTGCCCATCCATCGAAGACAAAGTCGTTCGCTTCGCCGATAAAGACCGCCATCAAATCTTTATCGAACCCGAAGGGCTTGATACACATGAAATGTACGCCCAGGGCCTAAATACATCCCTCCCCGAAGATGTCCAAGAAGCCTTTCTAAAAACTATGCCCGGATTAGAACACGTAAAAGTTCTTAAACCCGGATATGCCGTAGAATACGACTTTGTTTACCCAAGTCAGCTACACCCCACACTTGAAACCAGACCTCTCGCCAATCTTTTTTTAGCAGGACAAATAAATGGCACATCAGGATACGAAGAGGCCGCTGGTCAAGGCATTATCGCTGGAATAAATGCAGCCTTAAAAGCAAAAAACAAACCACCATTAATTCTTACACGGCAGGAATCCTATATCGGCACCATGATTGATGATTTAATCACAAAAAACATCTACGAACCCTATAGAATGCTAACATCACGTTCTGAATACAGACTGCTTTTACGGCAAGATAACCCCACGTTCCGATTAAGCAAAAAAGCCTTCGAAATCGGATTGCTTTCTGAAGCAGACTTCGCCATCATTTCTCGTCACCAGGAGATGATTCAGTCCTTTATTTATGATTGGAAAAAAACATCAACATCACCTCTACTGATGGAAAAATATAACTTAAAGCAAAAAATGCCGCTTTATGAGTTATTAAAGCGTCCTGAAGTAACCATATCAGACCTAAGTGAAGCATTAGGTCTTTCTGAAGAATCTTATGAATTAGCAGAAAAAGCCA
>CAZFCP010000010.1:37960-64234 GCA_964517775.1 uncultured Candidatus Marinamargulisbacteria bacterium | reverse complement strand
GAAGGAGGGGAACTACCGAAAATGGTCGATATGGCAGAAAAAGCCATGATAGAAATTAAATATGAAGGCTATGTAAAAAAACAACAGGATGAAATAGAAAAGATAAACAGAATCGAAACAAAACCCATTCCATCGACGCTGGATTACACAAAAATCCTGGGATTAAAAAAAGAAAGCCGTGAAAAATTCTCTAAACATAACCCCAAAACAATTTACGAAGCCAAGAAAATTGCAGGCATTAATCCAGCCGATATCATGGTTCTTTCCGTGTATCTCGAGAAATATCACCGTTAGGATTTCCGTTTCACGTGAAACATCACCTCATGATTAACGACTATGTTTCACTCTTAAAAGCTTATAATGAGCATACTAACGTATACTCAAAAGGAGCTTACGATAAACTCGATTTTCACATTCAGGATTGCGTAAATATTGCGGAGATGATTACAAATGAAACACTGGATGTTTTAGATATGGGATCAGGATCGGGGCTTCCATCAGTAGTTATTGCCATACAAAACCCTAAAAATACAGTTGTCGCCATAGAATCAAAAATCAAGAAATACACATTTTTAGATCACTGCAAAAAGACTCTTAATCTTCGTAATTTTCACCCTATTCAAATGGATATCAACGAATATTTATCCAGACACAAACCATCAGCAGACTTTATTACAGCAAAAGCATTTGCACCTTATGAAAAAATCATCACAATCTGCAAAAAAATACCCAAAAGAAATCATCACACACAGCTTATTATTCCGATAAGTGAAATCCAAAAAGACAGCCATGTCGAAACCCCACCTATAATAGAAAAGATGGTAAATAACACTACTTTTTTCTATATAAAGCAGAAAATAAGATAAAAAAAAGCTAAAACAAACGGTTTTTAATCAAAGAAACCAAAAAATCTGCGATTATTTTTAACCTGTGGATCTGTAGAGCCATGACGCTTTTCATAATCACGAATAACGGTTTTTATTAATTTTGCATAATCCTGATTTGCAATCTTTAAACGCTTTAAAGGCTCGTACGAGTATTGGAGACCAATTCTATCCAGAAGCCTTAAAATCTTCGGCGTTGAATTTAAATCAATTAAAATCCACTTCACAAGATGAGGAACAATGTGACGGCCTATTTTTAAAATAATTTCCTCAGCTCGTTTGGAAAGCTGATCGGATGATTTTAAATACGATCGTATAATAAACTCAAAGAAAACATCCTCACCAATACGTTTAAAAGCGACTAAAATAGGCTTTTTTAATTTTGCATTGCCATATAAATTCAAAAATCGCGGTAAAGACTGGGTAGAGCGCAAAGAACCAAGCAATAAAATAATAGGCTTTTGCAGTGATGGAATATCTAACACATGCAACAAAGCACGCTCTGATAATGTACCGCCGATTTCCCATAAAATATGAATTAAACGATACGAAATAATAAGCCCCTGACTAAAAATTAACTTTTCGATTACAGGTATGGCCAGCTCTTTTTGTTCCAAAATAATCTTATGCGCCGACAATCTTACAAAATGATCCTGATGCTGGAGATACGGCAATACAAAGGGAATAGCCCGAACTTTAAATTTGGAGATGGCTTTTTGCACATTTTTTCTAACGTGCATATCTTCATCTGTCAGCAAGGGAACCAATTCTGGCAAAGCCGAAATATCACGAAAATCGCCAAGTTTTTCAGAAACACACCAGCGAATAATCCAATCATGGTCTTTTAACAGATCAATCAAATACGGAATCGAAAATTTATCCTGATAAAGCTTTAATTCCAAAATCGCATCCCACCGATGCTCTTCGGATCTTAAATTTTCTATAATCGTTAAAAGTTTTTTATCCATATGCTTTAAAAATCAAAAAATAAGTGGATGGCTTCTGATAAATGTGACACTTCAATAATCTTAAAATCCCCTAAACCTAAGTCTACACTATTAATAGCATTTTTCTTAGGCAAAACACAGCCCGGGAGACCCATACGGTAAAATTCAAGCACCCTTTTATCAGCCTGTTTTACAGGCCTTAACTCACCCGTTAAGCTTATCTCACCCAAAACACCAAAATTCCTGTTAAATGGAGAATTTAATAGCGATGACATAATTGAGAAAACAATGGCCAGATCCAAGGCCGGATCATTAGATTTTATGCCACTTACAATATTGATGATAATATCTTTATCAAATAATTTTAAACCCACGAGTTTTTCAAGGGCTGTAATAATCAATGCGACTCGATTAACATCAACACCCAGAAAAGTACGTTTTCCAGCACCATAACCAGAAGTATGCACCAAAGACTGAATTTCTATTAACAGCCCTCTGCTACTGTCACAAATACAAGAGACAACAGACCCAGCAAAAATTTGACCCTCACGATGGAAAAAAACTGAAGATGGGGAATTTAAACTTTCCAGGCCAAACGATTTTAGTTCAAAAAGGCCGATATCATTTGTTGAATGAAACCTGTTTTTAAACGAACGTAATATACGCAGATTTTCGCTTCTCTCACCTTCCAGATACAAAATAACATCAACAATATGCTCGAGTATTTTAGGGCCAGCCAGCGAGCCATCTTTGGTGATATGACCTATTACGATTCCGATTTTGCCAGAAGCTTTTAACTCGTCTACCAGTAATCCCGTACAATAACGAACCTGGTTTACTGAACCAGATATAGAGGGCATATCAGGATCATAAACAACCTGAATGGAATCCAGAACTATTAAATCGGGGGAAAGGGCTTTCATATGCTCGAGAATGACCTGGATATTGGTTTCAGAAAGTACATAAAGCTGATCGGTTAATGCACCAAGACGCATCGCCCGGGCATTGATTTGAGAGAGGGATTCTTCTCCGGAAATGTATAGCACTTTTCGGGATTGAGATACGTTAAAGGCAACCTGAAGCGCAAGGGTAGATTTACCGATTCCAGGCTCTCCACCAAGCAAAACAACAGAGCTTGCAGATAAACCGCCACCCAATACAAAATCAAGTTCGCTTAAACCAGAAGGAAGCTTTTCCTGATGATCAATTTTAATTTCATTAATCTGTATAGGTTTTGAAACAATCTTTGAAGATCGGCTGGAAGAGCCTTTTTTAGGGGCATCATAGGCTTCAACAATGGTATTCCATTGATTACAAGCTTCACATTTTCCTTGCCAGCGCTGGAATATCGATCCACAGGAACTGCAAACAAAATTAATGGTCTTAATTGACACTCTTAATTAGCTGATCCGCAGGACTTTGCTCGACTGGAGCAACTGGTCGCTCTTTAATTTGAAAGTCTATACCGTCTTTCTTTAAAGAGGCTTTAACATCGATATTTTGCTTTATTCCCATTTGTAAAAGCTTATCGGCAAGCTTGTCTTCAAAATGCTCTTGAATAGCTCTTTTTAAAGGTCTTGCACCTTGTTTTTGGTCAAATCCTTTTTCTACAAGATACTCTTTTACCTTTTTATCAGACGTAACATATATGAATTTTTCTTCTAGACGCTTGTAAACATCTTTCAATAAAACATCAACGATTTGCAGGTTATCTTCTTTTCTAAGTGATCTGAAGATAACGATATCATCGATTCTGTTTAAAAATTCAGGCTTAAACTCTCTACGAAGTTCGTCCGCAAGTTTCAATTTCATGGTTGAGTATTTTTGCTCTTCTTGCTCTTTTTTGTTTACAAATCCAAAGGTTGTTTCTTTTTCAATGTACTTACTTCCAACGTTTGATGTCATAATAATAATCGTATTTTTGAAGTTAACTGTTTTTCCAGTGGAGTCGGTTAAACGTCCATCATCAAGGATTTGAAGAAGGATATTGATAACATCTCCTGACGCTTTTTCAAGTTCATCAAAAAGAACAACACTATAGGGTTTTCTTCTTACAGGTTCTGTAAGCTGGCCACCTTCGTTAAACCCAACGTAACCTGGAGGAGATCCGATTAATCGGGAAACCGTATGTTTTTCCATGTATTCAGACATATCCACACGAATAAGCGCATCTTTACTGCCGAACAATGTTTCAGCAATCGTTTTTGCAAGTTCAGATTTTCCAACACCTGTTGGGCCTAAGAATAAGAATGAACCTGACGGACGGCGTGGATCTTTTAAGCCTACCTTTGCACGCTTAACAGCCCTAACCAATGCTTTTACGGCATCATCCTGACCAATAATACGCTTCTTTAATTCATCTTCCATTTTTAAAAGCTTATCGGTTTCTTCCTGAGTAAGCTTTGTAACAGGGATTCCTGTCCAATCGGATACAACTTCGGCAATTGTTGTTTCATCAACAATTCGGCTTAATCCGGCAAGTTCTTTAGGCGTAAATTGATCATATTTATCTGTAAGTTCTTTAATTCTGGCATCCAGTAATTCGGCAACAGATGCATCATTATTTTTTAGAGCTTCTTCTTTTTCGAGTTCTAATTTTTGAATTTCATCGTTGATTTCTCTGATTTCCGGTTTTAACGCAGACGATCTTAACATGACTTTTGAAGCGGCTTCGTCGATAAGATCAACAGCTTTGTCAGGCAAACATCTTTCTGTGATGTAACGACTTGAAAGATCAACGGCATCTTTTAAAGCAGCTTCAGTAATAATTACGTTATGAAACGATTCGTACTGATGTTTAATACCCTGTAAAATTTTCAAGGCTTCTGGAAGTTGAGGCTCAGCAACATTTACGGGTTGGAAACGTCTCTCCAAGGCGCCATCGCCCTCGATATGTTTACGGTACTCATCCATGGTGGTAGCACCTACGCATTGAAGCTCGCCTCTTGCCAAGGCTGGCTTAAACAGATTAGCAGCATCAAGACTGCCTTCTGATCCACCTGTTCCAATAATGGTGTGCAGCTCATCAATAAACAGAATAATATTTTTAGCTTTTCTAACCTCTTCCATTACCTTTTTAACACGGTCTTCAAATTCTCCGCGGTATTTGGTTCCAGCAACAAGAAGCCCTAAATCCAACATCACTACACGTTTGTCTTTTAATTTATCAGGAACATCACCGTGTACGATTTTTTGGGAAAGACCTTCGATGATGGCTGTTTTACCAACACCAGGCTCCCCGGTTAGAACAGGATTGTTTTTTGTACGGCGGCAAATAATCTGGATAATACGTTCGATTTCTTTTTCACGGCCAATAACAGGATCCAGATTGCCTTCGTGAGCAAGCCAGGTCAGGTCTCTACCGAATAAATCTACAGTAGGTGTAGGTACGGCACTTTGAACTTTTGAAGACGATTGGGGAGACTTATTTCCAAGCATTTTAAAAAGTTCATCTTTAAAGTTAGTCACATTGACACCGAGGTCGTTTAAAACTCTGGCTGCAATGTTTGTGGGATCTCTAAAAATAGATAAAAACAAATGTTCCACATTAACGTAGTTATGACCTAGCTTTCTAGCCTCATCCCAGGCATTGGCAAGAACCTGTTTGGCCTGCTGTGTAAACGGGATATTTCCAGGATCGGAAACCAGAGTTCCGTATTCCAGGCGTTCTTCAATAGAACCTTTTAATTGTTCTGTTGAAAATTTAAGCTCATGCATGACTTTTACAACAACATTATCGCCTTCGCCAATAATGCCTAACAGAATGTGCTCTGTTCCAACATAACTGTGGTGAAAACGCTTTGCTTCTTCCTGTGCAAGCATAATGGCTTGAATAGCTTTTTCGGTAAAACGTGAAAACATGTGAGCATAATAACCGATTTAATAGGCCTTATCAAGAAACTTGAGGAGATGCTAGCATAACCCTTATGGATTTTATCCAACAAAAAAAAAGATTTTATGTGTGGGTTTATTTTATTATCATCCTCTTTGCTGTAGGCGGGCTGGTTGTGAATATTAAAACCATTAAGCTGAATGATGCCATTCGGAAGAAATCAAAGCAGCTAAATATTCTTCAGGAAGAAAATGAAACACTTGAGCTTAATTTGATAGGAAATAACACCTTGGAACAAACAGAAGCCGAAGCCAAAAAACGCAATATGATGCCACCAAAAACCATTCAAACACTGTATTATGCAAATCAGTAATACGCGGTTCAGGCTTTTTGTTTTGGGGTTTTACTGCCTGCTTTGCGCGTTGTTTTTAAGGGCGTTTTATCTTCAGGTTATTAAACGGGATTTTTATCAAAAAAAATCACAGAATCAGCTGGTACGGTATATCAGCATTTATCCTCATCGGGGAAATATTTATGACAGGAATCAAAAACCGCTGGCGTTAACCAAAGTGGCGTATTCGATGTTCATGTTTCCACATGCTATGAAGGAAAAGGAACGATTTATCCGGGAAGGCGCACCTATTTTGGAAATGACCACTGAAGCTCTTTCAAAAAAAGTGTACAGTAAATTTCCGTTTGTCTGGGTTAAACGGAAAATCAGCTCTGAACAATATAAAGCATTAAAAGCCTTGAATATTGAAGCAATGGATTTTGTACAGGAAGAGCGGAGAATTTATCCGCATCTTACATTAGCGGCACATATTTTGGGATTTGTTGGAATTGATAATCAGGGATTAAGTGGGCTGGAGTATCTGTATGATCCATTTTTAAAAGGATCTGAAGGAAAAATCATGATTGAGGGAGATCCCAGAGGCTACCGCGTAGCCAGCGGATACAAAAAAATCGTGGATAAGCCTTACGACGGCGGCGATATTATGACGACCATCGATGAACGAATTCAATATTCCACCCAGAAGTTTTTAAGAGAAGGCATTACCGAAAACGGAGCTATTGGAGGCGTAGCCATTGTTCTGGATCCTCAAAACGGAGATATTCTGGCCCTGGCGAGTTACCCGGACTTTAACCCAAACCTGTGGACGGAATCTGATGCTTACGCGCGCAGAAATCAGGCGATCAGCGATGTGTACGAACCGGGATCGGTGTTTAAAATTGTGACTATGGCCGCCGTATTGGAAGAAAAACTGGCCAAACCAACAGAGATTATCTATGTTCCGGAAACACTGGAAATCGGCGGACGAAAAGTTCGGGAAGCACACGGCCGTGAACCTGGGGAAACCGACAGTCGTACGGTATCAGAGATATTGGAAAAATCACTAAACGTAGGGACAACGCTTTTAGCCAAACGTTTGGGTGAAAAGAAGCTGTTCAGCTACATTGAAAAATTTGGATTCGGGAAAAAAACCGGCATAGAACTACCTGGCGAATCACGAGGATTGTTAAGAGATTTAAAAACATGGTCCGGCGCAGATATCGGGATGATCTCCTTCGGACAAGGCATTGCGGTGACAGCGATACAAATGGCCTCATCCGTAGGGACGGTGGCTAATGGCGGCTATTGGGTAAAACCAAGGCTGATTCATCACATTACGTACCATCAAAATATGTCAATTAAAGGCGTGGGGAAAGTAGACAGGGGGCGTGTTATCAGCACAAAAACAGCCAAAGACGTCACCGATATGATGGTCAGAACCGTAGATAAAGGAACGGGAACCTCTGCAAAAATTCCGGGATATTGGGTAGCGGGAAAAACCGGAACCGCTCAAAAACCCAGCAAAAACGGGATTGGGTATATGCCCGGACAATATATTGCCTCGTTTTTGGGATTTTTCCCGGCTTATAAGCCTCAGTTTCTGATTCTGGTGATTGTGGATACTCCGGTAAAAAGTATTTACGGAGGCTCTGTTGCAGCTCCTATTTTCAAAAAAATTGCTACTGATATTATTGATTATCGGAACATTCCGACAGAAAGAGTGGTATCAGACAATGTTATTCACGCTCACTAACATCAGTATCATCTTGGTGCTGCTGACGTTTTCAGGGCTGGTTTTACTCCAGTTTAAAAAGAAAAAATGGGACAAGCTTTTCCCCAATATCAATCTGACGCTATCCTGGTGTTTTACAGTTATGCTATTTTTGCTTGGGTATTTACTGATTTTACTGGCCTACTCTCAAAAAAGCGGGATGCAGATTCCAAACACCTGGATTATCATCAGCGTCCTGTACGGAATAGCAGTTGCACAGATTTTTCACGAAGTTAGACGGTTTATCAAAACAAAATCAGCCAAACATTTTTTAAAAGCACATTATAATTTTGAGATTTTATATCCTAAATTTTCCCGTACATTAAGCCTGTGTCATTCCGTTGAAGAATTAATTCAACAAACCGAACATTTTTTTAATCAGGAACTGGGCATCAAAACGGTTCATTTTTTACTGCCAAAGGATTTTTTTCATAAGGGACTACAATCTCCCCATCATTTTTCAGATTTATCGCATACGCTGACATTAACACATAACCATGCCGTGCTACGTACGATGCTTGAAAATAAAATGTGGTGTGAGGTGGATACGGATACTAAAATCAAAAACCGGCTATCCCCGTCAGACGATTATGTTGCTCTACCCTGCTTCAGTCAGGATGTGATTCAGGCCATTCTTGTTTTACAGCAGGATATTCAGTTGTTCTCACCAGAAGAAAATACGGCACTTTTAGACGTAATTGGAGTTGAAATTGCGCTGGTTCTGGAAAAGTTAAAACCTATGGAGTGGATTAAAAAAGAGTACCTCGAGACCAAACAGTATGCGGAAAAAGTTGCCTTAAGCACCTCCTATATGTCGTTAACACGTGGGATAGCTCATGAAATCCGAAATCCGATGTTCAGCCTGTTGTCACGCTCTGAAATCATAGAAAAAAAACCTGAAGACAAAGACGCTGTTTTAAAATTTGCCGAAGTGATTAAACGAAATGTCCTTAGAATTCTACAAATTACCGATGAAATGCTGAGGTACGGAACTCCACTTCCCAAACATAAAACCCCTTTTAACATTACAGCCTGTATTGAAAATGTATTGAGTCTGCTTCAGGAAAAAATCAGCAAAAAAAATATTGAGGTTTCAAAGCAATTTTCAAACGTACCAGAGTTTTCAGGCGATGAAATTAGAGTGCATCAGACCTTTCATCATCTTATTTTAAACAGTATCCAATCACTGCCGGAATCGGGGGGGAAAATAAATCTGGATATCTCTCAAAGTTATTTCAAAAACAAAATAGGAAATCGATTAAACGGCATAAAAATTGTGATTAAAGATACAGGTGTTGGCATGAGTAAAGAAACGCTGAATCACATTTTCGAACCATTTTACAGCACCAAGTATGAGGGAAAAGGATTGGGTTTATCGATTGTATTAAAAACAATAGACGGGCATGGAGGAATTGTGGAAATACAGTCAACGGAAAAAAAAGGAACTACCGTTACATTGTACTTACCAACAAATTAACGGAGAGAAAATAAATGGTCGGGGTGATAGGATTTGAACCTACGGCCCCCTGTTCCCAAAACAGGTGCGCTAACCGGGCTGCGCTACACCCCGACAAAAAGTGTACCCACACTATAAAATTTTTTTTTCAATTAGGCAAATGGTCCATCATCCAACATTTGGATACGGCTGGCATGTCTGCCGCCTTCAAACTCGGAATCCAGCCATTTTGCAATGATTTTTTTTGCGGTTTCTACCGATGTAGTTCGCCCACCCAGGCATAAAACATTGGCATTGTTATGTACCTTGGCCATTTCTGCAGTAAATAAATCGTAAACCAAAGCCGCCCGAATTCCCTTAAACCGATTCGCCATCATGCTGATACCGATACCGGTTCCGCAAACCAAAATACCCACGTTTGCTTCGGACGATAAAATACTTTTGCAGACTTTTCTGGCAAAGTCAGGATAATGAACAGACGCCGCATCATGAGTGCCAAAATCCAGGATATGGGCATCTGGATAAGACACAGTCAAAAACTGCTTTATCGCGTCTTTAAGCTCAAAACCGCCATGATCAGAACCAAGTGCTATGTTTAACATATCTATACTGTAGCAAGGCTTTGCCAAAGAATAAATATTGGGTATGATTGTCTAGCACTTATGATCTACCTGAAATTAATTCTTGTTATTATTATCCGTACCTTCGGAGACATTTCTTTTAAAGCTACCGTACACCGGCTTGATTTCAATTCCATTTCAGATTTAGGCCATAATACCTTCAAAATGCTACGCAGTCCGTATTTGTGGCTTGGCCTTTTTTTTGGAGTCGCCAACATGATTATGTGGGGATTAAGCCTCGAAGATTTTGATTTAAGCTACGCCTATCCATTTTTAAGTATCAGTTATGTCTCCATTATCCTCACCGGCTCTTTTTTATTTAAGGAAACCCTGGATAAAAACAAAATTATTGGAATCATCTTTATTGTCCTGGGTGCTATTACCCTCTTTTTAGGTTAAATCATGTTTAAAAAAATGCTTACCTTTATTTTTCTTCCTGTTTTCCTGACTACCATCGGGGAATTTTTTTTAAAACACAACATCAATCAGTTATCCACATCTACATTTAATACAGGAAATATGTCTCATATTCTGTCCATGGTTGCCGATCCGGGCGTGCTTATCGGGCTTGGCTGTATTTTAGTTGGCGGGTTCTTATGGGTGATCGCCATGTCAAAATTTGAACTGTCGTTTTTGTACCCGTTTTTAAGTATCAATTACATTACGATTGTGGTGGGCTCTCATTTTTTTCTTAAGGAAGATGTGAGTATATTTAGATATATGTCCATCGTATTGATTATTATCGGTCTGATTTTTATTTCAAGAAGTCCATATTCTGAAAGCCAACAATCGTAAAAAAGGAGTTTGAGTTATGTTAAAGGAGAAAGTTATGTTAGCAAAACGTGCATCCAATGTATCAGATAGTATTACAATGGCTATTACAGCAACGGCTCAACGCCTGAAAAAAGAAGGCCAGGATGTACTCAGCTTTGGGGCTGGCGAACCTGATTTTGATACCCCTGATTATATTAAACAGGCCGGTATTACAGCCATCCAAAAAGGCAAAACAAAATATACGGCAGCCTCAGGCATTGCGGAGTTAAAACAGGCCGTTTGCGAGAAACTTAAAAGAGATAACAACCTCACTTACGCTCCGAACCAGATTATTATTTCCTGCGGCGCAAAACACTCGATTTTTAACGTGATGATGGCTCTTGTTGATGATGGTGACGAAGTAATTATCCCAAGCCCATATTGGGTCAGCTACCCGGATCAGGTTCAGCTTTGTGGGGGAAAACCAGTGTTTATTCACACTGACGAAAGTACAGAGTTTAAAATCACACCAGAGCAGCTGAAACAGGTTATTACGCCTCGAACAAAACTGTTTGTATTAGGGTCTCCGTCAAATCCTACAGGATCTGTGTACTCCCGTGCGGAATTAGAAGCACTAGCGGAGATCTTTGTAGAAAACAATATTTTTGTAATCTCCGATGAAATTTATGAAAAGCTGATTTACGGTACGCATCAGCATATCAGTATTGCGTCCATCTCTCCTGAAATCTACAAAAGAACGATTGTTATTAACGGGGTTTCAAAAGCCTACTCCATGACAGGTTGGAGAATTGGATACAGTGCCGCTCCTGCAGAAATTGCCCAGGTCATGGGAATGTTGCAAAGCCATGCCACATCCAACCCCACGACACCGTCACAATGGGCCAGTCTGGAAGCCTTAACCCATAACGAAGATGCTGTAACCGCCATGAGAATAGAATTCGAAAAACGCAAAAATGTGATGGTAGATGCATTAAATGCTATTCCAGGCATCACGTGTTTAAATCCACATGGAGCATTTTATACGTTTCCAAACGTATCAGCCTGTTTTGGAAAATCTTCAAAATCAGGGAAAATCGAAAACTCTGCACAGTTTTGTGAGTATCTGTTAAATGAAGCCCTGGTCGCTTGTGTTCCTGGTTCAGTATTCGGTGCAGAAGGCTATATCCGTTTATCTTATGCCACATCCATGGACGATATTACTAAAGGAATAGAAAGAATAAAAAATTGGGTTTCTCACTTGATTTAATTCAACATTCCCGATCTATTTCTGTTCCTGTTTCTGTAAAAATTCTGTCTGTTATTTCGGATGTTTTATCCCATTTGGATAAAGATCTTGATGCTGACAGTGTGTTATCAGAATCGGATATAGAAAACCCTAACGAACATTATCTCTGTTTATTTCAGGTTATCTGCATTGCGGCCCTATCCATGCATGAAGGCGTGCTGATTCCCGGAATTAAAAACATCGCCTACACCTACCCCTCTATTCAGATTTATTGGAGTACAGGCTCTAAAGATGAATTTAACTTTGGTGAAAATTCGCCTCAGTTTTTAAGGTTTTACAAGTATTTTCAGAAAAAAATCTGGAATCGGGTCATTCATACGTCGTTTTCCCTGTCTGTGTTTTATGAATTAATTATGACGCTTACCCGATACAGCCAGCAGTTGTCGTTATGTAATAACTCTATTGAATTGATTCTATTAAAAAATATCGATGATATTGATGTAAAAGACCAGTTTTTGAATCTGGATATTTATTTTTTATTGATTACAGCCTTACCGGCAAATGAATTAAACGCCTTTTTTATCTTTCTTCATCAGTTTTTACCGGAAGATCTTTATGTTAAACAATCGGATGGCCATAGAGTAAATGTCTCATCTCTTTTTCAAACACCCTCCTCGGATGTACAATTCCTGATCAAAAAAGCTGATATCTATTTAAAGTTGTTTACAACACCTGACATGCCCATTCTTCAACGTATTACACGATCTAAAACCCAGGATTACCTTATCAAGCTGTTAAGGAACAAAAAAACACTGGACCTGGTAAAAGATCAACTTATATCCATACGTGAGCAGCAAATTCTGACTCGATTGAGGCTGTATCTTCACCTCTCCAGTCTCCTCAGTAGATTGCTAAATCAGTAGACAAATGGTATTCTTCTCTCCCCTTTGACAATTTTACTCGCTGACATTCATAGAAAAATCATACCCGTTCAATATCTGTGGATAACTTGTTTATTAATTCGTTATTTTTTGTTAATTTTATAAGTCAAAGTATAAAAAAAGGGCATTTTTAAGTTCAAAATAAGTTATCCAGCGTTTTACACAGCCTATGTGGATAACTTGTGAATAAATCAAGGAAAACCGGTGATAAATACCATTTGGAGTTCAATAAATACCTGTTTAAAAGAAAATCTGTCCGAACCTGGTTTTCAAACCTTTCTTTCATCCACATCACCCAAACAATTTGAAAACAATATTTTAACTATACAGGTTCCTAACGCTTTTTCCAGAGAATGGATTAAAGAAAAATGTGAACCGATCTTAAAATCATATTTTTCAACCACAGAATTTCGGGATATTTTATTTCATTACGAGATTTTCTTTGAAGATAAAAAAGATCCTCAATTGGATATTTTAAGTTTTTCAACACAGAAAAAAGAAGAATCCGGTTCCAAAAACAATTTTAACGAAAAATATACCTTTGATAACTTCGTTGTCGGGCATAACAACCGGTTTGCTCATGCTGCGTCTGAGGCTGTTTCGAAGGCTCCGGCAAAAGCCTATAATCCACTATTTATTTATGGATCTGTTGGATTGGGTAAAACCCACTTGCTTCATGCCATTGGATTGGAAATCAAGAGAAAAAATCCAAAATCCAAAATAGATCTAATTTCTTCTGAAAAATTTACAAACGAACTGATTAACGCCATTAAAGACAAAAAAGTGGAAGCGTTTCGTGCCAAATACAGAACATTGGATGTTCTGCTAGTGGATGATATTCAATTTTTAGCAGGAAAAGAGCAGACTCAGGAAGAGTTTTTCCATACTTTTAATGATCTTCACAGTAATAATAAACAGATTATTTTAACGTCAGACAGACCTCCGAAAGAAATTCCTACACTTGAAGTTCGGCTAAGAACACGATTTGAATGGGGATTAATTGCCGATATTCAACCACCGGAACTTGAAACCCGTATTGCAATTCTAAGGAAGAAAATTGAACTGAATAATTTTGCAGTATCCGATGATATTTTGCATTACATTGCCACCCAAATTCCTTCCAACGTCCGTGAAATGGAAGGGGCTTTAACCCGTATTGTAGCCTACGCCTCTTTATTAAGTACAGAAGTCACCCTATCGATTGCAAGTAATGTCATTCGCGACATGGTTGGTATTAAACAGGAAAAACCTCTCTCTATTAATCATATAAAGCGTAAAGTATGTGATTATTTCAATATATCAAACAGTGAGCTTTGTTCTAAAGACAGAAGTAAGGATATTGCTTTTGCCAGACAGATCGCCATGTACCTGGCCAGGGAATTAACAAACGTGTCTCTGCCTAAAATTGGTGAAAATTTTGGAAACAGAGATCATTCAACGGTTATGCATGCCTGTGATAAAATTAAAAGCATGCTTCAAACAGATCCCGATACCAAGAGTATTGTTACGGTTCTTATCTCTAATATTCGTAACGATGATTAAGCTCTTTTATTAAGAAAGGATGATGTTGATAAGTGTGTGGACAAGTATCTTATAAGATGTTGGCCACCGGGGATAACTAAAATGTTATACACAAACACTCTAAAGTTATTCACATTAAAAAATATAAAAAAGGATTGATTTATTAAGATTTTTTAGCTGTTATACACATATACACAGCTATTACTACGACTAGATATTATATATATAAAAGAGAACTAGTATTTTCTAATAATAAAAGGAATGTGGAGGATTGTTTATGAAATTTGGATGTCAAAATACATTATTGCAAAAAGCCGTAAATATTGTAGAAAAGTCTGTTCCAACACGAACGTCCATTCCTATTTTGGAAAATATTTATTTATCGGTAGATAACCAGGAGCTAACACTTCGTGGAAACAATACGGAAATTGGGATTGAATATAAAATTCCGGTTCAAAATGTTGAAGTGACAGGATCGGTTTTGGTTAAGTCTAAAACATTAAGCAGTATTTTATCTAAATTCTCCGATCAGTTTTTAACGATTACGGTGGATAGCCAGAACAAAATGAAAATCATGGGCGAAAACGTTGATTTTGATTTACTGTGTATGCCTGTATCTGAATATCCTGTTTTTCCTGAAATCACTCAGGGTGAAACTTTTTCTTTTAAGATTGCTGAACTTAAAGAGATTTTTTCACGTACTCTTTTTTCAGTGTCTACAGACGAAACCAAGCAGTTTTTGAATGGAATTTTGTTTAAAGGTGTTGAATCTGTACTGCACGGTGTTTCAACAGACGGTTACAGACTGGCGTTGAAAAAAATGCCTATGGAAGGTTTGAAGGATTTTGAGTCTATTATTCCGTTTAAAGCCTTGAATGAACTGAATAAAATTATAGGGGTGATGGATAACGAACAGTCTGTTCAGATGATTATATCCATGCGTCAGGTTGCCTTTGTGTGGGATAAATTTATTATGATTTCCAGAGTATTGGAAGGTAAGTTTCCTGATTTTAAACAGGTACTTCCACAAGCCCCTCAAAATGCGTTTTATATTTCAAGACGCGCTCTTTTGGATGCCTGTGAACGTGCCAATATTATTGCAACATTTTCAAATAATGTGGTTCGCATGAATTTGACGGATGATCAGGTTTCAATTCGATCAAATGCATCGGCTATGGGCGATTTCTTTGAATCTATGAAGTTATCTCGTCTTGCTGGTACCGGTGAAGCCCGTGTTTCTTTTAATGTGAAGCTTTTATTGGATGCTTTAAGGAATATGGACTCTGATGATGTAAAAATGAGTTTTAATGACGGATTAAGCCCTTGTCTGCTTGAGCCAGTATCAGGTGGTGATTACCTTTATGTGGTGATGCCAATCCGTACAAACGATTTCCATGAAGCTCCGGTTGCACCACAAGCACAGGATGAACATCAGTTTGAGGAAAGTCATTCCGTAGAAGAACCGACGCACTAGGCATGTGATCAAAAAACTTTGGATAAAACAGTTCAGGAATCTCTCTGAAACCGTAATCGAGTTGGAAGAGGGCAAAAATGTACTGATCCTGGGTCAGAATAACCAGGGAAAAACCAATTTTTTAGAAGCAGTGTCTGTTGTTTTTTCAGGTAAATCTCCTTTGGAAAAGGATTTTAACTGTTTTATTCCGTTTTCAGGAACCGAAAGTGTTGTAGGTACTTTGGTGGATGATGGGATAAAAACCGAGAAGATTTTTGTGAAGGTAACCGATGCGGGAGTTTCGGGGTTTTATGATCAAAAGCCATTTAAATCGTATGTGGGGTTAAAAAAACGGTTCCCTGTTGTGTTTTTTTCATCGGATTTTGTGCATACATTTAGGGAATCTCCTGCTGAAAGACGCCATCAGATTGATGAGTTTTGCTCGGCTTTTTTTCCTGAATACTCCTCACTTTTTATAAAATTTGAAAAAGCGGTTAAACAGAAAAATAAACTCTTAAAAGAAAATCCTGATAAAAGTCTTGTTGAATTCTGGAATGTAACATTGGCAGATTTATCCTCTAAATTAGTCAATTTTAGATTAAAGGGATTAATTGTTTTACAAGACGAATACAGCCGAATTATGGATAATTTTAACTCTAAAATCCCAAAAAAACTTCACATAAACTATCAGTTTTCAGGAGCAGAGTCTGTTGATAAGTATCAGGACACACTTCTAAAAAAACTGGGTGAAAATATCGAAAAAGAGATTTATGCCGGATATTGCCTTTATGGGGCACACCGTGATGATTACAGTTTAATTGCGGATGATAAAAACCTCTTTCAGTTTTACTCGAGAGGTGTGAATAAGTCTGTAGCGTTTATACTCAAAATAGCGCAATTTAACTGTATAAGTCGTCTAACAGGACTTTTTCCAATTTTATTGCTTGATGATTCGTTTTCAGAAGTGGATGACAGCTTAAAAACCCTGGTTTTATCCAGAATTTTGGATAAAGGTCAGGTATTTTACAGTACGATTTTAGAATCAGATAAACATATTTTTAAGGACTTTATGTGTTTTAACATTGAAAACGGAGTGCTGACTCGTGGATAGATTAGGACAGATTTTTAAAAAGCAAACTCTATTATCCGAGTTATCTAAAACCCATCTTGTTGTAGCTGTTATTCAATCCTCCTGGGAAGATGTATTTGGAAAACTTGCGAAACATCTTCGATTTTCTTCGTATAAAAAAGGCGTGTTAACCATTGTTTCCGATAATCCAATGTGGATAAATGAAATTGATTTTTATAAAACCGATTTAATCAAAAAAATGAATGAAAAAATTACAGCCGAATTAGGTCATAAAAAAGCTGTGTTTCAACTAAAAATCAGTTTTGAAAAAGCTGGTAAAAAAGCAGCTGAACCCTCTGTTAAAAAACCTGAAAAAATGGATTTGAAATCATTGATTGAACATGAAAATAAAATGAAAAAAGAAAATGGATTTAAATTGTGTGAGAAATGTTCATCGATGTATACAAAAGAAACCTATTGTTTTTTTTGTTTGCAGGACAGTTAACTTTCAGAGATATTTTTGAGGTATCTGTACACCATCTGACGGGTTGTTTGTAGTTTTTCTGCAACGGATACAATTGAACCTCGTCTATTAAAAAATCCTGCTTTTTTGACTTCTTTAATAATCCACTGTTTATCTTTTGCTTTTATTTTTTTACCGTCTAAATCCCGTTTCAGGATGCAATGATCAATAAATTGCAAAATTTCTTCGTTGGGAACCCCTGTTTTAGGTGCCCATGTTTCGCCACCTGTTACAAATGGGTTTGATCCAAAATTCATAAGTGTGCTGATAACACTGCCCATCTGACGAAACGTATCCATATTAAAGTGAAATCCGATAACCCCAATAAGTTTATTTGCCTGATTTCTTATCCCTAAAGACACTGATTTCAGAATTTGGCCATTAATGCCCGTATTTCTATAAGGATCTGTTTTATCGGGAACAAAGCCTTCCTGACGCAATTTTCCTAAATCGGAGATGGGGTCTCCAGGAATTCTCCCGGTTAAGATGTTATTGTAGATCGCCATAACATAGGGTTTATCCGAACGGTGATCCATAATAGCTACTTCAATTAATGGATCAAAAAGCTTGGCAATGGCCTCACCAACAGAACAATAATGCTGAAGTAAAAATAAATCATCCATAGTGGTTATGGACTATAGCATACTTTCCATCATCCTATTATTAGATTTATGTTATTGTCGCAATTCTATCCATTTTTAAACTTGTTTTTGAAAAATTCTTCCAGTTTTTCTTTTGTTTTTTGTTTGGCCTGTTGTCCTCCAAACACATTGGTCTGAGATGAAGATTCAAGATAACAGGCTACATATACTTTTTGAGAGTCTTTTTCCAGCCATCCCACAAACCATCCCAATTGAAGCTGTGTATCTTTTGATCCATCTGACTTTAAAGGTGTTCCTGTTCCTGTTTTTCCATACAATTTCCAACCTGAAGGCAACGTTTCTATATAAAGAAGCTTTTTGGATAATTCCTGTGATTTTTTGCTGACAGGAAGTTTAAAATCAGCCAGTTTTTGTATAAAAGAAACCTGTTCATCCACAGAAATTTTTAAACTGCTTGAAAGCCAGGCTTTTGTTAACCCGTTTTTCTGTCCTGGATCACCAGAAACATCCTTATTTCCATAATTAAATTCATCCACATATTGCTGAAACCGTTTTTCCCCAAGTTTTTGAGTCAGCACCTGCGAGTACCACACACAACTGTTTTTTATCCACGTTTCCGGAGTTTGAGATTGTTTCCAGACCGGTAGAAAATCGGTATATCCAGCTTTAAAATCCCAGACAGGATGGTGTTCGTCCTGAAGAATATCTTCGTTAAATCCAATAACACTTAGGGCTATTTTGAAGGTAGAGCATGGGGAATGTCTTGTTTTACAGTCGCCTTCGGATATGAGTGTTTTGTTAGTGGTTTTTAGGAGGAAGGCATTGGGGTTTGCGAAAGAAAAATGAAAAGGAATTATGGAAAAAAGTATTAGGATTGCCAGTTTTTTCATGTTTTGAAAAACTCCAAACACTTTTTCCGTTGCGAGGCATAATCAACAATCGGAAAAGGATAATCTTTTCCCAGTTGAAAGGATAAAGGTAGTTGTTTTGCTGCCATTGGAAAATGGATGTCTTTGTTTGAGAGTGACTTTAGTTCCGGACAAAATTCACGAATAAACTCTCCGTTTGGATCATAAGTTTGAGATTGGGTGATGGGATTGAAAATCCGAAAATACGGAGCCGCATCGCAGCCGATTCCTGCGGCCCATTGCCAGCCACCGTTATTGGATTGAAGTTCATAATCGAGAAGTTTCCATGAAAAATAACGTTCGCCGCGTTTCCAGTCGCATAACAGGATCTTGGTTAAAAATGAGGCGGTTACCATACGTAAACGATTGTGCATCCATCCAGTCTGGTTCAGGCAGCGCATGGCAGCATCGATGATGGGAAATCCTGTTAGGCCATTTTTAAAGGCGGCCAGATAGTCTTCGTTTGTGGTGAAGGTGAGTGAGCGAAATTTTTCCTGAAAAGGTTGGGAATTTACGTCTGGATAAAAATGAAAAACCATTTGATAAAATTCTCGCCAGACCAGCTCTGTAAGCCATTTTTCTGAACCTGAATTCTGGGTTTCTGTAGCGGCATTTACAAGCTCTCTGATGGAGATGCAGCCGTGCCGAATATATACGGATAAATGAGAGGTTCCTTCTACAGACGGATAATCTCTGGCAGTTTCATACTCACCCAGTTTATGTTTAAAGTCTTCCAGGTGTTTGTGAGCTGCTTTTGTACCTCCTGGCCATAATAGTGGCGTGTGTTCAAATCCTGCAAAATCCAAAATATCCTTAACGGATTTAAAGGCATTTTGATGAGGAACAATATGCTGTGTTTTTACTGGATACTCCTGAAGAGGTAAAAATGGAATTAAGGCTGTTTTCCAGGCTTTTGAATACGGTGTAAAAATTTTAAAGGGAGGTTTGGATTGATTGAGAATTTCTTCTGGTTCCCAAATCACATGATCTTTAAAGGTGTTGACGTTACATCCCAAGGTTTTGGCGATTTCTGTTACTGTTTTATCCCGTTTTTGTGCGTAAGGGCTGTAATCTCTATTAAAATAAAGGGCATTGATTTGCAGTTCTTTAATAAGTTGTGGAATGACATCAACAGGATTTCCGTATCGAATGATGGGAAAATGGCCACATTCAAACAGGGATTCGGCAATAAATTGTAGACGCTTGTCGGCTGTGGATTTTTTTTTGATCGGCTCGAGAATTTCGGGATCAAAAATAAAGACGATATAACTTTCAGAGTGGTTTTGGGTGCAGGCGCTTAGTGCTGCATGATCGTGCAGGCGGATATCTCGGCGAATCCAACATAGGGCTTTTGACATAGAGTTAAGCAGCTGAAAACTCTACAACCCACTCTATCCCATATTTATCTCTAAACATCCCAAAGTAGCTGCCCCACGGACTATGGCTCATAGACACTTCCACATTGCCTCCTGCAGAAAGTCCATTAAACAGTCTGTCTGCCTCTTCTTTGCTTTCAGCACCTACTGAAATTTTACTTCTGTTTTCATTTTCATTGACCTGTCCCATAAACTCTGGGATGTCATTTCCGATTAATTCACTGCCTTTTCCAATAGCCAGAGCGATATACATGATCTTCTGTTCATCTTTTTCTGAGATAGGGAATCCAGGATTTTCGAGATCCTTGAAGCGTACAATCTTTGAGAAATCGCCGCCAAAGACTGATTTATAAAAGGTAAACGCTTCTTCAGCATTACCGTTGAAATTGATCCAGGGATTTATGGTTGTCATAAGGTAAATGTAGCATAAAATACAAGGTAAAGCGACGTTTGCTTCGAGGAGAATGGATTGAATTTTAATCAATATGCAACAATATGGTTGCATATTGATTCGGACCATGGATAAATAACCAGACTTAATACAGTATTTTTTAAGGAGAATTGTTATGAAAGACCAAATCCAGCGCGAGATTATGATAAACGCTTCTAAAGAGCGGGTATATGTGGCCATTACCAGTCCAAATCAACTTACCCAATGGTTTCCAGATAGAATCGAAGGCATTTTATCTGAAGGGGAACGTCCATTATTTGTTTTTGAGGGACACGGGAAAGCTCAGGTCTTTATCGAAGCAATGCAGCCTTACTCATATTTTGCTTATAGATGGATCCCAGGCGGAAGCGATTTTCTAGGAGATGTGCGAACGGTGCCTCATACCTTGGTTGAATTTAAGATTGAAGAAGTGGGCCAATCCTGTAAACTCATTCTTACAGAGTCTGGATTTGCTAAATTGCCTTCCGACGTCGCAGAGAAAAAATATACACAAAATGACGGTGGCTGGACGTTTATGATCGGTCGCCTGGACGCCTATTTTAAAAAATAACATGATGATTTCTGAAACCTTTAAAGCATTGGGAGACCCTGTTCGTCTTGAAATGATCCGTCGGCTATCGGATGATACGCGGCATACGATTAACAGTGTCTCCCAAAAAATAGGGGTAACCAGACAGGGTGCCCGCAAACATTTACAGATTTTAGTGGATGTAGGATTAGTTTTTCTTAAAACCGAAGGACGTTCAACGGAAGTCTCTCTCAACCGAGATTCTTTGCTACAGGCTAAAGCCTTTATCGCCACTCTTGAACGTCAATGGGATACGCGGTTAGAAAGCTTAAAATCGTTTGTAGAAAGTAACGACACGTAGGCTTTGGAGTATGGAGCTAAAATGTGACATGTAGCTGGATAAAGTAGCTAGCGGGTGTCTTATTTGTTGTGTCATTATCTGGTGCGCTGTGCAAGGATCGAACTTGCGACCCGCTGATTAAATTTTCCTCAACCGCTCTACTTCAGAGTTAATGGCCAACACATACAAATCATAGGGGATTATTCCAATGCCATCGGGAGTAGACTCCGCAGAAATGAGCGCTCTCCCTGCATAAGTGACTAGATAAGATCGCCCTTTGAATTTTGGGGCTCTTTTTATTAATGCTTTCAATCCTTTTCGATGATGGTTTATAGTGGTTGAAATTTCAAATGCCATAGGTTCCTGTGGATCATCAAAAATGAGGTCAACCTCATCTTTTCCATCTCGAAAATAATGTACACGAATGTTGGTCAAATCACCTAAGGCCTTAAGGTGACTTGCTGCTGAATTCTCAATTAAAATTCCAAATTCATCAGGATTGCTTAGTGGGGTTCGTCCTCGTTGAAGGGCTGCATTTCGAATCGCACCCTCCCAAAAATATAGTTTTCGGCCACGTTTTTGAATACTTGTTTCACTGCCGGAATACGCAGATAGTGTAAAAATAATAAATGCTTGAGAAAGAAACATCATATATCGATCGATAGTCAGCATGCTGATCTGCAAATTATCCGAAAGATTTTTTGATGATAAAATTCCACCAATTTGCCCTGCCAATGTATACGTTAATTGTTCTAGTTTCAGAGGGTTATCGACTCCGTAAACTTGAGGAATATCTTTATAAATAGCTCTTTCTAATGCATCGGCTTGCAGTATCCTTTGAGACCTCGACAAATTTTGCATACGATCCGAAGACTCTTGATTTAGTAGAATCAGTTCTGGAAATCCCCCCATTAATAGGTAGTTTTGTAAGTCAGGATTATCTTCGGCCTCTCCTAATGCAGGATCTAATCCTGAAATTGTAGCGTACAGAGATCCCTTTGACTCCAGTTGCCGAGGTTTGTTGATGAGTTCAAGATATTCTCCAAACAGGTAGGGCATCATGAATTGCTCTGTCCATCGGCCAATTCCGCTTTCATGTCTTTTGTCTCGCAATGCTGACGTTGCGCTGGATGTTCCAATAATCTGGATAGGCCAATGGTCATCGTAAAATGTTTTAAGCCAACTATCCCAGTTAGCCGCATACGTGATTTCATCCAAAAAAAGATAGTGAATATCTTTTGTGGTTCGAATATTTGGCAAAACCAATTCAATCAAGTTGCCAAGTGGAATGGTCATTAGCAAGGGGTGATCAAGCCTTAGCCATAGTAATCGTTGCGGAGGTATTCCTTCTCGAAGAAGTTGCCGCACAGTTTGAAGCATGGCTGTTGTTTTTCCAACTCGGCGAGGCCCAAAGAGAAGCTGAAATCGTTTCAGACTTTTGTCTTGAATTTGCTTCGCAAGAAAGGGTACGATGCTGCGTTCGGTAGTAGGCGCAAGCGCATCCAGATCTTTTTTTAGATCGAACGTAAAAAGTCTCCAGGGATTTTGATCTTGGAAAATTGCTTGATAATCCGCTTGGTTGGGTGTCCATGGACGGTGGTTAACCATATTTTTATTGTCAGACATTATTCTAATTGTGTCAATAAGCTATAGTCTAGATACGCTTAAATGGGTGGTTAAGCCTACTTCAGGAAAGAATGTATGGGTTAAATGAATATTTCCTGGTGCGCTGTGCAAGGATCGAACTTGCGACCCGCTGATTAAGAGTTTAGCATTTTTTAGGCAAGAGGGGTAATTTTAGACTCACCTTGATTTGAGTTGATTGTTGTTTGTTTGATCTAGATTACGTACGATTAAGTGTGGCGTTTTAGAAAGTTTTAGAAAAAATGGGATATGGAGCTAAGAAACATAATGAGTTCAAAGTTCCGTAGATTTGGTCATGGCGAAAATTATTGGGTTGAAACCAAGTTCTCTAACTCACCCTTGGCATTGTAGATAGACACCTTTAATGGCGAGGAGGGGGTATTGATGACAGATAGTCGACCTACTTTTCGGCTTCCATCTACTGTGGTCAGTTCTGATGTAATTTCAGCACCATTCATCGCATTGGATTGAAAATCTCCTTTCAGCACCCCAGCGAAAGACACCCCATTCACGGTAATAATAAATGGCCAATTATATCGTAGGGTGTAGACACTTGATTTTTCATTGGGCAATACTTTTGTAAGTGTTCCATTCGAAAATGTAAATGTTGCATCGACGGCTTTGTAGGTCACCGTCCCTTCCATATTTTTTTGCAATGGGATTGTTAAATTTGTTGTCGGATTGTAGCTGTAATACAGGTCGTTAGCCATAATCGATGAAAAACGAGTTTTGTAGGACGCGCAGTTATATGCTTGTAGGTTAGCGATCTCTTTGGGGAGGTTTTTGGTGTTTAGATAATCAAAAGTATACACTTCTGTGAGGTATACTGATGAATCGGTTGCAGATTCATAAGAATTAGCATAATACTGCTTACCGTTAATAATGACCTTATAGTCACTTATGGGGTAACTCACACCATCATAGTCAATACTTGTTTTTGTAGTGGACACTGCTTGTATGCTGGCTTTATTTCCCGTTGAAAAAGTGGTTAAAGAACTGGATTGTGCCGAACTACTACTCCCAGATCCTGAGCTTCCAATGAATCCAGGTTGGCTCACCAATGTGGTTAATGCCGCTTTTTCAGCGGGGGTCGCATAGGCTGATGTTGATGCTGGATTTCCACCTGTCCCAGCAACCGAGTTGGCCGCAGAACAGCCTGATAAACTAATCAGAGTCAGCCCTAAACCTAACGCAAACACCGTTTTTTGAAGAGGTTGTTTTTTTGTAAATTTCGTATTCATAAATTACTCCTTTTAAATCTTTTTTTGGGTTTGTTTCTTATTTGTCCAATAAATTTCTACAAAAAATGAACCTTTCTATTGAAGTGAGTCATCTTTCAGTTTGGGAAATTGCTTTGATTTGAGAGTTTCCTCACTAAATAAACTATCAATAATTTTTTCATCTTGCTTATAGTTTTGGTAACGCAAGGTCTTTGTATAATTTGAAACAAATTTTTCGTTTTCCTTTAAACGAGAGGATTGTGTGGTTTCTAAAAGAATAGGTGTATTTGATCGGAAATCATAATTAAATTTCCAAGATGCAGATTTATCTCCGCCCTTGTTTTTAGATTCAAATTCAAGTAGAAGGACTGGATTTTGAGAAAATACAGCCTTAAAGGAAATGTCATCTTTTTTACCTTTAACAATAATCGTATTATCTTTAGAGGTTACAGTTGTATTGGAAACTCCATTTTTATAATAGGCCAATAGTAAATCTAAAATTGGTGGCATGCTTGGAGCCTCTACAATGCTATTATTAATCAATTGTTTCTGTTTTTTTTCTTCTTTAAGAATGATGTTTCCTGATTTTTCCTTAATAAGCTCTCTAACTCCTTTTTTAAGGACAGAATAGTTATTTGTGGTTGTCTTATTTGCAAGATCATCCTGAACAATTTCGGTCACATCGTACTTGACAGAAAGTTGCGACTGATAGTTCTTAGCTTTATCAATAACGTTTTCCACCTCGTCCGCATAAGCATACTGAACAAACACCATAAGTAGACCAAAAATAATACAATATTTTTTCATGATATATCCTTTATAACGGTTGTTTTTTTTCTTCAGGAGTAGGTTTTTTTAGCAAAATTCCATCTCTAAGCGAGACACCTAAATCGTATTCTTTGTTTTCTTCAAGATCAAAATAAAAAGTTCGTACGCCATAGTCCATAAGATAAGGATTTAAATAACTAAACGGATCTAAAATATGGGGGTGCATGGCTTTGTTAAAGATAAACCCGCTGTCATCTTCTAACCACTTAAACCCACTGGAATGAATTAAAAAAGAATATTTTTCTCCTCGCTTAGCTCTAAACCATGGCCCTGGATCTTCAAATGTTTTAACAAGCTTTAACTGAATTTTTTCATAATCAAAAATATAGATACTCATTCCATCCGAGCAAACTATCCACGGATGGTTGTATGCTGGTTCACCAATTGTTGGAGATATTCCTGATGCTATAAGCTTTTGTGTTTGAGTTTCTGTATCGTATAGCCATGTCTCTTTTTTATCATTGTTAAAGAGAATATGACGACTATCCCTCAGAAAAACAGCATCTGAATAAAAATCTTTAAATTTTATTTTTTTTTGTTGCTGTCCAACTACCCACCATTCGTCATCTTCGAATGTTTTTGTTCCATCGTATGAAGTCCCTCCTTTTCCCAAAAAATAAGAAGAGAAAGCATTGACCTTTTTAAGGTCTCTATCGTAATAAATTACTGCACTATAATAATTTATTTTATTGTTAGAAGAATCAACTTGTGTAGTTTCACTTACCAAAAATCCTTCTCTTATCTTAGAAATTTCGTCTGTAAAAGTTTTGGGCTTTCGCCTAAGAACGTTATGATCTTCCTGTCTTTTTTTAAAATCATACCTTGAAATCTCCGAGCTAAAAATTGAAAAATATATATACTGATCTAACTTAATAAGCCCTGTAGAATGTAGTAGTTTTTGTTCAAAAAAAAGACTTATTAATACCAAAAGAATTGCTATTTTTCTCATAAAAGCACCTCAATTTTGTAAATTTGCGATGTGAACACAGTTATTAAAAGGTAAATTATACCCTTGATTCGCTGCACTTTCACTCACACTTTTGTTAACAG
>CAZFCP010000010.1:27703-37950 GCA_964517775.1 uncultured Candidatus Marinamargulisbacteria bacterium | reverse complement strand
AGCATTCAGTTTTTTTACAATCCTATACTTTTGTATATGCTTAACTTTGTTTTGATCTTCATATTCTCTGATATCATTATCAGGACCAAACCACGCCTTTTCTAAGCCTAGGGCTGAAAGCGCTATATGATCTATGCCCTTATAGGCTCCTAATGATCCAAAATTCTTTACACCTTCTGCTCCTGAATTATAAATCACCTGCCAATGCTCCACACCGCCGATATCTCTTGCAATGATGTAACCTTCGGCGTTTCCCATTTTTTCAACCATTGCTTTTACACTATCATAAGTTTCTTTGTATTCTTTTCCAAAGCTGATTTGAGCCCCTCCAATAGTTCTAGCTGCCAAAAAGTCTGCCCCGCCTTGCTGAGCACCGCTCAAAAATCTTTCCCCAATACGGCCATCACCTTGAGCAACTCCCTGAATAACATTTCCAACTCCAGTTTGAACAGCACGAGAGCCAAGTTCGTTCCAAAAACCACTTCCAAAATCTATTTTTCCAAAATTAGAAGGAAGGCCCCCAACTAAACTGCCTATTGCCGCACTTCCAAAACTGTTCCATACAGCGCCCCAGTTCATTTTGCTAAGATTTCCACTGGTACTCCAGTACTGTATACCAAAATTAAGCCCTGCCGCTGCTGTTCCAGCCCAAGCTGCTGTATCAAGAGCAGCTCCAAGCCATGGCATACCTACCATGGTGAATAATGCTGTAAAGAACCATTCTCCATTGGGGTCTACATACATTAAGGGATTATTACCGGAATAAAGGTAAGGGTTTAATGTTTGTCCTGCTGGATCTTCTTGAAGAAACCGACCTAGTTCAGGATCGTAAAAACGCTGATTGAAGTAATATAGATCCGTTTTGAGATCCATTTTTTTACCAGTGAAGTTAACCTCAGACCTTGGCCCAAAGGCAATGCCAGGATTCCCGTATTCGTCCATATTGATACGACTAATGGGATTGTTATTTTGATCAACAATCATTACAGGAGTTCCTTGAGCATTGTTGATAAAGTAGAGCATTTCTACCTGTCCAGTGTTCATATCACGGCGTTCCATGGCTATTTTTTGATTACCATTGTAAATATATCTTACAGAAAAGTCGGCTCCATTTTGCCCATAAACGCCTTCACCGATAATTCGGCCTGCTAAATCCCAGTAATAAAACTTTGTTGGGAATGCGGTATCAACCGTATTGCTGTAAATACGATGATGCTTATGATCGTATCCATATTGGGCTAAAATCTGTCCATTTTCGCTTACTATTTGAAGCTGACCTTGGTAGTTGTATAGATATTGGCGGTTAGTCCAGATTACCGGTGGGTTTCCATCGATACCAGGTAGGATATATTTTTTGCTGGCCATGTTGCCTTCGGCATCGTAAGAAACAGTAATTTTGGAACCGTCTTTCTGACGCTTTTCGAGGAGCTGATCGGAATCGATGTCGATGAGCATATTTTGACTAGGTTGAGTTAAATTTGTACCTGTAAACGATCTGTTATTTCGTGTTTCAAAACGAATGAGATTGCTATTTTTGTCAAAATCGTGTGTATAGTAACGGCTGCCGTTCAAATCAACCGTTTTAAGCTCATCCTTAATTGTATAGGTGTAACCACGAGTCAGTGGGGTTCCATACGTCACATAATCATTATGTTGGGTTAGGGTAATTTTACCCACAGGATCAAAGGTATAGGTTTGA
Organism: uncultured Candidatus Marinamargulisbacteria bacterium; assembly: GCA_964517775.1. Classification (GTDB taxonomy): domain Bacteria; phylum Margulisbacteria; class Marinamargulisbacteria; order SXXA01; family JAHFDB01; genus CAZFCP01. The sequence continues at coordinate 36,251 of CAZFCP010000010.1, read as the reverse complement.
TTGTATTGCAAATTGCTGTCTGAAATTTTGCTTAATAAAATCTCTTTTTGGTATTCATAATTAATGACTTTACCGTTTCCATACGTAAGTCGATTTATTGTTCCGTTTGGATTGTAAGAATACGTTAAGACCGTTTGATTATTGTACTTAATGGAACTTAGACGCTGATTGGTATCATAACTATACTCAACCAACTTTCCATCAGGATACCGCAAGCTTACTAACTGTCCATTGGTGTTGTAAACATATTGAATATCCCAGGTTTTATTAATAGTCTTAGCCGTTGTAGTTTCTTTTGTAATACGGCCCATGTTATCAAAATCATATTGCGTAATCGCATCGGGAGTTTCGGCTTTAGTAAGCCTTCCTTTACCATTAGTATGTCCAGACTCCTCATAAGTGAGTGTTTCTTGGATTTGATTGTTCAGTAAGGTTTGTGACAGACGATTTTCGTTATCAAGCACATAGCTATAGGTTCTAAATAATGTTCCTAATCGGTCGTAAACTTGCATAGAGTCAATTTCATCAGGGTTATTGCTATTATAATTAGTCTGCCCTCTTACTGGGATATTGGATCCATTATTTTGATTTAATGTATGATAGACAGTAAGGGGTCGGCCATAAGCATCAGTATCAATTTTATGTACAAGTCCTCGAGGATCAATCGTTTTTGTTATTTCTCCAAAACCATTATAGAGTACTGTGGTAACCCCTCCCGCACTGTCTTGAGTTTGTACAGATTGCCCGAATTCATCCAACGTTTGGATAGTCTGTCTTCCTAATGGATCGGTAGTTGTTATTTTATTTAAGGCAGGCGTATCGTAAGCTACGGTACTCGTGCCAAAATCTGGGCTGATCGTTTGAACCTTTCTCAGATAAGAATCGTAAACAGAGCTACTTTTAAGAACCCATACTCCATTTTGTTTTTTGTATGTTTTGCTGGGTAAGTTGGAAAAATAATACTCCACTTTTGTGTCTTCTTTTCCTGTAGATTGGGAAAGAACCGTTCTTCCTAAGTTGTCCAGAACGGCAGTGTCTGTTCTTCCTCCTTGAGTAACTGTAGTTGTTTTTAAATCAGCCGAATAAACAACTGTTTTTTGACTCCCATCAGGGAATATGATAGTTACTGGCCTTCCAAAATCATCATAGCTATATAACGTTGTATTGCCATTAATATCGGTCCCCCTTATTATGCGTCCCGTGTTTTTTTCAAATTCCTCAGTGGCACTTTTCCCATTCGATGTTTTCAAAATGGTATAGGTAAGTCCATCCGTATAAGTTGAATAGGAGCTACATATTTGGCCATTAGATAACGGGACGTTTTCTTGAACGATACGACCCTGCCCATCATAAAGCATGGATTTAAGTAATTTTCCTGATGTATTTTGACCCTGGTAGCACTCTATTGGTTGACCATTATTATTATAAACAGTGTATGTAGAACGAGAAATATTGGTTTGAAGATCCGTAACTTTGCTTTGTTGAGGCAACCGAACTAAATTTTTATTGATGAGATCATCAGTGGTTCCAGTTTTAGACATAGTAGCAAAGGTTGTCTCTTCCTGAACAATAGGGGTTAAAGAAGGGCCTTTTTTAGTAACCAATGAAATAACGTTATAGTATTGCCCGTACTGCTTTTCAAACTGTGTTTGGATAATCCCATTTTTAAGAGTTACGACTTTGAATTGTAGCATCTTATCATAGTCCCACCACGTTTGTGTTTCATTAACACCCTGAGTATGTTTGGTCACTAGGGCATTACTAAATTGGTAAGTTTCATCTTGAACTTCTGACGGATTATCAACCGTAACAGAAGTAAAATAATAGGCATTATAATCTTGTTTAGGTGGCCGATAACTTTCTTTAGTAAGATACCCGTCGTACGTTCGTGGATAAATAAAATTGGTGATTTTAGTTGTTTGTCCATCATTTACTGATTTTTGAACAACAACATGATTGGAAGCTCCTAAGTTAATAAGATTATGGGTGGTAATTAAACAATCTTCATAGGTATAGGTCACAATAGCACTTAGGGGGGAGGTAATTGTATTTAATAAATATCCCTTTGCCTCCTCAATATCTCTCATGCCATTATTTCTACCGCCTGTAGGGTTGTACGCATCTAAATCATATTCTTTTACAAACCATTCAAAAGGCCAAAAATATTCTTGATGGCCATGGTCGTATCGATGGTAGCGAGGTTGAAAATAAGTATATGTATATTTTTTTTCAGGAAGGTTTGCAGCCTTTACTTGAGTTAAGCAGGCCTGTGAATCGTAGCTATATACAATTTTTAATGGGTTTCCGTTAGTACCTACATACGTAATGCCTGTAATCATTTGGTCTCGTCCAAATGAGGCTAAGTTGCTTGGTTCTCCGTAAGCAATTGTCACTACCCGACCAAAGGTATCAATAATTGTTTTAACTCTTAATTGTTTATAGGATGCTTCAGGTGGGTCTATATACATGCTCCTATTAAATAAATTGTTTATTATATAATCCACATTGCCTTGGCCAATTATACTTCCTAATTGTTTTCCCCCTACACGTAAATCCGCTCCAAAAGATTCATAATTAAACTGGATTTTATTTCCAAAAGAATCTCTTATTTCACTAAGCACATATCCCTCTATGGAATAACAGGTATAACTGTTAGTTTGTGTATATCTCTCTAGAAAAAAGGGCTTGCTAAAAACAAAGATTTTTCCGTCCGTTGTTTTAAATCGAACTTCGGAAATAGTGTCCATTCTTCCAAAAACAGAAAGTACACCCGTTGTAATCAATTCGATTTTATTGAAATTTCCAGGCTGTTTGGACACCCCATTTTCATACTCTTCTATACCATCTGAGCTTTCTACAAACACTTTATTGATTTTATTGGAATCTGTTGATCGTATGACATACACTCGCATACCTATATTGAAGCTCCATCCTTTTCCTCCATACGCACCCCAAGATTTGCCTGCTGTAGGATTCATATCCGCTTCTGATCTATATCGTGAAGAAGAATAGCTTCTTGATATAGTTAGATCTAAACCCGCTTTTCCAGGCAAAACTAAATCCGTTTCATTTTGATTCATTGAACCTTGAGTTAGGCTTATATCATTAATTTGAAAATAATTTTGTGCTATTCCGGTGATAGTCCCCAATTGAGATGTTGAGTTTGAAACACCGCCTATGGTTGTACCTCCTCCAAAAGAAGATACCGTTATTCCGGATCCCCCTCCACTTGCAGGAATATTTTGCGGAGCAGCAAAAGGATCTCCGCCTTGAATTGTTAATGACACACTGTTTTGTGGCGGATCTGCAAAAAGGACTGTGCTTAGGCACAGCAATATCATGCTTAAAAATAGTTTTTTCATGGTTTAGTTTCCACCCACACGTTTTGCTGATTCTAGCTTTTCAAGTCTGGCCTTGAGGGTCTCAATTTCTTGAGTAGAAGTTTTTAGAGTTTCTTCTGTTTTATCGAGTTTTTCTTCTGTCTTCACAAGCTTTTTCTGGCATTCAATCACATACAAACTCAATTCCTCAATCTTTCTCAACAAAGCCACTTGAACCTCTCCCACATTGGCACCTTTGGCCTTGACCTCGGCTTCAGTAGGGACATCTGGCAAATGCTTTTTAGATTTGATAAAGGTTTCGAGTTCGGGAAGGGTTCTGAGTTTGTAATCAGGCTCAAATACATAATCCGCCCAATTTTTAACAACCACTATCATATCCTGGGCTCTTACTGTCCCATTCACCTCTAACTTTGTACTTGGTGTTGACGTTCCGATCCCTACATTGCCATTGTCTTTCACAATCATGACCACGTCATTGACTCCGCCATGGGAATACAATGAAAAATTTCCAGCCGCTGGGTATTCTGCAAAAAGACTCCATTTTTTGGTGTTGTTTTGTGAGAATCGAATGAGGGGAACATTAGAGTTAATCCCTCTGGCATTAATATGTAAAGCGGTTTCGTTGTTTATGGTATCGGATAGTTCAAACTTTGATGTGGGTGTCGTCGTCCCAATTCCCACATTTCCATTCGCCAATAAACGAAGTCCTTCCCCATAAGAACCTGACTTCAAAATCAAATCTCCACTGTCTCTTGGACCTATCATCATATTGGTTCCATCGACTTCGATATCAAATCGAGATCCATTGCCACGACTCATTCTCAATACAGGGCCTCCAGCCACATCCAAATGCAAGGTAGAGCTTGGATTTGAGATTCCAATTCCCACGCTACCATCTGACTGAATGGTTACTTTAGGATCACTGTTTCTACGGAAATACAGCTTATCTTGGGATGTTCCCAAATAGGCATCCCAGTTATTGGGACCAGACCACCGAATGGATGGACTAGCGATCCCTTCTCCGACCCGTAAATCTCCACTGCGTACCCACGCCATTCCCATCACATCGGTAGAACTTAAGGTGGTTTGGCCGCTCACACCCAAGGTTCCATTCACATCCAACGTTTTGCTCGGATTATTTTGACCAATCCCCACTTTTCCATCTGGAGCAATCCGTACTCGTTCTCCCACAGTTCCACTAAAGGCTCCCGTTTGAAATACCATCGGCCCCCAACTGCTGATATACGAACTTCCAGAGTCCATGGCGATCTGCACCGTAGGGGCACTGGTATCCGATCCTCGTTGGACTCGTAATCCATTTGTTCCAGAGTTGTTTTGGATGAGCAACCCTCCAAACACTTCCAGCATGTCTCGAGGAGATACCGTTCCAATCCCCACTTTCCCAGACTCATCCACGGTTAATCGGGCATCATTGACAGTTCCAGAACTGGCATCCGAATTGACATTGTTAAATAAAAACAGTTTTCCTCGGCTAGCCGTTGCATCTGTTCGATAAAACCCAAACCCAGCTTTTCGGTAATAGGTGTTCCACGGTTCGGCGTAGCCAATATGGATTCCTGTCCATTCGCCTACGGCTAAGGGTTTTCCAACACTAATCACATCGTTAGACACCGATTGAATGTCTACACTTTTTTGAGGAGTAATCGTATTGATCCCGATATAGCCATTTTGTTTTACAGTGAATCGAGGAGTGACTCCCGTTCCTGGATCTGTACTCAAAAAGATATTTCTTGGAGAAAATACATCCACATCGATACCCGATACTGTGGTTCCAAATCGAGCTAATCCTGTTGTGGGATCAGCGATCACCTGGGCATTAACGGCTCCATTTCCTCCTACAGACATCCATCGAGCAATTCCTGCTGATGTCGTGTTTTTTAAGAACACATTGCTATCTGTGGCTGTTGTTTCCGTAATGCCATAACTTCCGGTGCTGGGGTTTTGGATATATTGTGCCCAAAGTGGAGAGGTTATTAGAGTCAACATTACAACCGATCGTAGCATTTTTTGAAAAGGGTTTAGCATTATCTTTCCTTTGTTAATGGTTTTTTTCATTATTAAAATCCTCCAAGTGTTAATGAGATACGATAAATATCCGATACCTCGAGTTGATTGGGCCGAGTCCACGCAAAGTCTACGCTCATCTGTGACAATACGAGGCCCGTCCCGACACTCCATTCGTCCCGATTAATCCCAACTCGAATAGGGAGTTGAGAGCTTAGCCAATATTCCATCCCACCTTGAATAGCAAATGAATTACGTCGATATACGAGATCTGTACTCATCATTAACTGATCGGGTATGATCTGAATACCAAGACCCAGCTTGGATACCAGTGGAATGGTGTCCACATTTTTGGACGGGGTATTCCAGCCCATAGACGGTTGAATGAGATTTTGAAGAGTTCCTGCTACTGTGATCCTGGGAGTGAGTGCGTATTGTGCTCCAATATCTAGCCCAATCCCACTAGAACTGTACTGAGCGGCCGTTTCTTGGATCACTTTGAGGGTAGAGCCTAGGCTAAGCTGGGATGTTAGTGGCATCCCGATACTTATCAAATAACCTGTCCCAGAATAGCTGCCCTGATCTCCCAATTGAGCTCTATCCGTCACGCTATCCAAGGTTGCAAATTGAATGCCATCCAATCGGCTAGAGATATAGGCTGTTCCTAGCACAACTTTTCCCCAAGGGGTGGATACAGGTAATGCTCCTTGGAGAGTAATGGTGTTGGTTTCAAATCCTTGATAGCCCATAGCGGACACATCGCTAGACTGTGTGTGAGCCAAGCCCGCAGGGTTCCAAAACACCGCATCCGATCCTTTGGCTAAAGCGGAATATCCCATCCCCAATCCCGCGGCTCGAGGCTGAACCCCTTTTTCTAAAAAGGCTCCCGCTGTATCTGATGCTCGAAGTGAAGAGGTGGTCAATATAATGATATATAATACGAGTAATTGTTTTTTCATGGTTCCCCCTCTATTTCAAGATCAAGAGTTTGATTTTGCCGACGCTTTTTTTCGATCCATTTTGGGCCACGATATAGGCAATATACGGTCCATTGGCCAACACCTGTCCAAACGATCGACCATCCCAGCTCACACTATTAAATCCAGCACTTCCGCCCACGCTTCCAGCCGAGTAATTTTGCCACCACAATTTCTCACCACTAATGCTATAAATGGTAATGGAGACATCCGCAGATTGAGAGAGTTGGTATTGTAATTTGGTTACAGTATTCCAGGGATTAAACGGATTAGGTGCATTGACACAATCAGAGAGTTTAAATCCGGTATCCACTCGTAGAGCCGTAATATTTTTGGTACTGGTATTGTTCGAAGAATCTTTGACCACAAATGTCACTTTATAGGTTCCTGAATTTAAAGCAGGAGTGACGTAGGCAGATACAGTCCCACTAGTCCCCGTTAGTGTCCCACTCTTGGTAAAGACCACAGAGCTTTGATTATCCAGCACATCGATTCGCCAGGTTCCTAAGGCCGTTTCATCACTGACTGCACATGTGAGACTCGGTTGAGATGTGATGAAGTCACCAGAAATCAACGTTTTGCCATCCGCTTGAGGAGTGCCAATAATGGGCGGTGTTGCATCAATGGCCAAAATATTCAGTCCACCCACACTGGAAATCGACAGTTTGCTAGGTTGAAGAGCAATTAGAGAAGATTTTATTAAGGCGTCCATAGTAGCCACTTTGGTGACCATGGGAATGGACGGAGTTGCGATGACGATAGAACTAGAGTCTAATGAAGACAATGCCGTCATCCCACGTCTTTTAAAAACCCCTTGTTTCCAGGTTTCGTATATGGTTATTTTTTCACCCACATGGTTGGGTGTTGAGCTCAATTCGGCAGGAAAACAATCCTGATCTTCTGATTGAACTCGGGCTAATCCTTTTTTGGCAATGGCAGACTGGCGGTTCTTTTTGTTTTCTTGAGATAAAGGATCTGGAGTCTCTGAATTGCCCCCGACTGAAGCATGTCGTGATGCGGATTGTTTCCAGCGTGTGTACTCGGCTTGGCTTTCGGAAGATAAGCCCTCGCCCATGATAGAGAAATTAGAATAGAGCAGAATAAACACAAATCCTACGCAAAAAACGAAGCAACGGTGATGATTTTTGAAGGACAATGAAGGCCCCCCTTTCCTTAAATGATCTCTTTAAATAGTCAAAACACACTGTGGTAAAACTTAAAAAACTACGGGGTATTGGAGGGATGAATAGCGTGTATAATTCGGTTTGGGTAAATAATTTGGTCTGCAAAAATACCATCTTATCTCCGTTTTGTCACGAGGTTTTTTGGAGGTTCTCATTGATGGCACATGAGGGGGAGGTTATTTGATTTTATCCGACTATTATTTTTCTCCTCCTTCAATCATATCCAAAACCCGATAGACCAGGTCCAATTTATTGGTATAAAGCAAGATGTGTGTATCCGAAAAAATGGTTTTGATCTTCTCGGATTCCAAATTCAACAAATGTTCCAATAAAATGGCATAGTCTCCCAGCAAGTAAAAAACCAAGAGAAGAGATTTCGAGTCCATAAGGGGCTTAGGGGATGAGCTTAAGTTCATATTTTTCTCCTTAGTACTGTAATAATTGAACGGCTTCTTGTTTGTGAGCTGTCGTTAAGTGAGCGTAAATTTCGGTCACTCCTATGCTTGAGTGACCCAATAACTCCTGTACAGTTCGGATTCCGACCCCGTTCATCACCAAATGTGAGGCGTACGAATGACGCATGGTGTGGATCGTAGCTCCTTTTACCCCTGCATGTTTCAAAAGGTTTCGGTAGGCTGTTCGCATACTTTTGATAGGCAATCCATTTTTATGGCAAAACAAAAAAGTTTTTTGAAGATGTGTCCTGGGTCTATCGGGTCCACCATTTGGGTCAGCCCAAGTAGACATATATTCTTGAATATGAGCTAGAAGAAGGGGGCTAATAGGAACATCTCTGTTTTTTCGATTTTTGGTTTGGAAGGCATCCGTATTTTCCAAGTGAATGATTTGATGGTTTAGATCGATTTGAGACAGCTTGAGGTTTAAGATTTCGGAATAACGCATCCCCGTACAAAGCCCCACCATCAAAAATCGCTTGATATGAGGACTGGCCTGTTGCAATAAGTGTTGAACCTCTTCTCTAGAGAAAAAACGAAGTCGTCCTTTGGATTCTTTTAGTTTT
>CAZFCP010000010.1:0-27693 GCA_964517775.1 uncultured Candidatus Marinamargulisbacteria bacterium | reverse complement strand
GAACATGGTCACAAGGATTTTCAGGAATAAGTCGCCACATTCTTGCCTGTTTTAAGCATTGGGAGAGGTAGATCAAATCGATGTTAACCGTTCTATTGGAAATCAGTTTTCCGTTGGTTGTATTCTGTTTCCGCCAGGTGATATACCTCTCTATGGTATAGACAGACAGATCTTGGAGCGTCACCTTACCCCAAAATTTTCCAATCCGAAGCAAAGCATTTTGAGTGGAATTGTAGCTGTCTTCGCTTTTCCTCGTTTTACACCACGGTAAGAATTCGGAAGTCACAAATGTATCGAAGAGAATTGACTCTTTCCTGTTAAATGCAAAGCGGTTCTTCTTGTGTTCTCGGTTGAACTCCCTCAGTGCTGTTTCGGCCTCGGTTTTGGTGGCCCCAACTTTAACCCACTTCACTTTGTTTTGGGTACTTCCTGACCTAGCTGTTTCTTGAAATGAATACACAAGGTAGTAAGTCGTTCCTTTTTTGCCTTTTTTAGCTTTTATAGTTGCCATATCTAATCCAATTATACCTTATTTTATAAATAATTAAATACATATAATATTAGGGTTCTATTATTTTATCAATAATGCCGATAAACTTTTTGATATGAGCACAATCGACCGAATTGTAAATAATATCGAAACCCGTCGGGGAGATTTATCTGTTGATAAGCTAAGCAAGCAATGCAATTTGCCAGCCTCTACAATCATCAAAATCTTGCGAAAAGAAGTAAAAGACGTTCGAGTTTCAACACTAGAAGCCTTAGCCAAAGGGTTATCTTGTTCAGTGAGTGACTTACTCCAATAAGCCACCCATCTGATTTTCAATCTGATGCTTCTTAGCCATATTTAAGGCTAATTTTGTTTCTATTTTCTAAAACTTTCTAAAACAAAATGCTTTCGGAACCTCTTTTCGATGCTCAAGCCATCGGTCTATCTCTTCCTTAGGAAACCGATATTCTCTGCCAATTCTGATTTTCGGTAATAACTTTTGATAGAGAAGATAATTAACCGTTTTAGCCTCTACATTAAGGTATTTTGCTAATTCTTCTTTGTTTAAGATCACCATTATTCAATCCCCCTAAAATCCAAGCCCCTTAAAATATTGATACGGTCCGTTTCGGGAATATAGCCATAAGAAAATAAGGTGGTAGCAAGGTGGGTATGCCCCATATTTTGGCTTACGGCTTTGATTTGCTCTGCCTTTGGAGAAGCTTTTTCCAAAATTCTTTCATGTAAATGACGGATCGAATGGGCTGAGTAATATTTTTCACCCGCAGCTTTGCATCGGTGTTTCAGAATCTGACTGATCTGAGACCCTCGCATAAAATTGGATGACACTTTGTTATTGATAAACGAAAAGCTACCTTGCTCATGACTGAGGTGAGATTTTGGGAATAGGGGAGTATCTGAAGCTACATTCTGTTTTTTGAGAAAATTAAACCAGTCTTCAAGCGCCTCCATAAAAAGTCCGTCAATTTTCAAAATCACCGTGTAGATTCGTTTTCTAAACTTGGTCCGAACACCTCTGGCTGGATTTTGGTCAATAATCCAACGATCCATATCCACACAATCGACTGAAAGTGTTGCCAAAGACTCTGCACGTATACCCGTCATAATGAGTACTGCTATAATCGCTCTGTCCCGCAATTCCAGCTCACCTTGGCCCTTGATACTTAAGACTAACCGTTTGAGGTAGGTTAGGTTAGCAGGATATGCCCGAGGCAGACGATTGTTCATCATTTGGGTCAACGCTCGGGACGGATTAAGGTACTGGATATCCTCTACATGAAGCTTTGATTTATATCCCGATTTATCCGAAAGCCAGAACAAAAACTCTTGGACATCTTTTAAAGATTGATAGGTCGTACTGGCAGAAATCCCTTCTTTTTTAGTGGAAAGTTTATGTAAATGGTCTTGAAATCCTTTGGCCATCTGCTTGTTAAAGGCCTTATACTCCGAATTTTTACAAAAATCATCGAACCGATAAAGAGATTTCAGCTTGCACTGAACTGTTAATGGGCTTAGCTGTTTTGCACACCGCAAAAATTCGCTATACCTCTTTTTCATTACCTCATTTTGGATTGAAATGGTCATGTGAATGGACTCCTTGTCTCTAGGGTAGGTTGGGGATGAGAGTGGGACAGTGTTATCTATCTTCATAACACCTCACCTAACTCACTCTAAACAAAGGCAACTCATTCAAGCCTTTTTGCTTCGGCAAAAACATGGGTGAGAGTTTTTGACATTGCCATTCCAATCTCGATCCATACCTACAAATGGTCTTCTGACAACGAGGACAGGTACCTTGATACATCACAAGCCGTTTGTTTTTACCAAGCTTATTGCGGATGCTTTCCTGGACAGTTCCAGAAACAGGAAGTACACCAGCTCGACATCGAACACAATAAAAATGGTTGGGCTCAAGCTTGAGCTTATATTTTTGTTGTTGTTTCTGGAGAAAAGTTTTCAAATTCTTTCCCAAAACCAAACGAGGTAACGACTGGGTATCTAATCGTTCCAATCCCGATCTCACCCAAAATTTGACCGTGTCTCCAGAAACACCAAACAAGGTTTCAATTTCCGAGTAGGTATAGGAATATCTCATTTTGATACGGTTTAAAGCATATTTCTTCATAAACAGCCTCCTTAAGGCAACAAAAAAGCCCGCTTATTTTGTATAAGCAGGCTTCGTTGTCTTTTTAAGAAGTGACTTTTTTGCCGTGCAGCTTGTTTGTCGGATAAATTGATTACTACGTCTATTTAAGTTCTATATGAACAAAAGTTTTGCATTTTGGACACAAGGCGTCCTTCTTTCCACCACTAACCTTTAGAAGACGGGTCTTCACAACAGTTTCTTCAAGACCTTTAACCATGATTGTGGTGCCACATTTGGGACATTTCGTCTTATCCACATTGAATCACCTCCTTTATGATGTTGATAAGTCTAATGTACAAAAAATGAGCTGGGATGTTACCCACTAGATTTTCCGGCGACTTTCCGGGAGGCTAAAAATCTACTTTAAACCATCTTAATGGGATGTTTAAAGAAAAAATTCCCCTTATTATCACTTGTAATAAAGTAGGTGTAGATCAAAAGGGGACGTTTTTTGTTTGTCCCTACAGTAAAGAAGTCATACAGTGTTTTTGCATTAGAGTTTACTTTTTTAAGAATCTCTTTCTGTGGAACAGAAGGCCTGCCAAGTACACAAATCTGCTCATACATGTACTGAAGTGCCATTGCCTGCAAGCTAGGAACAGGCTCTTTTATCTGCATTGTTGCAGCTAATGAATCTTTATAGAATGTTAGGGACTCTTCGCCTACAGAATCTGAAGAAAAAAGTTCATTCTGCTCTTTTACCCTTTTTACGCACTCTTTTTTTAGAATTTGGATAAAAGCATTTACTTTGTTAGGATCGGTGGCTTCTACATCTTTTGGATATACAACAATAGCACTTTGATGGTTACCTTTGGCATCACTATATAGCCCCTGGCCACATTTAAAGGGGACAAACTGAGTAAAAATAGACAGGATATATTTTTGGTTTCGTTCGGGAAAATCAGGACTATACAGAAGTCCAATATTGTCTTTGGGTTTAAAGAGAACCTGATCCTTGTAGGACACACATATTTGTAACAGTTCTTCGAGGAATAAATCACTTACTTGAGCAATAAAAGTCTCAATTTCTGTAAGTTCGCTCTCAGAGTAACCGATTGAATTCATATTGTTTTAGAAAACTTTTAGAAAATCTCTTTTTACTTAAGCAAAAATATCACATAATCATCTATTTTTGAACTCAAAAACCTGGTGCGCTGTGCAAGGATCGAACTTGCGACCCGCTGATTAAGAGTTCTAGGGATAATGTTTGTATACTTTTGGGAATCATTGCTATCAAGCTCATATTTAAGCACTCTTTATAAAGAAGGCTTGCAATGATTTGCTTTATTTTGCCTAGCTTATTATACTGAAAGTATACAAATAGTATACAGAATGGGCAATGCAGACAATGTCTAAACGGGCAAAGATTACCAAACGATACGTTGATGAACTCCCTTTTCCAGAAACAGGGCAGATCATCTATCAAGACTCCGAACTTACAGGGTTTGCTATTAGAGTAACTCCTACCAAGAAAACCTTTATTGTGAATAAGAGAGTGGGAGGGCAATTGATTCGTCATAAAATAGCTGCTTACCCCGAGCTCACCGCCGAACAGGCCCGAGTCGAAGCCCAAAAACTACTGGGTAACATTGCCAAGGGACTTTCCCCAAAAGAAGAACAGAAACGAAAGCAGGTTGGCGGGATTACACTCACCCAAGCGTTCGTGGATTTTTTAGCTGCCAAAACCCACAAGCCAACCACCATCAAAGACTACAACCAAGCTGTTTATACCTACCTTGCCCCATTTTTAAATAAACGACTTACAGACATTCGGCGCAATGATGTTTTAACCCTCTATCAAGAGATCACCAAAAGGTCCCCTGCTTTTTCCAATTTATCGATGCGGGTACTACGGGCCATTTTTAACTTTGCTAAGGCCAAATATAGACTTGATGACGACACCCCCCTTATTCTAGAAAATCCAGTCTCAATCATTTCAGAAACCAGGACCTGGAACCGCATCAAACGTAGAACTAGACTCATTTCTATCCAAGAGCTTCCCATTTGGTACAAGGCCTTGATGAGTCTCCCTCGAAGCCCCGACAGTAACGTGGAAGTCATTCAAGATTACCTGCTATTTGTTCTTTTCACAGGGCTTCGCCGCAACGAAGCCTTGGGCCTCACCTGGGACCAGGTTTCCTTCCATAATAAAACTTTTACCGTTCTAGACACCAAAAATCATTCAGACCACACCTTACCTATCCCTCAGTTCTTGGAGGCGCTTTTAAAACGCAGAAAGCAATGTGCCAAGTCCCCCTACCTCTTTTCTGCTTTACATGGCCAAAAAGGGCTTAATGACCCTAAAAAAGTCATTGCTAAAGTTGTTAAAGAATCTGGGGTGCCATTTTCAACCCACGACCTCCGCCGTACCTTTATCACCATAGCCGAATCACTAGACATCCCTCACTACGCCCTCAAACGGTTACTTAACCACAAGGCGAATAACGACGTGACTTCGGGTTATATCATCAATGATGTGGAGAGGCTACGGGAGCCTATGGAGAGGGTGGCAGGGAAGATAGAAACCTTATGCTTCAACAAATAAGTTTTATGATTACTCGGATATAAGTTTATTGCGGATTCGATATTTACTTTGACTAAAACATAGATCCTAAACCTATTTTTAGCGAGTAAAAGGAAGGAACATTGTTTCACTTAAATTTTCTAAAGAACTTTCTTCGATATTTCTATTTGGTGGAAGCTCTTCGATTCTCCAGCCTAATCTTCGTAATTTATTCATATTCTCACGGTTAAGGCTAAATTTGTTAATTGCTAAACATAGTAAGTGCTTAGGTCTACTAGTTGCAACATAAAGCTGACGCATAAACTGTTGATTTTCAGGCTTTTTTGCATGTGGGCGTAGTCGAAGAATGCTATTAGGTTCATTTACATTAGGCTTATCTCCAGTTAAAAATGCTAGCATAGAATCAATATCAACTGCATGATTTTTTGTACTTAAAACCAAAATTGCATCATGAGTTTCTCCTTTTACACCATGAATTGTGTTAAGCTCAATTTTAAAAGCATCTCTATAAGAGAAAGTATTATTCCCTAAAAATACTAGTTCTGAAGAGATTGTTTCCTCAATATCTACCTTATTGGGGTTCTCAGAAAAACTCATATATTGAGTCAGCTCTTCCGGCAAATTTGAGATTTCTAAGCATTTTATAAGCTCTTTTTCTACTGTCTGTTTCCATGTAGTCGCATTAATCGGTTCTTCTGGTTTCAATAACTTGAAGAGGAGTTCCCTATATGATTTCCAATGGCCATTTCCTATTAAAAAAGTTTTAAGAGTGGTCGGAGTGTAAAATCTATTATCGTCAGTTTTTTTATCGCATTTTCTCAAAATACTTAAAACACATTCGTTAAGATATTTATAGCTTTCTGCCAAATCTCTTGCTCCTAAACCTCTACAGTGGTGCACACATTCGATTAATGAATCTGCTTTGTAGCCCTGACTTGATTTGGTTTTATCAAAACTTGGACAATAGGTATCTATTTTTAAGTCTTTAGGTTTTTCTGGATCACTTTTCTTTCCAACAGCTCCAACGACTTTAACCGTAAAATCACTTTTACACATATGCTCAGAAGAAAATTGCTGAGAGACTAATTCAGCAAATTTAAGAACCACCTGATTTATTTGGCTATCATCATATGCAAATATAGTATGTTGAAATGGGGCTTGTTTTGCGTGAGAGGGTTCAGATTTAAGCGAAACAGCATTGAAGCTAAGGTTTTTAATTTTTTGAACTACATCCCAGCCAAACCGGTGAGATTTATCGATTACAAAATCCATTTCTGCGACTGTTTTGCAATTAAAACCAACCTTTTCACCTTCTTCTTCACTGTTACTAAAGATTGCTTGATCAGGATCTCCAAAACGCTGAATAACCAAATTTGTATTTCCAAATGGGAACACTGTTTGTATTAGGTCATCTTGAAATTTTTCGGTATCCTGCATTTCATCCAAAAAAATTATTGGAAATCGATTTTGAAGAACTCTCGATAAATCGATTTGTTCTTTTAAAAGATGATTTGCAAAAACATATAACTCTTTATAGGTAAAATAGCCGTAAACAAGCATGACTATATGCTTTTTAGCCAACAAATCTTTGTAAGAGGGTGTTTCGGTATTTTTTGGGAACTCAGAAGGCGTATTGAACTTAAATGCTTGTTCATCAGTTTGTTGTTGGAGAGGAAGAACAGATTTTACTTCAAATTTATCTAGATCTAAATATTTCTTTTGCCCTAAATAAATTTTAGTGCCCTGATCCAGTTTTGAATATAACAACCCTACGCATCTGCTAGTGTCTATAGCACCTATCTCGATTCCCCAAGATTTAATTAATGGAATACCAAGAAATTTATTTACAAACTCTTGAATCGTTCCAATAAAGTGGGGATAACTTAGCAGCCGTTGAGCTTCTCGACATTTGGATGCTTTTAGGCGATAAATAATCTCGTCTTTTGCAACGTTTGTATGCGACAAAACACATATTCCCTGGTATTTTTTTGTCCATTTTTTTGCTAACAAAATTAGTTTGGCTGCAATCAAAGTTGTTTTACCGCTTCCAGGGCAGGCCTGAACATCAATTGATCTTAAAGTTTTTAAAATCTCTCTTCGCTCAGGATCAAATATTAATCCCTCCTGTTGTTCCAGAAAGTTAATATCTTCTTCCGTGATGAGCAACTGTTCTAGCAAGCTCATTTTACTATCCTGTTACGTGCTTAATAGCTGAGATAATGTATTCTGGAAGCTTTTTTTCGAAATCCTCTGGCTTACCCTTATATCTTGAGTCAAGAATTTCAACCAATTTATAAGCAAAATCTGTTTTATCCACTTTACTTTGGATAAAAGTCGCTTTTTCATCTTCCGAACAAGAAAATTCCTCATCTTTTTTTCCAATGGACTCTAAACATTCATCAAAAAGTTTTAAAGCCAAACAAAATTCAAAAGTCCAGCGCTCAGATACATATACCTTTACATTTTGTTGCTCAAGACATGTATCCACATCTTTTTTATGCTTCATAATTTGCTTAGAAATTTGCTCTTTTCTAGTCTCAGCATCTGGCAATTCCCAATATTGATTATTTGAGTCTTTTCTCTCTTTGAATCCAAACTGATTTTGTTCAGATTCTTCTGCACAAAGAGGCCATAAATCTAAATCTCGGAGAACAGCGACCTTAATAGGGTTCCATTCCTCCAAATCAAGTTCTTTTCCTTTGCGTATGAAAAGCTTTGCAAATCGCTTCCAAGAGCCATTGTTATCATATTTAACAATAGATACCCCGTAATCTTCTAATGGTTTGCCTAGAAGCTCTGCTATTTTGGGAAGTAAAATATTCTCGGAATCTCCTTCAACAAAAATAACCCCTCGAGCAAAAAAAACATTAGCCTTTGTGACATCTAAAAATTTTTCTAAGAAAATGTAATCATCATCCCTATTATCCTGTTTGTCCTTATCCAGTTTCTTCTCCAATAATGTTTCTCCTGGCCGAAGAGAAAAGGCTTTGCCTTTTTGCAAAATGATGATACTAGCAGGGTTTGCCTTCGAAGATATGTTAGGACTATGCGTTGTAATCAAGCATTGAATTCCATCTGGATTAGCATCTGTTTTCGATTTTTTAATAAGAAACTGAAGCAATTTCATTTGAAGTTGGGGATGTAGGTGAGCTTCAGGTTCTTCTATTAGCAATAAAGGGAACTCTGAATCTAATTCTTGCTCTAAAAGAAGTAATTCTGTGGCGATAAACAATAAATTGTTGTACCCGCGCCCCCGTTTTCGCTTTAATTCAGTAAGGGATAAGTTCAGCCCTTCTAAAATGGCTCTTAAATACTTCTTTTTTTGAATAGGTGTAAGGCCATCTAAATCTTCTTTTTTAACTCCTGCAATATCAATAATTGCCTTTAGTTTTATTTTGTCTTCCTCAAAAATCAAATTGTGAAGGTAATCTTTTTGAATCTTGTCCGAAGTTTGGTAAATACTATCTTCTGGGGACAAAAGCTTGGAGTTTGTTTCGCCAATAAGCTTCAGGATTTTTTTGACAGATTCAGGAGATGTTAAGTCTTTTGAAGAGTTCAATATTTGAGATAATCGAGACCCTTTTCCTGATCTAAGTTCCGATTCCGCATCTCGAAGTGGTTTTAAATAGGTAGTAGAAAGAAAATCTCTAATTTCGGAATCAATCAACAATCCATTTCCATCTTTACCAGACCTTATGTCTACCTTAATAACTGGGTATCCCCGTTTTTCTTGCCCAGTTTTTTCTGCTGTTAATTGGATATACAGAACCGATACATATTTCTTTATCTCATTATTTGGATCAGTAAATTCCTCATGAGACAAATGTTCAACAAAAATATGGGCATGCCGATCCACATCAACAAATTTTAACTGAATGGATAACGAAACCTCATCATCAAAAAAATCGGCTTCATCTATAAATTGTCTTTCTGACGAATTAGTCCCAAGTGTATATCGGATAGCATCAATAATAGCTGTTTTTCCTGAATCGTTTTCACCTACAAGGATATTTAACCCTTTGTTGAGTTTTATATTCAAATCTTGGAATAATCGAAAATTTTTTATTGATACATGCTCAAGATACACATGAACCCCTTTCTTTTCACTCCAAAAGTCTTTTTGGTAACAATTAGAAACTCCATCTAATCATCTATTTTGAGTAATCTCAATATTTAGTAGTTTAGATTAGTTTGATCTAGGCAAGATATTATTCTAAAAAGCCACATTGAGAGGTAAGCAGGCTATTTTTCACCTTTCACAAAGGGCTCCTCAAGAAAGTTCTTTAGGTATTGGATATTCACAAAGTAGAAGTACCGAACAACAAAATCGTTTTTTCCTACTATACGTAACTTTGCTGATTTTGCCTCAGACAGGGCTTTGATTTGATCTACGGCAATGGTGTACTTAATTGTTTCGTATACCCCGCCTCTTGTCACTTCCTCTGTCTTGCTATTCGCAATTGGTAAAAGAGTAATGGTTTTTTCTTGGTCATTTTGATCTTTAAATATGATCTTCAAGTCGGCATCTTTCCGTATGAAGAGCCACTTGGGAGAGCCATGCTCTAAGACCACCGCAATTTTCTCTGAATCCTTTGTCACAACTTTTTCTAAGAGAAAGTTAGTCGCACTGACTGGAATTGGACGAAACATTTCATCCAATTGCATATTGGGCTCTTCATACAGAAGAATATTGCTGTGCATACGATATATTTTATAACCATCGAATTCATTAGTGGT
Organism: uncultured Candidatus Marinamargulisbacteria bacterium; assembly: GCA_964517775.1. GTDB lineage: Bacteria > Margulisbacteria > Marinamargulisbacteria > SXXA01 > JAHFDB01 > CAZFCP01. The sequence goes on along the minus strand of CAZFCP010000010.1, from coordinate 17,775 downwards.
CACATCGATTTGGTAGGGCCCAAACATGAGGTTGTTACTTTCTTTACACCCCTGGAGCGTTCCCAGTGCCAACGCTATCAAACAGAGTGCCCCGAGCTTAAAAATCGATTTAGTTACCATAGAGCTGAACACTTCGATAAGGAAAAATATGGGGACCATTTACAATGTAAATTAGATTCACTAAAAGTTAACTCCAAAAACAAACAAAGGCAATCCACTAGGAGCCCCTTTTGACAATTTGCCTTCTTCGACCTTATTTTTCATATAGATCTCAAAGCTTTCTTCTTCAGGAGATTTTACAGAAAAACAAACAATTCCTAATGCAATTTCACAGAGCCCTCCAATAACAAAAGTACTCCTTGTGGCAGAAAATTCTTTTTCTGGAAAGCTAGTCGACAATCCCAAAAAAGCTACTCCAAATAAAACTCCTATCCATCCGTACCCATTTCTAAGCTGTGATTTTGATACAGCATTATTTCTTAAAATGATTTCCGCTGCATCAAGTTTTTTGATGTATTTGGAATCATAAGGGTTAAATTTAGCTCCTAAAGACTCTTTTTTAGGTATTTCTTGTATCAAATAGCTCTTGTCTATAAATCCTGTGTCTACAAAACCTAGGGGAGCATCCGAAGCATAACACTTAGTAGTAACTGTAATAAGTAATAGAAATACTGAGCTTATTTTTTTTATTTTCACAATGTCCCCTTTTCAATTTTTAAATTTTTTTTTAGATTTTCAATTTAATATAACGAGCTAAAGCTCGTAAAAATACAATCCATTAAAACGTACTATAGCTCGTATGGCAAGAACCGAAGGACGCTATAGACCTGATCCAGCATTTTTAAGAGCACTCTCAAAAGTGGTTAAATCGCTTCGGATTAAAAAACGACAAACTCAAGAACAATTGGCTGTAGCCTGCAATATTCACTGGCGATATCTTCAAGAAATTGAGGCCAGTGAGAATACGCCGGATGAAAAACTTAAGAACCCCTCTATAGGGGTCTTCTTGGCCTTATCGGAGGGCCTGGGGGTGTCTGCTACACAACTAATGGCCAAGATTCTAAAAGAAGAGCAATCGGGTATTTAGAATCAAATTTGCCCCATTCCATGGCTTCCAGGCTATAATAATAGCCCTATGGCCAAAGGCAAAGTAACCCCTGATGTTATCCGTCGTATTTATGAGTTAAAACGAGCTTGCTTTAACAACCTTGAAGTGTGCCAGCACCTAGCCATTTCGGAATCCACCCTCTACGACTGGCTCAGTTCCAGCTCTCCAAGGTTCCATTCGGAGTTTTCGGAGTCGTATCAGCGTGGTATTACAGATTCCAAAACCGGCCTTAAAGATTTGGCCACAAGTGCTTTAATCAAATCTATTCAAGGGGCCAAAACTGAGCAAATTCATTATGATGCAAATGGAACAATAACTAAGCGGATTGTTAAGGAGAATTCCCCTAGTGTTGGCCATCTGGTGTCTCTCCTGCAATCCCTGGCCCCAGAATTTCTTTCAAAATCTAGCGAGCCAACACTTACAATTACGGTTCCACCCATTACAAATGGACTTTCGTTTGAGGAGGCTAAAATGCTTTACAGACAACATCTACAAGCCCCTGATTGAGCGGCTTGTAGGTGTTTTGAGCGTATCAGAACTCCTCGATTAGGGGTGAGCTTTCTTCTTTAAGACCTGGGTTCACTTCCGTCACCTCATTCACAAGATTTGACACATCGGGAGGAGGAGGTGAAGCCGGTGGAGCATATTTCTTAGTGAGTTCATCCATTTTAGATTGATTCCAAATTACATAGTAATACCCTTTTGATCCTCGGGTAGTGCTTAGCCCCAACCCTCTAAGAATCTTAGAGATTCGTTGGCTTTGGTTGGCGTTAAGATTAAATTCAGGGGGCAATTCCTCATTGTATTTCTGACGGATAGATTCCAACGTAATCCTGTCTGTCTTTAGTTCAGAAAATAATGTTTTAAGAATCCGAATCATCCTTGTTTCGTCACTGTAGCTTTTGTCTGGCTCTCCATTGCTAACAAAGCTATCCACCATTTGTCCCATAAAAAACTGAACCAATCGATAGGCATTCATTACGGTTGCTTTGGATACAGGTTGATGATTGACCTTCTTACTTTTTACTAAACAGTCCATACAATGCAAAATCAAACAGAATTTTGAAAAATAAGTCATTTGTTTGGGGATACATGCTTGAATGCTGGGCTCCAATAGATTCCGAACAGATTCAACACTGTTTAATCGTTCTAAGTAATAATCAAGGGCTTCATCACTCAATTTAATCACTTGATGCTCAACATTTCCATCATATTTTTCATACAATTCGACCTTATAGGCGCTTAAAACCAGTTGGTTCCATGCCTCCAAATCACTAGAGGAAATGAAGCTCTCTTTGCTGTATTTTTTGGACATGTCCTTGGCAACATAAAATAAGAACCGCGGTAACATGCCATCGAGGATACCCTTCTCAGAAAACAATTCTTTTATGGCAAAAGGCTGGGCCCCACCAATGATTGATGCCCCTGTTTGCGGAATAAATACGGGCTCTGATACCCGATCTCTTTTCCATGATTGGGCATTAAACAATTCCAAAAACTTTTCACGATCATTACCCCCTTTCCCTTTGTATTGGTTCAACCCATTTAAAACACCCATTACCTCATCTTTTACGATTAAAATGCCCCTTGGGTTACTCAAAAAGAGTTTTGCCAAGCCTTCAATCGTAAAGTCAGATGAAATACACGTTTTGTAAGTAGGACGAGGAGCTTTCTTTTTCTCTTTTTCATCCAAACTGTTGTAAGTTTTTAATTCATCTACATAAGAAGTAAACAGCCCCGATTCGCGGCTCTTAATTTCTCGGGTCAAAATTTCTTCTATAGGTGTTTTGCCATACCCCGTTTTGGCAATTAAGATAAACCAAATAAATGGGGAAATAAACTGTTGATTTTGAACCTGAAGCCGAACAGAATTTCCCCAAGCGGCACCAATAATTGCAAGGGCCATACAAGCCCCTGGCTCAGGAGCTACTTGGATTTGTTTACCTATTAAAAAGAAGAGTCTTTGAAGCTGTGATGGAAAAATATCAAATGGGAAATCGACAATCGGGAAACATCGTTGGGCCATAGAGTATTTTTTCTGGTTTTCATCGAACACCCACCCCCTCCTTTTGGCCAAATTAAACAATGTGCCGAGGGTGATGGACGATTCACGAGTGTTTTTTCCAAAAGAATTCCATTTAATCTGCATTTCTGCAGATTTGTATCTCACAACATCTACTCGACTCCACTCGTCCCACAAATCCAATCTGGATGGGTCCCAAGAATAAATAGCCATTCCAACATTTAGCCAAGTGTCATAGTCACACTGAATAGGCGAAATGTACTCTAAAGCACTTAAGATCTTTTCTTCTGTTTCTGGATCATCTTTAGACGCAGCAAACGAAGAGTCCCTTTGTGGTAATGATATTAGCTCGATAACGTCCTGAGGTAATTCAACCACTTCATTATTCTCAATAACCTTATATCGTTCTCCTGTTTGATGCATACTGGGCGGGGCCACCACATATCCATTATGTTTGAGATCAATTCCCTGAAAACTGTTAGCTGGCCAACGAATAGCATCTAGGTCTTTTTTGGGGTAAGCAAAGTAGAAATGTCTACCCCCCCGGCTGGTTTCAACGGTATAAGTCTCAGGCAAAGGCATGGTATTTACGAGGTTTTCGTATGATTGCGATCCCCCATTCCTTGGGTCAATATCCAGAACCAGTAATCCAGCCTCTTTTCCCACAACTAGTCCGATATTTGCATTTGGGTTTTTATCCCAAAATTTGGCAACTGTTTTTAGGTCTGAGCTTGCATCCTTAAATCCGCCGGAGAGAATAGGGTGCTTACCTGCCACGCATCGAGATTTGCCACAATCACACTGGCCATTGGTAATTCCCCAAAGTGGGAATACTTTTTTACCTTGCTTCGCATAATTCAAGGCCGCTTCTTTTAAAGAAAATGTATTCATGCTATTTACCTCCCTTCTGATTCTGGCTTGTACTTGAAAGCAGCGGGTAAGATTGTAGAAATGATTCCAACTCGTTAACCGGGTACCTTACGGAGCCTCCCAATTTGATAAATTTGGGGCCGCCACCCTTCCAACGATAATGCTGTAACGTGGACCGTGAAATGCCCGTCATTTCGGATACTTCTTTTTCATTTAAATAAAGCTTAGACATATAAACTCCTTAAAATTTGCTTAAGAAAGCTTAGATGTAGAAGCAGGCGCCTACTTTTCCATTTAAGCCGTCCACAAGCACTCTAAGGTAGTTTTATTAATGTGGGGAGTGTGCTTTTGAGGTATCAATGTGTACTTTTGTGGCTAAAAAAATCAAAATCACACAAAATCGTAGTTCTCTTAGATTTTTTAACCAAATTTTAAATCACCCATCCTACTAGTTTGCTGAGAATTAGATTTGTCAGATCGAGAAAAAACAGGCTAGTAAAGTATTTCTCCTGTACCCCATTGTTTTTGCTCATGTTCTTCAAGCTGAGAAAAAATAGGCTTGAATCGGCCATTAAAACGATACCCGTCGTCATATTTTATATTTTCAAGCAATTGGAATCCTAAAATTTTTTCTGCTTTTTCATTTATATAGTTAATTGTCATAGATAGGCTTCTTCTATACCCTTGTTTTAATGTTTTGAAATCAGAAATTGTTATCGTCCCGGTTTCTTTCATATATGCTAGAACTTTAGTTTGTATTTCCCCTTTTTTAAAAAGAAGCTTGTCATTTAAAAACACCTTTTTTCCTTCGAACCTAATAGTAATAGGGATCTTTTTTCCGTTATTTTTAAGCTCTCTTTTTGCCCCAGCAGCTTTTAATTTTTTCTCACTCTCTTTTAAACTCTTTTTGATGGTAAGGATAGAAGCTTTAATTTTCTCATCAATATCATTATCCATAATCTCTAAAAATTTGTTTAGTTTATACGTCTGATCTTCAATAAATGCTGAAATTTTTTTAAGCACGATTTCTGGGGTCTCTTGCTTAACAAAGATCGAAAATGATGATGGTGAGCTACCATTCTGAATGCTAGCAAAAAGATATTTTATTGGTGAAAGAGAATGGTTTAAGAGAAGCGAACTTCCTTTAAATTCAAATTTAAGCTCAAAAGCACTTTGATACTTGTTAGTGAAGAATGAAATGTTAGCGTCATTTTCTTTTTTAGGCTTAATATGTTCCATGCAATGTATGGTGATTGCACTCCAACTAGGTTGATCTTTGATGGTTATTTTTCCTACTTGAGTAGTTTGAGAGTATAAATTTTTTATTAAAGTATAAATAGCTTTTTCTGAGTGTTTTGCAATTAACTCTAGATTATCTTTTTGAATAGTTTCAAGGTCTTCTTTATGCCATTTTTCAAGAAAGTCTTTAATTTTATCGACTGGCTCAGAAAAAAGTGAACAGCTCAAAAAATCAGGCTCTATAATAAACTCTTTAAAATTCTTCTCTAACTCTGTTAGATTCTCAATGTTTGAAGGTTCTGTATGCATACTTCCATCTTACAAAACCTTGTAAGTTTTTGCATATCCCTGCTTACCCTTGCAATCTTAAAGTATACAAAAAGTATACAGTCAAAAAGATCAGTGGGTTTTCAAAATGGAGTATTTGGTGAAAAATGAGTTTAAAACTCTGGTGCGCTGTGCAAGGATCGAACTTGCGACCCGCTGATTAAGAGTCAGCTGCTCTACCAACTGAGCTAACAGCGCCTGAGACTTTCATCATACTCCAAAAAATAGAATTTTTTAATGAGGGTGTTTCATCTTAAGTAACAAAAATCCTCAAAAATGTTATTTAACTTTTTATAAGTAACGTCGGCGTTACTTAAAATATCTTAAGTAACAAAAAATGGCTAAAACGTTATTTAATGTCTTGTAAGTAACGTTGGTGTGAGTTAAACTGTCTTAAGTAACAAAAAGTGGCTAAAACGTTATTTAAGGGGTTTTTAATGCATAGAGATAATGTCGGAAAATATCTGGAAAGAGCTGTAGGTGGAGAATCATACAAGATATATCTTCCTGAAAAACTTCCTCCAATCCCTGAAATTAATGTACAAAGTTTGTATAGTTTGTTAGATAAGGCTAATGCTGCTTTAGGTCGACTGGATGGGGTTAGGTGGGTACTCCCGGATCCATCATTGTTTGTTTATATGTATGTTCGAAAAGAGGCAATTCTTTCATCTCAGATTGAAGGGACTCAATCTTCTTTGTCGGATTTATTTCTTTTTGAAGTAGAAGAACCTCCTAGTGTTACTTTGGATGATGTTACTGAAGTGTCTCAATATGTTGCCGCAATGAATTATGGTCTTGAGCGGCTACAGAATTTTCCTTTATCCCTTCGATTAATTTGTGAAATTCATGAAAAATTGATGTATCAGTCTCGTGGTTGGAATAAAGCTCCTGGTGAGTTTAGAACGTCACAAAACTGGATTGGAGGATCTCGCCCAGGTAATGCGGCGTTTGTTCCCCCTCCGCCTGAATATATAATGGAACTATTAGGGGATTTAGAGCGTTTTATTCATGACCAGACCGTAGAATTACCTATTTTGATTAAAATAGCGCTTGTACACGTGCAATTTGAAACCATTCATCCTTTTTTAGATGGAAATGGGCGGTTAGGTCGTTTGTTGATAACGTTTATTTTATGTGCGGAAGGGATTCTAAAAGAACCTTTGCTGTATTTGAGTTTATACTTAAAATCAAATCGTCAGGCATACTATCAGCACTTACAGTCAGTACGAGAAACAGGCGATTGGGAAAGTTGGATTGCTTTTTTTCTAGAAGGTATTATCCAAACGTCTGAACAGGCAACTCAAACGGCCCAGCAGATACTGACACTTTTTAATAATGATCAAGCAAAAATTGCTGATTCTGGTAGCTCAACTGTTTCTGTTTTGACAATCTATACCCATTTAAAACGTTTTCCTGTTGTTACAACTGCACATATTAGAAAGGTTCTACAAATCAATTTGCCTACTGTTTTAAGATCGTTAGCGACATTAGAGCGACTTGGAATCATTAAAGAGGTAACAGGAAAATTGAGGCATAAGCAATTTGTTTATAGTGCCTATTTGGATATATTAATTCAAGGTACTGAGGGGTAGTTGCCTTGATTAACCTCAATTCTTTCATTACACTAGGGGTTCGATTTTCAGCTACGATTGTTTTGTGTTTTGATTGAGTATCTTTCCAGAGCGGGGGCCCCATCTTTTTTGGGTGTTGTAGTTGGATTTTTTTAAAAGGGAGATCATATTTTTGGAAGGACATTCATGTCTCATTCATCTCTCTTTTTTAAAGTTATTTCAATTCCCGGAGTCCGTGGTGCAAGAGCCATTCAAGAATTTTTAAAATCTATCCATCAGCAGCTTGTGGAAAACCAAAAAGTGGCTATGAAAGTCACTATTGCTGATGAGGCTCAGCCTATAGATGTAGACCCCGAAACAAGTAAAGGGTCTTTTCTTGTGGATGCAATTACAGGAAAAGAATATCTAAACTTTCACGGCGGGTTTGGCGCAGATGCCTTAGGCATGAATCATCCGTCTATTACACCGGAATTGATTACGGCATTAGGCAAAACCGTTGCCCTGAAAATGGCCCATGCTGATTTTAGAACCACATTCAGTAATGCTGCTTCTAAAGCAATTTATGAATTATTGGCAGCACCTAGTGGATTTGTACGTATGTACTTTACAGATGGAGGCTCCATGGCCAACTCAGAAGCCGTATGGGCCTGTATTTACACTAAGACCAAGTTGAATTTATCTCAAAGAATCACCGTTAAGGCTGATGCTGTTATGGCTTTAAAGGGTGCATTTCACGGTAGAAATGGAACCGGAGCCTCTCTAACAGAAGGGAATCCTAAAATAGCAGGGCATCCTCAGCTGCCTAATTTTGAGCATGTCCCTCGTCCAGATTTTACTCCAGAGTCCATTCAAGGCACATTAAGTCAAATTAAGACCTATTGCCAAAATAATCCTCATAAATTAGCTGCATTTATTGTAGAAGATGGTATCCAATGTGAGGCTGGTGACAAGCCGATCCCTAAAGAATTTTATGTTGGCCTTAGAAAATTGGCAGATCAATACGGGTTTTATGTCATTTATGATGCGGTTCAAACTGGATTTTATTCCACAGGCCATGCTTTTGCGTATCAGGCTATCGACGCACCTGCACCAGACATTGTCACAGGGAGTAAAAAATCTAGTCTGGGGTATGTATTTGCAGGTGAAAGAATTATGCGTGTAAAAGGAAATGCTTTTGTGGCACCGGGTATTATCGACTCTACCTGGTTTGGAAATAGCAGTGATTACGTCATGATGGCTGCTAAATTATTGATTATTAAAGCTGAGAAATTAGATGAAAATGCAAGCGTTCAAGGCGAGAAATTAGTAACAGGATTAAAAAAACTGGCACAAGAATTCCCTAAATTTATTAAAGAAGCTAGAGGAATAGGCTTGGTAGATACTTTGGAATTTCACACAAAAGAAGACTGCTTTGCCTTTATAGATATTGCATTGGCCCAAGGCCTTATGGTTCTTGCCTCTAGAAACCCTAATGTTGTTAGAATAAGGCCAAATTTAGCTATTACAGATGAAGAAGTTGCTTTAGGTTTAAAATTAATGAAGCAGACGTTATTAGTGATGAGTGGCGCACTTAAAAGTCGACTCTAATGGTATTTAACAATTCCAAGCCAGCAATAAAATCCCGGCTGTAATTAAACTGGATGCAAACAGCCGGTGAGGCCCACGTTTTTCTTTGAGAAAGATAACGCCCAGAAACACACCGAAAACAGTTCCAATTTCCCGAATAGGGGCCAACTGAGCGACCTGATACGTTTGGATGGCCCACAAAAACATCATGTACGAGACGGGAGCAAGAAAAGCGCCGCATATAATCCAGCCTGTATTTTTCTTCCATTCCCGTTTTATGGCCGATTTTCTTTTTATAAACAGTAACAAAATAAGGATGTTTCCAAGTGTTCCAAACCAGTTTAAGGTGATGATTGGGAAAAATTGGGTAGCCCATTTATCAATTAAAATATAAGAGGCAACGCATCCTCCAATTAATAATCCCAAAATCGTATGTGGCCCAAGCCAGGATTTAAACCGAGAGGTCCATAACGTGTCATCCAGAAGCAAAATCCCACAAATAATACCTGCTACACCACACCAGCCCATAACAGTTAAATGCTCGTTAAGAAGTGCGACTCCCAGTAAGGGCACAATCAGAGACGATGTCCCCCGAATAATCGGATAGACTTTGGACACTTCGGCGACACTATAGGCTCGAGCCAGCAGTACGAAATAGATCCCGTGAATGCTCATGGTTCCCAGAAGTGCGATGACGCTGATCCAGCTCCAGTGAATTAAATGGGTATGGGTGACTACATAGGGAAAAAAGACAATAATCGATAGCGTTTGAACATTCAGGAGAAAGGCGGATTTATTTCGGCTTTTTTTCGTTAAAATATTCCATAACGCATGAAAAAAACCTGAAATAACAACGATCAAAACCCCCATTTGAGGTTAGCGTTTAAACCAGGCTTTAATCATGTCGTAGAATAATGGCAGAACGGATACCACCATAATCAATAAAATAACGCTTGAAAATTCTTTTCTCACAAACGGCATGTTTGCAAAAAAGTAGCCTGCAAACAGCAGAGATGTTACCCATAATAAGGCGCCGGCAATGTTAAACACGCTGAATTTGGTGTAGCTCATTTTGGATAGCCCGGCTACGAATGGAACGAAGGTTCTGATAATCGGTAAAAAGCGACCTAAAACAATGGCTTTTCCGCCGTATTTATTAAAATAAGCCTGTGTTTTTTCAATATGTTGAGGATTTAAAAACCGTGTTTTGGATAGTTTCTCTCCCAAAAAATACCCGATGCTGTAGTTCACGGCATCCCCTAAAATGGCTGCGAGAACCAACAGTGCCCATAGGAGGAAAATATGAAGATTGGCTGCTGCAGATAGTGCGCCTGCTGCAAATAATAAAGAATCGCCTGGTAAAAAAGGGAAAATAATCAGCCCGGTTTCACAAAAAATAACCAGAAAAAGAACGATATAAAGTCCATTCCCATAATGCTGTAAAAGCAGGGGAAGGGCTGTATCCAGATGTAAAAACCATTGAAGTAATTGGTCCACGTTATTATCCTTTTTCGAACATGCAGATTTGAGGGTTTTGTAAAAATTCGTTAGCCGTGTGACGAATGTCCTGAGGGCTTAATCCCAATAGCAGGGCTTCTTTTTGAGTGTAATGATCATAGCCGAATCCGTATAGTTCGTCGGTTGCAGAAATCACCGCCAGGCTGTCCAAAGACGAGACTCTGTCTCGTGAATAAAACCGAAGTTGAGCCAGAGCCTGATTAAATTCGTCATGTCCAACATCGCTGTGCTGAAGATCGGCAATTTGATCCAGAACAATGGTTTTTACTTCTTCCAGTTTGTCAGAGCTTGTCAGCGCGCACAAGGTCATGGAATGCGGTTCATATCCGATATTGTAGGTGCCATGAACCATGTAAACCAGTCCTTTTTCTCGTAGGTGATAGTGTAGTCGTCCTGTAGGATATTGTGCCCCGGAAAGCACCGTATGTAACAAATCGAATTGTGGTTGCATGCTTTTTTGTTTGAAAGAGAGGGCGTCAAATCCTACATATAAGGCAGCTACATCCTGTAAAACGGTTTTTTTCCATTGAACAGACGATAAATGCATGGGCCTTTCCAGATGTGTCAGGCTTGAAAACGGCTGCGCTGGAACGGCAAGTCCTGACAGTGCTTTTTCGAGTGTATTAAACACCGGATCAGCTTCAAAATCGCCAATAACGGTAACTACAAGCTGTTCAGGGTTTAGCATCATTGTGTAAAAATCATAAAGGTTTTGGATGGTCAGGCTTTCCACCGAGTCTACTTCTCCGTTTAAGGCAAAGCCATAAGGATGTGTTTGGAAAAACAGCCGTTTAAATTCCAGGCTGGAAGCCGTATACCAGTCGTCTTTACGCTGACGAATACGTTTTAACTGATCGCGTCTGGCCAGATCCATTTCGGATTTTTTGAACTCGGGATGTAATAAACAATCTATAAAAATAGGTAAAAGCTGATTTAAATCTTCTGTAAGGCATTCAAAATTTAAGGAGAGGGTATGATTTCCAACGTTCCCGTCCAGTTCAGCTCCGTTGCCTTCGATGGCATCCAGAATCTGTTTTTTAGTGAACTGTTTGGATTCTTTGCCCATTAGTTCGGATAACAGGGCTCCGATGCCGTTGTTTGCTGATGTTTCGGCTCTGACGCCGCCAAGCATAAAGGCTTTAATTACCACTTTTTGAGGATTGCTTTTGGTTGGACATAGCAGTACCCGAGTTCCATTTTTCAGTGTTTTCTTTTCTGGAAGCAACCACGGTGATGTTGGTGCGTGTTGTGTTTTTTCTACGACTTTTTTCTCTGTTTTTGGCTTTAAAACTGTGATGCTGGCATGTTCGGGATCCAGGTACCGTTTAGCGCAATCTACAACCTGATCCAACGTTACTTCCCTAAACTTTTTCGTGTAGTCATCATAATAAAATGGCGAGCGTACATAAATAAATCCAAGCCCGATTTGTTCCACTTTATCCTCGAGGGTTGTGATGGATAAAATATGTTCGGCCAGTTTTTGTTTTTGTGCCTGCTCTACTTCTTTTTTGGTGATTTTTTTAGAGGTTATAAAATTCAGGCAGTTTAAAACTTCAGCATAAGCTTCGTCTTTTTTCTCATAATCGAGTTCAAGAACAACGTCAAAATAGCCGCCACCGAAAGAGGGCGTATAAGACGATGTATACACGTTATACACCAGCTGTTTTTCTTCAACCAGTGTTCGATACAAAATGGAGTTTTCGCCGTTTCCAAGTATAAAATCCAATAAATCCAGAGGGTATAAATCGTTTGAAAACGTATCGCAGCCCGGAAAACGAATACTGAGGTAACTGACTTGTGTTTCCCCTTCTTTTTCCACCCATTTGGCATTAAAGCTGACAGGCTCTTCCCACTTGGATGACGTTGGGGCCGATTTGTAAGGCTCTTTTCCAAAGGTCTGATTTACTTTCTCTAAAAGCTCATCCATCTGAGTAAGATTGCCGCCAATAACTAACGCCATATTAGAGGCGATATACCGGTCGTAATAATAGGCTTTTAAGTTTTCAATGGTCACTTTTTTAAAGTTTTCAAGATACCCGATTACCGGATATTTTGCCGGATGATACTGATAAAACAGCTCCTGGGACATATGGAAAAATTTTCTTGTGATACTGGCATCATTTTTTTCGATTTCCTTGATGATGACGTCACGCTCTCTTAAAAATTCTTTTTCGCCAAAGCTGTTGTAAAACATCCATTCATATAAGATCTGAACGGCATCTTCGATATAGTCGGGGAGGGTGTTTAAAAAATAGCAGGTGTGATCCAGCGTGGTGTAGGCGTTAAACGATCCGCCCAGTTGTGCAATTAGGGCTTTATAGTCGGATTCGCTGCGCTGCAACGTTGCCCCACCTGCCACCAGATGTTCCAGATAATGCGACAATCCACACCCCAGATGAGGGGCTTCATTGATAGATCCTGCACGTACATAGGTTTTTACCGATACCAGCGCAGAAAGTGGATCATGAACAAAGTAGACGGTTAATCCGTTGTCCAGAATGTGTTGTACGATAGGTTGAGTAGTCATCTTCGTTAGAAGTATACAACTTCAGCTCAAAATATGAAATAATCCTTGTCATGACGCATGAGGTGCCTGTAAATAAGGATACGCTGTTTTTATCACCGGATTACCCAAAATCCTTTGTTTTTGATCAGTCTGTTGCCGATGTTTTTGATAATATGCTGGACAGAAGCATCCCGTTTTATGACGAAATTCAGCGTCTTATCGGGCGGTTTTGCCTGGAGTTTGCGACTCCAAATTCCACCCTCTATGACTTGGGCTGCTCTACGGGAACCACACTTTTTTTATTACACCAGATTTTGGATAAAACGATAGCCTTTGTCGGTGTGGATTATGCCGAAGCGATGCTGGAAAAGAGTCGGGAAAAGCTGGCCTCAGTTTCTTCAAGTCGCTCATTGGATCTGGTTCAGGCCGATCTTAATACTCCCTTTCCCTTTAAAAATCCGAGTATTGTTATTTTGAACCTCGTTTTGCAGTTTCTAAAACGAGAAAGTCGTCCGAAATTATTACGGGATATTTATATGGCTTTGCCAAAAAACGGAGCCGTCCTGTTAATTGAAAAAGTAGAGCCAAACGACACAGTTTTTTCTGAGATGTTCACCTCTGTTTATCATGAATTTAAACATCAAAATGGCTATTCTAAAGATGAGATCAGCCGCAAACATCAGGCCTTAAAAAACACGCTTATTCCATATTCGCCTCAATCCAATCTGAGCTTATTAAAAGAGGCCGGTTTCCAGCACTGTGATGTTTTTTTTCAATGGGTTAATTTCGTAGGGATAATAGTCATAAAATAAGGCTGTAGGGAACAAAATGTATACCATAGCTGTCTATACAAAAAAAGCGTAAGGAGGCTGTTATGACACTAAAATCGTTGTTCGTTGTACCCGTTCTGGTTGTTGGTTTAAGTCTTGTTAGTTTTGCGGAAGGCGGTCCCGATGGGCCGACTCATAAGATGATGGACGCTCATCTGGAAAAAATGACAAAAGAGTTGTCACTTTCTCCGGAGCAAGCTCAGAAAATTAAGGCCATTATGGAAGATGCCGGTCATCAGATCGACAAAAAAAAGCTGATGGAAGAGTTAAAAGCTCTTCGTGAGAAAAAAGACGGCGAAATCGAAGCTGTTTTAACCGATCAGCAACGCCAAAAGTTTAAAGGATTTAAAGAAAAGCAGAAAAAAGATGCGCCTAAACATCTTAAAGAGATGATGTTGCATCGTCTGACTGAAAAATTAAAACTGTCAGAGACTCAGGTCAAAGAACTTTCAGGAATTTTAGATCGTACCCATCAGGAAATGGATGCGGCGACAAAAGGAAAATTCTGGGAAGCTTCACGTGAAACCATCGCTCCGATTCTTAAAAATCAGGACGAGGCTATTGAAAAAATTCTAACGCCTGAACAATTAACCCAATTTAAAACTCTTAAAGAGGAAAGAAAAGATAAAAAATGGAAGCAAAAATAGATCGTCAAACATCGTCCGATATGGAGTTGATAGACGCCTTTCTTGATGGAAATCTTGTTGCTTATGATTTGTTGATTGACCGGTATAAAGATAAAATTTTCAGGATGATTTTAAGTCTTGTCGGCGATGCCCATGATGCCGAGGAGCTGGCTCAGGATATTTTTGTGATTATCTATACCAAGCTCCAGACCTTTAAACGTACAGCCATGTTTTCTACATGGTTGTACGCCATTGTTCAGAATCGGGTCAATAACTATCGTATCCGTAAAAAGATCCGTCAAAGTCTGTCGTTGGACTGGCTGATGGAGGAAAGTGGTTTTGATCCCAGCGATCAAAAAGAATCCTTCGATGCCTCCCTGGAAGACAAAGAGCGGATTATGCTGCTGAATAAAAGCCTGGATAAATTGCCGTTTAAATGGCGTCAGGTTCTTATTTTGCGGGAATTAAATGATTTGTCCTATGAAGAAGTTGCAGCTGTATTAAAGTGTTCGATTGGTACAGTAAAATCACGTTTATTTAGAGCAAAAGAAAAATTAAAAGCGATTATAGAGTCTTCGCCGCATTCAAAAGAACAGCTTTGGATGTCGGTGCCGCTTCAGCAAGGAGGTGCATTATAATGACTCATCCACTTTTTTCATGTGTAAAATCGGCGAAAACCTCCGGAGAGTTTAATGACAGAGTTTGGAATAAGATTAACGGGGTGCCCTCGCGTACAGTGTTGGTTTCCAGAAAATTAATGGTAGTGGGCTGTTCGGGATTATTGTTGTTGGCTGTAGGGTTTACCTTCTATCAACGATCTATGGCTGCCAATGAAGATGCATTGCTCGTAGCGGCCTATGGCAACTATGTTGAGCGTGAGGATCTGGCGCATTGGGTGGTTATGCACTAACGGTTAATCCGTTTTTGATTGATAATGACTAAACTGTACGCCCTTATTGGGCGTACATGACTTTTAGCTGGTCTATTTTGGGGAATGTTGTGTAGAACTCGCCTTGAGGCCCGACAAAGCCGGTTCCAGAGCGTTTAATCACCACATGGGTGTATCCGCCTTTGGTGTTGGGGATATTTAAATCGTAAATGTCAGGGTTTCCCGGGGCTGTTGAGCCCGGAGTAGCTGTTTGTGTGACTGACGGTGTGATTTGCGGAGCGGCAGGTTGTTCAACCACCTGATAGCCGGTATCAACACGTTGATAATACACATTGTTTTGTACAAAATACGTGCGGCCTACAATATCTACGGTTGTATAGCCAACAGGGAGTATGTCCACCACGACCCCAATGGGCGGAGCGATAACAACGTAGGCTTTGTTTACATGCCTGTAAAACACGCCTCCGCAGTATACATAGGGATTTCCCTTCACGATAACGGTCCTGTAAGGGCCGGGAAGCCTGCTAAACCTCGCCCCGTGATTGGGATACCCGTGAAATCCGAATGTTGTCGCGTAAGCACTTGAGGATAAGATGCCGGCAAGAATCACGGCTGTAAACAAGAGATGTTTCTTCGTCATAAGATCTCCTTCCATTATGAGAGCTTTATATTAGGTAAGACGAGCTGGATTATCAAAATGTTCCAGTACGGCTTTGAGGATCCTTTTTTCATCGGTGAAGCGTTTTACCAGCCGCTCTGTGTCTGTCCGAGTCATTTCCGAACAGGCGGCGGCCAGCATAAATGGCCAGTCCTGAGACTCTGATCCGGTAGTGTGCAGGGAGGCTTTATCCAGATTATGAAGTGTTTTTTGCCATTTATCTGGATAGTCTACAAGTGCTGCCCATTCAGGAAACAGATAAAGAACCAGGGTCTCTTTTGCTGTTTTTAATCCGATTGATGGTGTTTTGGATTTCAAAAAACATTTTTTAAATTCGGAATGACGCCGGTCTTTGTGAATCTCAAACAGTTGTTTCCACATGGATTTGCAAAGCAACTCGGTTTTATCGTGCAGTGTAAAATTGAATCTCGAACAGAATTGAACGGCTCTTAAAACCCGAAGGGGATCTTCTGTAAATTTTTTGCTGACATGTCTAAGCAGTTTGTTTTTAAGATCTTTTTTTCCGCTGAATGGATCGATGATTTCCTGTGTTACGCAGTCCATACCCATGCTGTTAACCGTAAAATCCCGACGTCTGGCAGCTTCTTTGAACGAAAGATTGGGATCAATCTGTACAGAAAATCCATGATATCCCATGCCTGATTTTACCTCTGTTCTGGGAAGCGAAAGTTGAACATGACCTTGTTCGGATTGAATATCAATCACTCCAAATTTTTTCCCAAAATAATTGATGGGGAGATCGTGAGGAAGTGCCGAAAGCAGTTTATCTACGGACTCTACGCCATATACTTCAAAATCCCAGTCTGAAATGGGTTGATCAAGCAGGTAATTTCTAACGGCGCCGCCAACCAGAATGGATTTTCCGTTAAGCTGCTCCACATGCTTTAAAATCTCTAAAACATGGTTGGGAAACGTAAGCATCTTTACAAAGTAAAACATGTCTTTTCAAACTTTCAAGTGACAGCTGACAAACCTCTGAAAGTCTGATTAAATAAAGACACATATTTTTTAGGAGGAGTAACTATGGCTATCCATATCACAGATTCTACTTTTAGCGCTGAAGTAACACAGGCATCGGGTTATGTACTGGTTGATTTTTGGGCTGAGTGGTGTGGCCCTTGTCGTATGTTAGCTCCGGTTTTGGAAAAAGTGGCCCTTACGTTTGGCGATCGTTTGAAAGTGGCCAAGCTGGATACAGATGCAAATCCTGTAGCGTCTCAGGACTATCAAATTACCAGTATTCCATGCTGCATTTTATTTAAAGATGGAAGAGAAGTTCATCGTATTATCGGCTTTAGAAATGAAGCTCAGCTAACCGAAGAACTGAACAAAGCTATTATTTAACTCATTTTTTAGTTTTACAAGCAAAAAAACCTCTGCGACTTGTATAGTTTCGGAGGTTTTTTTATGTCAAAACGTGTAAGACTGATTGTATCGGGTGTGGGTATTGTTTTAATTGGATTGGGGATGCTGGCCTATCGCTATTATGAGGCTAAACCTTCGGGATATGCGGTTGCTCCGGCTTTTGTGAGGAGTGCTAAATCTAGGGCCTCAGAGGGTGTTGCGCCGGTGGATGCGATGGTCACGGTCCATGTGGCGGGTTGCGTGGTAAATCCAGGTGTTTATACGGTTCCTGATACCGATCGTGTGATGGATGTGATCAAGAAAGCTGGGGGCGTTTTGCCCAATGCCGATCTGGATAAAGTAAAGCTGGCGTCCAAGGTGAAAGACGGCCAGTATATTCATGTGAAGGCTGTGGAGACTCGTGTAGAATCGAAGCGGGAAAAGGCTTTAAAAGTGACGGAGTCGTCTTTTATCAAAAACAGGCAGTTCCCTATTGATTTAAACACTTGTTCGGCTGATGAGCTTCGGGCTATTCCAGGGTTATCTCAAAAAGTGATTAAAAAAATTATTGCGTATAGAGAGACGTATGGGCGGTTTTATCGGCTTGAGGATTTATCTGTCATCAACGGGATGACTCCCAAAAAAGTGGAAGCCATCCGGCCTTATCTTACGTTGTAGC
>CAZFCP010000009.1:0-82552 GCA_964517775.1 uncultured Candidatus Marinamargulisbacteria bacterium | reverse complement strand
AAAGCTATACAAAAACCGTTTCAGGACAAACGTACAGTTACCGATTTGATGCCTATTATTTAACCCAAATTCGAGATGTGGCTGGTAATGCCATCACATTTAGCTATCAGGATTTAGCAGCAGAGACATCGGTAAGTGAGCAGCTTTTGGGAGCGTATG
Organism: uncultured Candidatus Marinamargulisbacteria bacterium; assembly: GCA_964517775.1. GTDB lineage: Bacteria > Margulisbacteria > Marinamargulisbacteria > SXXA01 > JAHFDB01 > CAZFCP01. The sequence continues at coordinate 82,393 of CAZFCP010000009.1, read as the reverse complement.
TGGGAAAAGGAAATATCGATTATATAGGCAAGAATGGGTATGTCAGTACAGGACAAACCCGATACACCAAGACGAGGGTGAGTAGTGCGGTAGATACCTTTGGACGACAAATTACGATGTATTATGGGGAGTCGAGTAATCTGAATACGACCAATCCTGACCAGGTGGTAAGTAGTATTGGCTATACGGGGATTGATGGAACACAACAGAAAATAGTGTACAGCTATGATGCAAATGGTTGTTTAACCCGTGTGCAGGTAGGTAATTTGCCAGCCAAAACGTATGAGTATACCTATTTTCAACCTCGGTTTGATTATTTATCGATAGGTTGGCGGGAAGGGTTATTAAACGATTGGCATACGGATCATTATGAGACTGATTATGGGAGAAATCGCCCCTATGAATTTCATACGAAAGAACCCCCGCAATATGCCTTTTTAAAAGGCTATCTATTAAACAAGATAACAGCCCCATTGGGAGCGGTAACGAGTTATCACTATGAAGATTGTTTGGTTACAACACCAAATGGAATCAATACAGAGCCCGTATTTGGAGCAACTCTGCCGGTAGTGATACAAAAACAAATCACAGCAGATGGGATCACGAAAACCTATAGTTTTAATTATCCAAGAGACACGGGAGGCTATTTGTCAAAATCCGGGAAATACCGTCCGCCGAAGCAGGATACCGATGCCTATTATTTCAAAACGGTGACAATCGATAACCCCAGCGAAATGCTGGATGAGAGCTATGTGTTTGAAAAAGGCATGGTTATTAAACGTACCCAAGGGATTATGGAAACCCAAACGTATTGGGATTATGAGAAGCTTCTCAAAGGAAAAGAGATAAGTCTAAAAAATGGGATTATTCAAAGCCAGGTAGAGTATCAATATGGAAGTTACTATAATCCTGTATCTGTGATTACAAAGAAGGGGCCTGGATTAACCCCTGTTTTGAAACAGGAAACGACGTATGCTACGACCTCAAAAAGTGGAGTGGCTAATGATTTGATAGATAAAAATCTGATTCGGGTAGTAGAGCTTAGCAAAACCACAGATTTAACGACAAACAAGGTGAGAAGCAGCTTTGTGGTAAGCAGCCCATTTGGAACTCCGAGAGAGATATATCAAGGACAAAACACGTCTGGAGTATTACAAAAAAAGATCGGTTATACATCGCGTGGCGAACTGTCTGAAGAATCAGTTCCATTATCGAACGGATCATTTTTGAGTACCATTATAAGTTATTCTATAGGCGCAACGTATAGCGTGAATAAATCTGTTGGAGCTAAAAATACATACGAAGAATACGAACTTAGAACAGGTCAGTTGATCAAAACAACGGATGTTAACGGCAATAGTACAACCTATCGTTATGATTCCTACGGAAGGCCAATAGGTGCCACTTACCCTGACGGTAGCCAGGATAGTGTTGCTTACTCAGCAGACTTAAAGACCACGACAACAACCAGTGGCGGGATCACGAGTGTTCAAACCATAGATAGCCTTGCACGACCGATTTTAAGCCAGACAACTGGCCAGGAAGATGTAAAAACCGATTATTATTTTGCCAATTTACCTGCTAAAGTCTATATCAAACACAACGGGGTATGGGTGCTAAAAAGCACGACAGTTTATGACTCGTATTTGAGAAAAGTTCAATGTATGTCACCTGATTTTGGAACAAGTACGGTTGCCTACGATACGCCAGCAATGAATAAAATTACGGTAACAGACCCTCTTGGTCGACAATCCATTCAAACCATGGACGAATTTGGTCAAACAACTCAAACGCAGGATGCCTCAGGTGGAATCGCTCAAATGACGTACAATGGTTTTGGGGAAGTTACTCAAACGATTGATCCCAGAGGACTACTGTACAAAGCAGAAACGGATGATTACGGCAAAATAATCAAAAGCTACTTTACAAAAAATCAAACAAGCGGAGCCGCATTTTCTGTAAAAAGTCAGCCGGTATATAACACTGTTGTTCCAAGTATTATGGATAGTTTACAGGTTTTCTCAAAGACCGGAGCTTTGTATAGAACGTATGGTTATCAATACGACAACGAGGGTCGCGTGATCAAAATGTTGCTTAATAATCAGATTCAACAAAGCATTACCTATGAAGAATCCAATCACACAAATTCCAAGGGAAAAGCAACTACAATTGAAACCCCCGATGCCAAAACCCAATACGATTTTGATGCCATGGGTCATATCACAAAAGAAACAACAACAGCGAAGCAACTCAATAAAACCTGGGATATCCAATACCAATACAACACCAATGGCCAGCTGGTCAGTATGAGATATCCCGACGGAAAACTGGTGGAATATGTGTATAATTCTAATCAGCAGCTCAGCCAGATGAAATACAATAATCAAACTATTTTGACCTACGCCTATAATTCTAACGGAACGGTTGGAAGTATCACCTATGGCAATGGCAAAACCGTGGCTTATTCCTATGAAAAAGACATCTTGTTAAGCGGAATTAACTATAACAATGGTCAGTATAACCAAACGTATACTTTTGATTCCGTAGGAAAAACGACACAAACCCAGCACAACGACTACATCAATGGAATCAATCCATTAACCAGAAGCTATACGTATACGATCAAAGACGAGCTAAAGACAGTTAAATTTAATAATGTGTTGCAATACACGCATGATTTTGATGCCAACAGTAATTTGACTCGATTTGAAACGAAAAATAACAGAAATCTGCCAGCCAATAACATGGTGGTAGATACCGACAGCGATCAATTAATTCGTAAAACCCATGCGGATGGAAAATATATTGATGTTACCTACGATCCTGAAGGAAACGTGAGTAAAAAAACGTATATGTGGAGCAGTAGCGATATGGATAGAACATTGGGGTATGGATATAACTACCAGGGCCAGCTGCAAACTGTCAGCGAAAACGGGCAGATATTGGCGCAATATGGATACGATCATAAACGCCAACGGATATACAGCAAAACAAACGGAGTTCCCTATCCAGAGAAGTATTATTATTGGAATCAGAGTGGCCAGGTTGTTGGTGAAGGTATTACAGGCCAATATGGGACTGAATACAGCGTACGGTATTTTTATAGTGGTAATGAAAAGATAGCGATGGAGAGACGCGATATTCTTACCGGAGACACAAGATTGTACTACTTCGTGAACAACGCCCAAGGTACGCCCATTTTGATTGTGGATAGCACGAATAACGACGCAGTTAGTCGGATTAATTTGGATGAATATGGAAATATAGGGTCAATGATCGGAGCAAAAGAAGAGATTAACTTTACAGGCAAGAAGATGGATTTGAAAACGGGATTGTATTATTTCAATCAACGGTATTATGATCCTGAGTTGGGGCGGTTTTTGCAAGAAGATCCCGCAGCTCAAGGACCTAGCTAGTTTATATCAAGTATATAAAGAGCATGGTTTGTCGACACAGCTTGCTATAAATGTGTTGTTTGCTGCTGCTCCGCAGGCAAAACCAATTGCTAAAGAACTTAAGCCTGTAGCTGCGTATGCTGCTAACGCAGCAACGATTGCTTATAATGCTATGCAAAAAAAGAAACGGAAAAAATAATGAACTCTTGGGTAGCTCTAAGCGTATTGGTAACTGGCATAAATTTATTTTTAACCTCTATTATTTTCTACTACAAATTCAAGACAAAGGATTTAACCCTTCTTGATAAAAACGAGTGGATTAGAGGCATAATTAGCGGCATATTTTTGATATCTCTTTCCGTAATATTTCTATTTTTATTTCGAGTTTATCCTTACCGCGGTTTTTTATTGAAAATAGACTGGATTGTTATAGCTGCCTTTTATGCTTTGAGTATAGTTTTAGTGTATTCTGGTAAAAAAACGTTCCGAACACCTGATTTTTTTGCAGATAATATGACCTATTCTAGATACATTGGAATTGGAAATATAATTTCAGGGATTTTTGTTTTTATCTTTAGTACTTTAAGTACAATAATTAATGTGTTTTTTTAACTTAAAAGGAGTTTATTTATGAAAAAGTTTGTAGTTTTATTTTGTTTATTAGTTGTATTAACTTTCTTAACCGGTTGTTCTGGTCTTGCCAATCAACGGTATGCCTTGGATTCAAAAGAATTAAATGATAAAAACTCAGCGATTGTTGTTGGTGAAATTATTGATCCTACCATGTATATGGGAACAGGTATCAGATTTATAAATGTTTCATCAAATGAGGTTATTGATTACGATAAAGCTTCTATTTTTGCATTCCGAGCAACCCCAGGGCGGTATATTTTGGATATAGTTGGTGGAAGAAGTAATAGTTTTTCGTCTAAAACTCCTTTTCAATTTACAGTACAGGCTGGAGAAAGGGTGTATATTGGTACAATTCTTAAGCCTATGACATTATTTTTGAATACAAATCAAGAAGCTTTATCCCGACTAAAAGAATTAAAACCAAAAATCACAGGAACCCAAGTGTATCAGGAATATTCCCAATTTCTTGCTTCTGACCCAAAAACTTTAAATGGTGAACCTGTAGAGTTCTATGTTGCAGATAATAGTGAAGCTCTAAAAAAGTTGGCAAAAGACAAAATCCCTAATGTGAGTATTGAGAGTTTTGTTTTGCGACTGATGAAGTAGATTGTTAAAATTTCTTTTAGTTCCTAAATAGCATGGATAAAAGATATCTGTTTTTCCTTTGGCGGATTTGCGCTGTTGTTGGAATTCCAGCGTTAGCTTTTGTTCCAAGTTCTATTTTAGGTAATAGACCGGGTACATATGCTTCTGTAGTGCTGCTTATTTGTTTTGGATTTATTAACCATTTTGTTTTTGATTGGGCTAAAGATACCTACTCTACCCAAGAAGAGCTTGAAAAAAGCTCGTGGAGAAAGGGAAGAGCTGCTAGCCAAGTAGCTTGGATTACTGCGGGAGTACTTTTGATTTTGGAGCTTATCCCTTAAATGCTTATTAACCACCGGAGTAAATATCGCTTATTTATTTGTAATGCCCCCAGTTAAATAAGTCTAAATATAGTATGTATCACCACCTACCCCTCCTTACCCACAATCCAAACCAAATCCCCTTCTTCAAACGCCATATTCGATTTCGGATTCAATATCCGCGTCATATTTCTTTCAATTCCTACAACCATAGCCTGATACTTCTCCCGTATTCCAGACTCCTGAATTGTCTTCCCAATCAATGCCGACTTGGGCGCAATATGCAGCTGCTTAAGCTCAACATTTAAGCTGCTATCCGTAGGCTGAAGCCGTTCTGTTTCCAGATAATGACCAAAAACAGTCAGTTGCTCATCCGTACCTACAACAGAGATTTTATCAAAGGGATAGAGCTGCTCATTAGGCGAAGGCAGGGCTATTTTAATAGAGCCTCTATCAATAACGGCGATGGTGATACCAAATCGTTCGCGTAAGGCCAGTTCCTGAAGGGTTTTGCCTATAAAGGTGGATTCCGGGGCAATTTTAAATGAGGTTAAATGGGTGTCCCAAGGTAGCAGTTTTGGGCTGTCAGGATGTGCCTGTTTGGCGTTTAAATTGGTTAAAAATCGTTTTTCAAGACGCTTGGATAAATGCCTAATGTTTTTAGAGAAGATGGCCCAGGCGCCTATGATGACGACGAATCCTACGCACATGGCGATTAGGGCTGAAAAGAGGTAGTGGAGCAAAAATCCGATAAAACAGAGGGCCAGGCAGACACGGGAAATCTCCAGAAGGACCAGAAAAACACGGTTGGACGAGCTGCTGATCCATAAATGGGAATAGGCTTGTTTATGGATTTTTTTGAAGACGAGATTCCACATAAACGGCGCAATAAGACAGCTGATAACAGTCAGACTTAAGCCGGCATTTACAGGATAATAGATGTGTTTTTCAAACCACGGATGGAGGATTTTTGTGAAAATCAGCATGAGGGCGGTGATGGGCAGCAGCGTGGCAATCAGGATATTGAGGTAAGAGCGTAGCACGAGGCTCCAGCTGCTTTTGAATTGTTGGTCGGTGGCTTCCGTATTGGCTGCGTACTGGTTTAAGCGCTGGATAAAGGATTGTGGGAAACATTTTTCGAGGTAGGGATAGAGTTTGTCCGAGTAGCGGATGCAATACGGGGTGGTGAAGGTTGTGATGGCTGATACGGCTACGGCGATAGGGTAGAGGAAGGAGCTGGTGACGTTGAGGGTGAGGCCAAGGGTGGCGATGATGAAGGAAAATTCTCCGATTTGGGCGAGGCTCATGCCGGCTTTGAAGGAGGATTTTAAGGGTTGGCCGGCGAGGACTGCACCCAGGGCCGTACTGATTAGTTTTCCGAATAATGTGATGAGAGTGATGAGAAGGATGGGGATGAAGTATTGGACAAGTACGGCGGGATTAAGCAGCATGCCTACGGATACGAAGAAAATGGCGCCAAACAGGTGTTTTACAGAGGATAAAAGGTGCTCGATTTTTTCTACAAAAACGGTTTCGGCCAGAACCGATCCCATCACAAAGGCGCCTAAGGCGGGGGAAAATCCGGCTTTTACCGTAATAACCACCATGGCAAGACAAAGGGCCAGGGCTGTAATCAGAAGCTGTTCATCATTTAAAAACCGTTTGATTTTTTGCAGCAGGGTGGGGATCAAAAAAATCCCTCCTAAAAAAACCAGCGTTAAAAAGGAGCTGAGATTCAGGATGGCGCCCATAATTTCTGCGCCTGCAAAGTTTTGACTGATAGCCAGCGTTGATAAAAAAACGAGTAGTAAAACCGCAAATAAATCTTCGATGACCAGTACGCCGAAAACCAAGGCTGCAAATTTTTGGGTTTTGACGCCCAGATCCTCAAAGGCTCTAAAAATAATTGTAGTTGATGAAATCGCTAGAATTCCACCTAAAAACATACTGTCTACCGTAGACCAGTTTAAGGCTAATCCGCAGCCAAATCCGATGGCCACCATGGCAACCACTTCTACAAAGGCTGTTACGGAAGCGGCTTTTCCAACTTTAAGGAGTTTTTTGAAGCTGAACTCAAGGCCCAGGCTGAACAATAAGAAAATAACGCCGATTTCGGCCCAGATGGAAATATTTTTGGCGTCGGCAACATTAGGAAGAAAGGGAAAATAAGGGCTGACCAGGAATCCAGCCACAATGTAGCCAAGTACAACGGGCTGATTTAGTTTTTTGAAAATGAGAGTAATAACAGCCGCCGCACCTAAAATAAGACCTAAATCTATAATAAGATGAGGTAAATGCATGCCGCTAGTTTACCAGACATCCTCTCATGACGGTATAGGGGATGGGATGGCCGGTCATTAATTCGAAGGCGATGGCTCCCTGTCCGGCCAGCATTCCGGCTCCGCTCCAGGTGGTTGCGCCCTTGTCTTTGCAGTGATTTAAAAACAGGGTTTGGGCTGGTTTGTAGATGATGTCGCAGCAGAGGTGTTGCGGTTTTACCCAGTCAAAATAGGTGATGGGACTTTGAGTGATGTCTGGGGCCATTCCAACGGGTGTGGTGTTGATAATGATGTCGGCTTTTTCGAGTGCGGATAAAGAGTCTGGGTTTTTTTCGAGGCTGTTTACGGTGATAGGTGCTTCAAACAGAGTGTTGAGATGATCTTTGATGGCGTTTGCGGGTTCCGGTCTTCGGCTGAGAATGGTTATGGAGGATGCTTTGGCTTCAAGACAGGCGTAGATGATTCCTTTTGAGGCTCCGCCTGCGCCTAGAATAACTACGGCTTTTCCGTGTACATCGATTTGCTTTTCTTCTGCCAGGGCCAGTAAAAATCCGCGGCCATCCGTATTAAATCCAACGAGTCGGCCTTCCCGGTTGACGATGGTGTTTACGGCGCCGATACGTTCGGCCTCTTCGTCGAGTTCGTCTAAAAAGGGGATGACTTTTTCTTTGTAGGGGATGGTGACGTTGAGGCCAAGGCCGTGGAGGGCTTTTACTCCGTTCAGGGCATCCTGAAGGCGGGATTCTTCAACAAGGAGGGGGATGTAAACGGCGTTTAATCCCAAATGTGCATAAGCTGTGTTGTGCATCAGAGGCGAGGCTGTGTGTGAAATCGGATTGCCAATAACCCCGGCCCAGCGGGAATGTCCGTTAATCATTGCCATTATGCGGCTACCTTTTTAAATACCCACCATTTTTGGGCAATAAAATTAATAATGGCAGTCACAGTTGTAGAGACAACAAATCCTGCCAGAAGCTTATACTCAAAGTTATAAACCATGCCGTCCCAGTCTGATGGCCATATTTTTATGGCGGCATCGTTTGCAACGACATTAATAGATAAGGTGATGACGTAAAGGGCTGAAAATTTGATGGTTTCAATTTTGGATTTATGAGGCTGATCGAAGGTCCAGAATTTGTTTCCTACATACACAACAACGATTCCCCAGATATATCCCAACCCCTTCGCCCAATCGATAGGCATGAACAGTTTTAAGATCCAGTACCCTATAAAATCAACAATAATGGCCGCCGCCCCCACAAGCAAAAACGCAATCAACTGCCAGGATACATTAGCGCGTGGCTTAATCATGTTTTTTGCCCTCTCAGATGTTGCTCATCCAGAACAGGTTCAATAGTTTTTAATGATTTTTGACTGAAAATCAAGGCTGAAATAATCAGGCTCCCTCCTATAATCATAGGTGTCGTTAGTGGTTCGTGAAGGATAAAAATACCCGTTAATACTGTAACAATAACTTCAAAATATGCCAAAAAGGATGCGTGTGACGACGGCATTTTCGCCAGTGCCGAGAAAAAGAGGGCAAATCCAAGCAATCCTACACAGGCTGCATAAAAACTGGCCATCCCTATTTTCCACAGCGGAACAGTGCTGATAACCCACGGTACAAGTGGAATGGCAGCAAAAGCGCCTATGGAATTTTGATAAAAAATACCTTCAAAATGAGAATAATACTCGGATTCGGCTTTGTACAAGACAACGGTCAGGGCTGTAATCATGGCGGTGACCAGCATCACCAGCATGCCTAAAACGTCGGAATCAGACAGGGAAAAAGGTTTTCCGGATTGAATCACTGCAACGCCTGCAATGGCCAGAATCAGACAGATCCCCATCTTTTTTGTGAGAGGCTCTTTTAATACAAAGGTTGCAAAAACAGCTACCCAGATAGGCCAGGTATATAGCACTAAAATGGCATTCCCGATTGAGGCCAGCTGAAATCCTAAAAAATATAAAATGACACGTAAAAGATTAAGTACGGAGGCCAGCACCATTAACGGCCGCCAGCCTTTCATCAGGTTTCGTTTAAATCCCAAAACAAGCCCGATTCCAACAAGAAGGGTAGGCACAATTAATCGGATAGCCGCCAGAGCCGGAACAGGAAGGTGAATCCATTTGATAAAAACCCCGTTACATCCCCAGATAAATCCGGCCAGCAAGACATGAAAATAAGGGTTTTTAAGCATATGGGTTTAGTGTAGAATGTGTGGCTATGAGCGTCAAACTATCCTTAATTCAAATGTCCATGAGTCCGGATGTTGCAAACAATCTGGAAAAAGCAAAAACCTTGTGTGAAGAGGCCGCAAAAAACGGTGCGAACATCATCTGTTTGCCGGAAATGTATCGGTCTACTTATTTTTGTCAGGAGGAGAAAAGTCAGTTATTTGATTTGGCAGAACCGTTGGAAGGGCCTTCATTTCAGGCGTTTTCAGCGATTGCAGCTGCCTATAAAGTTGTGATTGTAATTCCTATTTTTGAGAAACGGGCTAAGGGTTTGTATCACAACAGTGTGGTTGTGGTGGGAACCTCCGGTGAAAATCTGGGTGTGTATCGCAAAATGCATATTCCTGATGATCCCGGTTTTTATGAAAAATATTATTTTACGCCTGGAGATCTGGGCTTTAAGTGTTTTGATACGCCGTTTGGGAAAATCGGGGTGCTGGGATCAATGGTATCCGGAAGCGGCACGTTTAACGGCTTTAACCGGTGCGGATATATTGATTTATCCTACGGCGATAGGCTGGCATCCATCGGAAAAGGATCGTTATGGGGCCCAGCAACTGGATGCGTGGCGTACGGTGCAACGCGGTCATGCCATTGCTAATGGGGTGTTTGTGGCGGCGGTAAATCGGGTGGGTTTTGAAAAACCGCTGTTAAGCGACGGAGACGGCCTGGAGTTCTGGGGCCATTCCTTTATTTCCGATCCTCAGGGCGTTATTTTGGAAGAAGCTGAAACCGGGGCTACAATACTATATGCGGATCTGGATTTTAATCACATCGATACCATCCGCCGAAACTGGCCGTTTTTAAGAGACCGCCGCATTGATGCCTATAACGATATTCTAAAACGTTGGTCGAAGGAGCTTTAATATGGGGTTTACAGCAGTTGTTCAACATGGAGGTCCAACCCTGATTTTGCTTTTAATCCTGTCCTTGGGAGTTTTTACAGTTGCCGTGGAAAGATCCATTGTAATCGGTCTTACACTTTTAAAACGTGATAAAGCCAAACTGAAAAAAGTCATGGATCTTGTTCAGGATGGAAAATTAAAAAGCATTGCCGATGAAGGAAAAGAGTCCTCCGATTATGCTGTAAGAGCTTTAACAAACGCATTTAACCTCAGTGAAAATTCTGTATCCCAGGCGTTAGAACATACGGCTTCAAAGGAAATCTCACGATTAACTGTACGGTTGTCTTTTTTGGAACTGTCTGTTGCCCTGGCTCCAAGCTTAGGACTTTTAGGTACAATTTTAGGATTGATTAAAGTGTTCGGCTTTTTTTCGGGTAAACCGGTACAGACTCCGGATTTGATGGCTGGCGGTATTGCTCAGGCGTTGATGTCTACAGGATATGGCCTTGGGCTTGCTCTTGTGGCTACCTGTTTTTATTCACTTTTTTTAATGGGTATTCAGCACGTTAAAGATGAGCTTGAGGATGTGTGTACACGCGCTCAGATTACAGTTTTGGATGCTGATTAATCTGTTATGAAACTTCAACCGCTGCCTAAACTCCGTTTATCCTATCAGTTTTTATTGCCTTTTCTGGCTGTATTTCTGGTATTACTTTCTATTTGGGTGATGATCACAACCTCTACGATTAAAAATTTCGGCATTCCTGCTTATGTTGTAAATACATCTGAATTTGATTCAAATCATACTTTAAATGTTAAACGAGACGGACACTTAATGCTGGATAATAAACCGGTTACACTGGCACAACTTGAGGTGAAACTAGCAACTTACATCGAAGCCTTTGATGATGTGAATTTGAATATAGAGTTTGAAGACAGCGACATTTTATTAAAAGAGTCTTTAGGTCTGTTAAGTAAGATTAATCAAATGGGAATTACCTACGTTATTGTTAAAGTGAAGCCATGAAAAAAGGGCTGATATTTTTAAAGCGGTACGGTATTGTTACCGGAAGTCTTTTGGTAGCTTTTTTATGTCATATGCTGTTGTTGCCTGGTCTTTTTTCCAGCTGCAAGGTGTATAAAAGCAAGCCGTATGTTGAAGATTTAACGCTGGCAGTTTACAGCGAAAAAGCGCTGAAGCATGTGGATAGGCCTAGGGAAAAACCAAAGCCTTCAGAGGTTGTGAAGTTAAAAACTCTGGCTATAGTTCCGGTACAGCCAGCAGCCAAACCTCAGGAGAGACCTCGTTTGCCTGAAAACCATGATCTGAAACCAACCTACCTTGAAACCTTTGCTCCGGTTTATCCTGAAACGGCAAGACGAAATGCTCAGGAAGGGCTTGTCTCTTTGTTGGTTTCCGTTGATGAAAATGGGGTGCCTACATCTATTCAGGTTAAGCAAAGCTCAGGGTATCCCTTATTGGACACATCTGCTGTGAATGCTGTAAAAAAATGGAAATTCAAACCAGCCTTTAATGGTGCTTATCCTGTGGATTCCCAGGTGGAAATTCCCATACGGTTTAAATTGAGCGAAGCTCGATAATACGCTTTATAATTACATCCAACTTGTTTATAATGCGTCCATGCCGATTCGAATTTTAGATCCTGTTACAGTAACCCAGATTGCTGCCGGTGAAGTTATCGATAGACCGGCTTCGATTGTAAAAGAGTTGATAGAAAACGCTTTGGACGCTGGTGCAGATACAATTGGGGTTGATATCGAAAACGGTGGTAAAGCCAGTATTGTTGTTAAAGATAATGGCTCTGGAATTTCAAAAACCGATTTGCCGTTGGCACCTGTTAAACATGCCACCTCGAAAATTACGGCATTAGATGATATTTATTCGACCTTAACCTTTGGATTTAGAGGCGAAGCCTTGGCCAGTATGGCTCATGTGGGGTACGTGGATATTGTATCCAGAACCCAGGATAGCCCGGTAGGCTATAAACTCTCCACGTTTTTAAATGATATTTCTGAACTTGAACCGGTTTCACATACAGTGGGTACGTATATTTCTGTAAAGGATTTGTTCAAAAATCTACCGGTAAGGCAACAGTTTTTGAAAAGTGACGCCACAGAAGCCGGGTATATTTATGATATCGTGCTTCATCATGCCCTTATCCATCCTCAAAAAAACTTTGTTCTGACGCATAATGGAAAAGAATTATTTAACTCTACCGGTATTCAAACAGCCAAACAGCTGTTGGTTCATTCGGTTGGAAAAGACTTAAAAGACAGGCTTATTGAGGTTGATGTTGAGGCTGGCCTTTTACATGCTGTTGGCGTGATCGGTAACCCTACATTAACGTATCCGAATCGTGCCAAACAATGGCTGGCTGTTAATGGACGTCCTATTAAAAACCCTACTCTTTTTAAAGCGATTCAACAGGGTTTTCGGGATCTTATCCCCAATAATCGTTTTCCTTTGGCTGTTTTGAATATCCAGTTGGGATCTAATGCTGTGGATGTTAATATTCACCCCCAAAAACAAGATGTTAAATTTTTAAGCCCTGGAAAAATCATAGAGATTATTCCCAATGTGATTCAGTCGGCTTTGAACGATACCCTGCAACGGTCTCAAACCCGATCCGAACTCCCCTCATCGCTGGGTTCCGTATCCCGATTGTTTTCATCTCCGCCGTCTGCGGCTCCGGTTCCATCCTCCTATCAGACTGCGTTTTCCTCTTTTATAACGCCGTTATCCGTATCATCCGACCCATCGCCGCAACTGATGCCTCAGCTGCCTTTAACCGCCCTTATCCCGGATTTTGAAAAGCAGATCGAAGGCTCGTATTTTCAGCTGTTTAATACCTATCTTGTTATTAAGACCTCCCAAAGTCTGGCCGTTTTAGATCAACATGCTGTACATGAACGTATTTTGTATGAACAAATCAAGGTCAGAGCCGTTTCCTCAGGACAAACCCAGCCGTTAATGGTTGCCGAAGTAATCGATGTTCCTCAGGATCTGATGTTTCAGCTCGAAGAAGCTCAATCCATTTTAAGTGAACTGGGCTTTGTTATAGAGTCGTTTGGACCGGCTTCTATAGCTGTGAGAGAAATTCCAATTGAATTTTCGGAAACGCCGTTAGGGCCTTTGATGCTTCGGTTTTTGGAACTCATGAAAGACGTTCCTGGTGCCTCCCCCGATCTGTTGCTGGAGCGTAAGGAAAAGCTGCAGATGATGGCCTGTAAAGCAGCCATAAAAGCCGGAAAAACCATGACGTTAGCCGAAACGCAGGCGTTGATTAAGGATTTTTTAAGCAGCCCCAGCAATTATACCTGTCCCCATGGTCGACCTTTGTGTATAGAGCTGGATAAAGCTGATCTGGAAAAACTGTTCCTGCGCCGCTAAACAGACTTTTTAAACGATTTTTCTTAATAGACAGGTCGTTGTTTTTCTTGTTACCATACAGCCATTCCAAAAATATTATATAAAAACTATCCTCAAAGGGGTCGTATAGTCATATATGGCAGGTAGTTGAAGGAGTAGTTTTATGTCTTTTGTTGGCCGTGTCGAACAGGCTGTTGTAAAAACAGGCTTTCAATTTACCAAAGGTGCAGGTAGTAGGGGGTTTCATAATATCCGACCCACATCAGGAATGAAACCGCGCGATGTACAACGAGGGGTTTCAGAACTTAGTAGCGCTCTGTCATCTTCGTATACACATGTGAAAAAACCGGCGTTCCCAAAACCACAGTCTCTTTCAGCTCATCAGGTACGTACTTTATCTAAATTTCCTGTACACGTTTCGTTTCGTCCCATGTCCACAGAAAGTGGGCAAGCTGATAAGCCTCAGCTATCGGACCTGGCATTGATGTTTATGCCGCTGGATCCTGCTGGCAAGCAGTTTCTTGCGCTACAAAGTCAGGATGTTCAGGATATGAGGGGCCGTTCCGTTCTTCCTCCGCATGGGCACTCCAGTACAAAACATTTTCCTTTTGGAACTGTACAGGCTAGACCGTTTTCAACGGTTGCATCAGGGCAAGACAGTCCAAAAGCGCTTAGCTTTGCTACCCATCATTTAAGTACACTGGAAACATTAAGACTTCAGGAAGTTGTTTTAGGCCCATTGTCTGAAAAGGATATCAAGATTCGGGATAAATCTATTTTAAAACTGTCTAAATATTTAGATGTTTTAATTCAATCAGGTACTCAGATTCCTCAGGATTCACTGTTAAGGACATTAGCGTCACGCACACAAATGACGTTTATGTCTGATGAGGAAATGGGTCGGTCGGCTCAGCTGGCAAAAAGTGTTATGGATAGTTTATTTACGCATTACAGTGGACATTTGACAGATGTGGATAAGGTTTTTGATTTAATTGATCCAAATAGAACCACAATGATCGATCACGTTGCGTTTCGTTGTGCAATAGGAATAGAGGCTTATGCCGCTGTTTTAAAAGAAGCTGGCTACAGAATGATGCCTGATGATATGGATTTTCCAGACAAACATTTAACCGGACGATGGATGATTTACGAAGGGACAGCTCAAGGCAATATTCCTAAACGTATTTTCCTTAGCCAGGCACGATTTGACGAACTTCCACATGAAACGGAAACCTTATTCAGGGCCAGACTGAAAGAACTGCTTCCAGCAAATGCCGGTATCGATATGGCTACGGCAACGCCAAATCAGGTTTATAACTATTTTGCAGCCCGTGTTAAAGAACAGCTGGCAGCCGGCCAATTTAAATCCGACGAGGATTACGTCTCATTTCTAAGAGGCCCTCAATTTTCACCAATGGATGTAGATCAGTGGAAACAGGTATCCAAACAGTCTGAATGGGCAGGATGGACTTTGAAAGCAGATAGACCAGGGTTTAACCATATTGCCGTGTCTGTACATCATCTTCCACAGTTCTCAGGTCTCGAAGCCTTTGACGATCATATTTCATCCCATTTGGGGCTTGCGTTTAATAAGGCTGGCGGAAGAATTATTAAAAAAGATGGCGCTCTGGAACAAAGTGCGACCATGGCGGGGATGGTTAGTGTTCCATTTAAGGACGGTGATCAGTCTGTTCCGGGTTCTTTTGTGGAATATGCCCATAGAGCTGTTTTACCAGAATTTGCCGAAATAGCTGATAAATTGAACCAATTAGGACTTCCAACACCATCTTTTATGCAAATTGAAGGTTTTAAACCCAATAATGCAGACAAAATTTTTGAATCCACCAATTCCAATTCTGCCTCTGCAGCGACTTCGTCAGACGCTGTTGTTGCGACTAAAGCATTAGATACTGATGAAGCCTCTAAAGTATTATGGAGCATGATTCTACGCGGTATTTCGTCAAAATTGGCGGATCGTTTTCAAAACTTTGTTGCGAACGTTTTAAGTCATCTGGATACGGTTGCCTTGCGTGCAAAATCTGACGCCGAGTTTACGCAGTTATCCAGTTTGTTAACCCAGGCGGGATATACACCAAAATCCACCCTGCCATATCAGGGATATGATGCTGTTGTTTTTGAAAATCCACAGCCCTCTCGTACAGATCTTCCTGTGACTATTATTTTAAGTAAAACTGGAAATCCAAACCTGCAGTTGCCTGGAATTATTGGAACGGTTTTGGTAACAAAGTCGGCGTTTCCTGAGATGCAGATTAATAACCCTGGTTTTGCTGTTCGCCCTGTTATTCCTGAACTGTTAATTGTATCTCGTCCAGCTGAATCCCCGTCTGGTTTTCAGTCTCTTCCGTTATTGGTAGATTCCGGGATGTCTTTTTATGATATTCCTGAATTGTTGAATACCGGATGGCCTGAACGATTTTCCACACTTCGTCAACTGCTTGTGAAAGAAAAGCAAGGACATTTAAATGACGACCAACAAAAAGAGCTTAATGAACTGGTACGTCTTGTTCAAGTTGAAATCAATGCTTTTCCGTTACTTTTTGCACAATTAACAGACCGTTATACTGCTTGTTCCGAATTGGCTACTCTATTGATTGAAAGAGTGAAGCCAGATTCTCTTATGACCGTATTAGATGCTTTGGAATCTACACTGGTTATTGAAAATACAAGACTTTTATCTACCGAAGAGGCTGCCAAGAAAAAACTTCTGATAAAAGATTTTGAGGATAGAGTAAGAAAAGATCCAAAAATTCTTGATAGTCTTCAGAGTTTTCCTGAATGCTTCCAGTACGCTATAGATAGAGGCTTGTATACGCAGTCCGTTTCTTAATCTAATCATAAAAAAAGCCCCCGAAAATATCGGGGGCTTTGTGTTTCAATCAAAAAAACAGATAAAAAAATTACAAAATTAAAACAGCACTTGCAATTACAGTTGTCCACATATCTTTTTTACCGATAGCGGATTGTGTAATGTTCGTTGTTTTAACGATTTGATCCTGCATTTTCCAGATTTCTTTTCTTTCATCCCAGTGAAGATTTGAATCTACTGAAATTCCAAGTGTTGTTGCTAACATTTCCGCAGCTAGATCCTCTGCGTAATCTCCAGCTTCCTGTTCGGTTTCACCATAAGAATGGTGTTCTGATAAATAACCATGAGTGTTGCTGTCTTTAGGAAGAGAAATTCCTACGGAAGCTGCAGCCAGACGGTTACGTTCTCTTACAGATGCTTCTGACATAACGCAAAATACAACCTGTCCGCAATGAAGTTTAGCAAGGCCTGCTTTTTTCGTAATGATTTTGCAATTCGGTGGAAAAATACTGGATACTCTCACCAAATTAAATTCTGCAATACCTGCATCTCTCAAAGCCATTTCAAATGAAACAAGTTTTTCGGTGTGAACACCTTTTCCTTTGGTTAAAAACAATTGTTTAGGTACAAAATTCATGTCAATCCTCTCAAAATCTGATACGTGTAAGTAAAACGTAAATTTTCCAAAAAATCAATTAAAAATTTTCACGTTTATTTATTTAAAAAAGTCAGGATATCCTGATGTAAAAAATTGTTGCTGGAAATGAGGCTGGGCGTATATAAACTGAACTGCCCGTCACTGTTGGTGACTTTTCCACCGGCTTCTTCAACAATAATTTTGATGGGGCCAATATCCCAGGCTTTTAGTCCAAAATCGATAGCCGCCTCCCCGCACCCCATGGCCACCAGCATATGCGCCAGATAGTCTCCAACCCCACGTTGCCGTGACGATTTCGACAATACCGTTAATAACGACTCTGGTGTCAATGCGGCTTCCGATCCAAATAAACTGCCATGAAAAAACTGACTCTCTGTCCACGTCAGTATCGAAGATGTGGATAATTTTTTTTCCGAAGCTGTACATGAATTCATAAAAGCCCCGCCATTTTTTTCCGCCCACCATCTGTCTTTCGTAGCGGGGGAGGAAATCAGTCCCGCAATAATCTCCCCATTTTGTTCAATGGCCAGCAAGGTGGCAAACCAGGGAAGTCCGCGGATAAAATTCCGTGTACCGTCTATCGGATCAATGATCAATTTGTAAGGAGCTGTTTTATCACATTGTCCAAACTCTTCTCCGTAGCATTCGATGCCGGGAAATAAAGAAGGAACGGTTTTACGGATCATGGCCTCAATCTCAAGATCAGCCTGAGATACAGGCGATGCATCCTGTTTTTGTTCAACCGCTAAGGAGGCTTTTCCAAAATAATGAAGGGCAATGTCATCGGCCATGTTGGCCAGGTTATGCAGGTTTTTAATAAGGTCGGACATAGTTCAAGTATACGCATGATCGGAGAGGGTATCAATTACGTTTTTTTTAATCGAAAAATCTTGTTTAAAAGGATTCAAGATGTAATAATGCAGGAAATGGCACGCCGGGGTGGCGGAATGGTAGACGCGCCGGTCTCAAAAACCGGTGGGGGCAACTCCGTGCCGGTTCGAGTCCGGCCCTCGGTACCATATTTAACAGGTATTTTTTGTTAGGCTTCTATTTTTCTCATGAGTTATTATCTTCGAGTATTATCTTATTTCAGGCCTTACCTTTGGCATTTTTTGTTTTCCCTGGGGCTTGTTCTTCTTTTTACAGCGGCAAATATTTATTTTTTGCCTCTAACCCGTGACATCATAAACGAGCTGAACGGCAAGGATATGGGGCATATCAACAATCAGATTTTAAATGCGATCGGATTGTTTGCTATCCGCTTGGCTACCCAAAACGCCCAGCTGTATCTGATGACCAGCTTAAGCAATCTTATTATTATCGATATCCGTCTGGATATTTATAAAAAACTCCAAAATTTATCCCAATCGTTTTACTCCGAATGGAAAATCGGCGATATTTTAACCCGTTTATTTAATGACGGAGACCGTGTTCGTGAAATGGTCATGCAGAGTTTTGGCGATGTTTTACCTCAGATTTTTACATTTTTTGGTATTTTGATTTATTTGTTTTTCATGAACTGGAAATTAACAGCCTTTACCGTTGTGAGTTTGCCTATTTTTATCGCGATAATCGGACTTGCTGCCGGACGACTTAAGAAAAATTCCCTACAGCTTCAGCGTAAAACCGCTGATATTACACATGTGGCCCAGGAAACGTTATCCAATATTAAAGCGGTGCAGGCATCCACAATGGAACAGTATGAAGTTCAACGGTTTTTTGATGAAAACAAAAGTAGTTATACAACTACAATGGCTGGTATTGCGGTAAAAAGTCGTATCGAGCCTCTGATTTCTTTTCTTCAGTTCTGTGTTATTGGGCTTGTGGTCTGGTACGGTGGTTATGAAATGTCCAATGGAAATATGAGCGGCGCAAATCTTGCCGCTTTCTTTACCGGTATTTTATTGCTTATTGATCCTGTTCTGGCTTTATCCAAAGTTTTTAACAACATCCAGCAGGGACTTGCATCGGCTCAACGTGTGTTTGAAATTCTGGATATGCCACTTGAGGTGGAAACCAAACCTGATTTTCTGCCTTTAACACATGTAGAGGGTAGAGTTCAATTTGAAAAAGTCAGTTTTTCTTATCAAAAAGATGATCGTTTTGCTGTAAAGGATATTTCCCTTGATGTTCAGACCGGACAAACTATTGCATTTGTGGGGCTTTCTGGTGCTGGAAAAAGTACGCTTGCCAGCCTCATTCCCAGATTTTACGACCCTACTGAAGGCCGAATTTTATTAGATGGCATGGATATAAAAGATCTGGATATTCACCAGCTTCGGTCATTTATCGGTGTGGTGCCTCAGGAAGATGTGTTATTTAGAGGCAGTGTTCTGGACAATGTGAGATATGGTGCGCCTTCTGCCTCGGAAGCGGATGTTAAAGAAGCCCTTGTACTGGCCAATGCCTGGGAATTTGTAGAGCAGCTTCCTGGCAAGATGTATTCAAAAATCGGA
Organism: uncultured Candidatus Marinamargulisbacteria bacterium; assembly: GCA_964517775.1. Classification (GTDB taxonomy): domain Bacteria; phylum Margulisbacteria; class Marinamargulisbacteria; order SXXA01; family JAHFDB01; genus CAZFCP01. The sequence goes on along the minus strand of CAZFCP010000009.1, from coordinate 62,766 downwards.
GATAGAGGCCGTAAATTATCGGGTGGTCAGAAACAGCGCTTGTCTATTGCACGGGCGATTTTACGAAATCCTAAAATTTTGATTTTGGATGAAGCTACATCGGCGCTGGATTCCAAATCCGAGAAACTGGTACAGGATGCGCTGCTTCGCCTGATGGCCAATCGAACCACTTTTGTTATTGCTCATCGTCTTTCCACCATTATCCACGCTCATCAAATTGTGGTGATGGAGGGCGGTCAGATTTGTGAAATCGGTAGACACGAAGACTTGCTTCAACAAAACGGTATTTATGCCCGTTTGTATCAGCTTCAGTTCCAAAAACAAGGCAGAACATCCTGATTTAAGCTGAAATTTTTTTAAATCCTTACCGATAAACCAGTATGAATAAAATTCTGGCTTTGGTAACCACTGTGACAAAATCCTATCAGGATTGGGTTTTAAACGGGTTTTTAACTGTAGATACCTCTGCTTTTTTAAAAATGTTTCATAAAGAACGTCCTGTTGTTTATGCGGCGGTAACGGATGGTTTTAGAGAACCGGTGTCGGATCTTCACCTATCTCCCGACTTTTGTTCAATTTATCGTTTAACCGGTGATTCCGTACCCGATCAGCTTTCTCAATTTGTAACAGTTTTTAGTAAAAAAGTACGGGATTTTTCTAAAGATCCGAAGGATTTAAACAAGCGTTTGGATCTTTTTTCAGAGGATCTGTTAAGAAAATATGATGAACTGGTTAAAAAAACACCTTCTGTTGGGAACTCTCCGGATGCTTTTAATGCCTATTTGAAAAAACTATCATATTTTTTACAGTTACTGGATTCTAAAAACATCTTGAAAAGTACAAAGTTTGAAGCTGTCAGCCAGTTTCCTGATACTACGTATGAGTGTTTGCCAGGTTCAATTAAACGGTTGGAAATTGCTATCGATTGTATGACGTTAACCATGTTGGGTCGTGTAGCATCAACGGCGTCAGAATCGTTTCGTCAAACGCTTCCAGAAGGCATCTCCGAGGGCATTCACGTCGTTCCTGCCCTAAGTATGGCGCTGGGCCAAAAAGTAACCGATCCCTTTGCACCGAATCTTTACCGGTTTTTATCTGAAGAAATAGATCTTACCCCGTTGCGTACAACCTATCTGCATCAGGCGTTTGTGGATTTAATTGAATCGGTTACGATTTGTTGGCGTGTGTTTGAATCGGAAGGGATGAAAGTGGAACATCATGATGAATTAAGACGAGCCGTCCTGCCTTTTGAACGGTATTTTCAAGCTCAAAAACCAGTCAGAACCATGCCGTCTTTTTTTAATGAAACAGTTGATGCTCCCAATCCACAGTTTACAGACCAGTTCTTTACCCTGATTTCCACAATTCCCTGGCTAAAAATGCCCGATCCTGATTTGTTTAAATCCGTCCAGTCCGAATCCTATTCCAAAGATGATTTTTATGCGCTGTGTTCTCGCACCCAAAAATCAAAAAAATCAGATGACTATTTCCGATTAAAATACCAGATTTCCCTTCATCCCGATTGGTTTGTGGATTGGATCATTAAAAATGACAGTGTAAAACGTTACCCATCCAGCATAGCTACCTCATTGTTTTTGACTTTAAAACAGCAATATCCCGATTATATAGGATTTCGCCTGGGTCGTACGGATCGTATGTCTATTGCAAAACTTATCGAGCAAAACGAAACGGTGTTCCACGATCCGTTACTAACACGACTGTGCGATACAGCAAAAGACCAGTTTTATATCCCTCCTCGTGTTCCCCATGCTCAGCTTTTTTTTCGTGACAAGCTTAATACGTATTATCATCCTGAAAAATGCCTGACATTACTTGCTCTTTCTTCACAAATTAACGACTTTTTTGCTGCATTTTCCATGGCTGATCATGAGGGCCCTGATCGTAACCTTCGTGTTATTGCTGTTGCTCAAAAATATGATGCTATGTTTCAAACCGTGATGACCCAAATCGGCTGTTCTGGTAAAGAGGTTGTTCAGCTTTTAGCCCATTTTAAACATGGAATTGATGGATATGCGGCTCAGATGTCCATCCGTTTTCCTGAATCTGTATTTTGGATTGAAAATGGCTTTGTTCATAGTGTAGATGGACTTATGCGTGAAAGAGATAGTTTTAGAAAGACAGGTAAACCTTTCTTTTTAGAGCCCTTGCTGCAGGCATACGAGCAAGACTCACTTCCTGTTGTGAAGCTTGAAGAAGTCGATGTGTTCAAGCCTCGTGTAGCTTTCCCTAAAAAACACCGGTTTGTTTGTTTTATTGAGTTTGCTTCAGAGCCTGTAACCCGGGATCTGAATGTTTTATTTTTAAAAGATCCCTTGGCTTTTTTTGGTGCTTTAAGGCAATTAACTGATAATCAGGATGATTTTCGTGTTCAGGATACCCACAGTCATCAGGTTCCCTGGAAGGAAAATATCCGAAAAATGATGATAAGAATCCAGAAAAAATATCCAGATTTTTACGCCTGGGCTACAGGCAGTTTTTGCTATGACCGTGATAAGGTTATTCATCAGGTTGAAAAGCTTAAGATTCCGGAATCCAGACTTGTTCCGCCTCCCGTAGATATTTTTTTAGAAGACTTTTTTAGTGAGAGAGAAGATGTTTTGCTGCGTTTTGGCCTGGAAAAAAAATGGGGAATTGAGCCTTGCGGTCATGACAAAGATATCGTTATTCGGATACTGGACGCATACGGTTTTGAAAGCTCACAACTCCTAAATGCGTTGAGTCCTGAGATTCCCCTTCCTTCCTGTTTTGTCAAAAATAATCCGGCCGAGTATGTTCAACATCATATCGATGAAGTACTCATTGGTGATCATTAGTAGGAGTTTTAATTGACAACCGCGTTGTCACTATCTAATATTGACCTCCATCTATGGCAAAAAAAAATCTTGTAATTGTAGAATCTCCTGCAAAGGCTAAAACGATAGGAAAGTTTTTAGGCCCGGATTTTGATATTAAAGCGTCCTTTGGTCACGTTCGTGATCTTCCTGATAAAAAATTGGGCGTAGACATCAAGAAAAATTTTGTGCCTACCTATGTGCCGATGAAAGAAAAAGCGGCACTGCTTAAAGAAATTCAGTCGGCTTCAAAGAAAAAAGACATCGTATACCTCGCAACCGACCCTGATAGAGAAGGTGAGGCCATTGCCTGGCATATTAAAGAGGCTGCCGATTTACCTGACAGTAAGGTTCAACGCATTGTCTTTCATGAAATTACTGAAAAAGCTGTAAAAAACGCCATTGAAAACGGACGTAATATTGATATGCAACTGGTGGATGCCCAACAAGCTCGCCGTATTCTGGATCGTTTGATCGGGTATAAATTAAGCCCGTTTTTATCCAAAAAAATCCGTAGAGGCCTTAGCGCCGGACGGGTTCAATCCGTTGCCGTAAAAATTATTTGCGACCGTGAAAAAGAAATCAACGCCTTTGTGCCTGTTGAATACTGGAACATCGATGCGTCTTTGAAAAAAGAGTCGGCAAAAGTTCCGTTTTTATCTCGTGTATTTGCCTACGAAACAGAAAAAAGCAAATGTGATGTAACAAATGGTGATCAGGCTGCACAAATTGTCAGCCAGCTTAAAAACAGTGTTTATACTGTTTTTTCGGTTAAGAAAACCCAGGTTCAGCGTCATCCTCAACCTCCATTTATTACCTCATCTTTACAACAGGAAGCCTCCCGTAAATTAAACTGGACGGCCAAAAAAACCATGATGGTTGCCCAGCAGCTTTATGAAGGGGTAGATCTTAACGGCGGAGAATCCGTAGGGCTTATTACCTACATGAGAACCGATTCTATCCGCTTATCCGATGAAGCCAAAGATGCCGCTAAAACGGTCATTACCTCTTTATACGGTGCGAAATACCTGGGCTCAGGTCCAAGAGCCGGCAAAAAGAAACCCGCCGTTCAGGATGCTCACGAAGCCATTCGTCCAACTTATCCTGACAAAACCCCGGATACCTTAAAATCCCAGTTATCTTCCGATCATTTTAAACTCTACAAACTGATCTGGGACCGCTTTATGGCTTCCCAAATGAGTTCAGCGCAACTTGAAAGTACGTCCGTTATTATTGAAGCTAAAGCATCGTCAAAACCATCTTACTTTTTAAAAACAACAGGCAGCGTGGTTATTTTTGATGGATTCACAACCCTGTACACAGAAGGCAGCGATGTGGAATCTGCGGATGAAGATGGCATTCTGCCTCCGTTGGAAGAGGGTCAGAAACTGGATTTGAAAGATGTGTTATCGGCTCAAAAATTTACACAACCGCCTCCACGTTATACGGAAGCCACGCTTGTAAAAGAGCTTGAGGAAAAAGGCATCGGACGACCTTCAACCTATGCACCAACCCTGTCTGTGATCCAGGAAAGAGGCTACATCCTGAAAGAAAAAAAAGCTTTGTACCCATCGGAATTGGGCCAAACGGTTAATAGCGCACTGGAACAATATTTTGCAAAAATCGTAGACAGTGATTTTACGGCTCAAATGGAACAACAGTTGGATGACATTATGCATGGCTCATCCTGGCAGTCTATTATCGAAGGCTTTTACCCGTCTTTTGAAACACAGCTTCAAGAAGCCGATAAGCTGATGGAAAAAATTGATACCAGCAAACCTACGGACGAAATCTGTGATAAATGCGGATCGCCGATGGTGATTCGTGCCGGTCGTTTCGGTGAATTTATGGCCTGTTCCAATTTTCCTACCTGTAAAAATGCAAAATCTCTTGAGAAAAATCTCGAAGCCGATTGTCCGAAATGTACAAAACCATTACGGCAGTTACGGTCTAAAAAAGGAAAAGTGTTTTACGGTTGTACAGGTTATCCAACCTGCTCGTTTGCAAGCTGGGATGAGCCTATAAAGCAAACCTGCCCAACCTGTAATGCAACTACCATGTTTAAGCGGAAATTTAAAGGTAAGGAGAGTATTTACTGTGCTGTTTGCTCACCAAAAAACTAACCCCATTAAAGCCTTTTTCTTTGAAAATTTAAGCATTAAGCTGTCTGCCTTTGCCTTAACGGTTTTTTTCTGGCTGTTATCTCACAATAAATTTTAATGAAAATTGTTCATACGGCATCAGAGCTACACACGTTAAAGCTGTTTGATGTTGGTTTTGTTCCTACTATGGGAGCTTTGCACAGTGGGCATCTAAGTTTGATTAAAACGGCCCGCAAGACCTGTAAGAGTGTTGTGATGAGTATTTTTGTAAATCCCACTCAGTTTGGCAAAAACGAGGATTTTGGGCGATATCCACGACCTATTGAAGACGATAAGAGGATGGCCGAACAGGCCGGAGCGGATATTTTGTTTTTGCCCTCCGTAGAGGTGATCTATCCGGGAGGCACCCGGTTTTCAACACGGGTTCATGTGCCTGCTTTGGGACGCCGTTTATGCGGTAAAAGCCGTCCGGGTCATTTTGACGGGGTGACATCTGTGGTTGCGAGGTTGTTTGCGTTGGTGTCTCCACAGAAGGCTTTTTTTGGGGAGAAAGATTTTCAGCAACTGGCGATTTTAAAAAAAATGGTGGCGGATTTATCGCTGCCTGTGGATGTTGTGGGGTGCCCGATTATTCGCGAATCTGATGGGTTGGCGATGAGTTCCCGTAACCGGTATTTAACGCCGGAAGAGAGACGCTCGGCCTGTCGTTTGTCCCAGGCATTGGATGGGATACGGGACGCGGTGAAAAATGGCGAAGTGAATACGGCGGTAGTAATAGACAATGCCAAACTGTTTTTAGAAGAAGATAAAGCTATTCGGCTGGATTATCTGGATATCTGTAATGAAGCGACTTTAAAATCTGAAAAACGGATTTCAGGTCAATCTCGCGTATTTATAGCTGCTTTTTTAGGCAAAACACGTTTGATTGATAATAAAGTGTTGCACTAACGGCCTCGTTTAATATCCCAGATAAAATCCCAAAAACTATTTAATTAACAACCCCGATAAAATCATGCTGGCTATGCTGAAGTAAATAATCAATCCTGTTACATCCACCAGGGTTGCAACAAACGGAGTAGACGCACTGGCCGGATCAAATTTTAAAACACGCATGACAAACGGCAGCATGGAGCCTGAAATCGTACCCCAGGACACAACGCCAACCAGACTTAACGCAATAGTTATGCCTACCAGAATATAATGTTCGCCGTAGCTTCCCCAGATCGTATGCCAGATCGCAATTCTGATAAAACCGATAGCTCCTAAAATACCACCCATAACTACACCTGATGCTATTTCCCGACGCAAAACTTTTCCCCAGTCTTTTAGCTGAACTTCTCCAAGTGCCATAGCCCGAATAACCAGCGTAGACGCCTGTGATCCCGAGTTCCCTCCACTGCTGATAATGAGCGGAATAAACAGGGCCAGAACAACGGCTTTTGCAATTTCGTTTTCAAAATATCCCATAGCGGTGGCGGTCAGCATTTCTCCAAAAAATAAAAAGGCCAGCCATCCTACCCGTTTTTGAACCATTGTGAAAAATGTCGTTTTTAAATACGGTAAATCCAACGCTTCTGTACCACCGATACGCTGAATATCTTCTGTGGCTTCTTCGTTGATAACGTCGGCAATATCGTCAAAGGTGATAATCCCTTTCATGATGCCGTTATGATCTACAACCGGAACCGCCACCAGATCGTGCTGGGACAGCAACAAACCGACCTCGTGCTGACTCATTTCCTCAGGTACGGTGATGAGGCTGGTGTGCATTACATCTTTTACTTTTCGTCCCGGATTTGAAAAAAATAGTTCGCGAATGGAAATAACGCCAAGCAAGGTCTGGTTAAAGTCCAGAGCGTAGGCATAATGAATGGTTTCAACTTGAGGAGCCTGTTTTCTAAGATAGCGAATAGCTTCATCGATGGTCATATCTGGCCGTACGCGTGCAAATCGTGGGCTCATCAAACCGCCGGCTTCATCTTCGGAATAGGCTAAAAGGGCAATTACTTCTTTTTGGGATACATCGTCCAAAAGTCCTAAAAGACCAGCTTTTTCATCTTTTGGAGCTTCCTGAATCAGGTCGGCCACATCATCGGGTTCGAGAAAACGAATCCAGGAACGGCGTTCAAGATAAGGCAGTTCAAGAAGTAACCCGGCCTGCTCGGCTGCTGACATCTCTAAAAACAGATCTTCAGCCTCTGCGCGCGGGAGCGTGTGGAAATCTTCTATTTTAATATCCATGAGGCTATTTTAACGTGGTGGCAGATTTAATGAAAGTGTAAAATTGCGGTAACATAAAACGTTGTCAGCTCATCAACTATCCAGTACATTTATAGGATTAATTTTTTTACAAAGAGGTTTTTCGATGCCAATTATCAAGCCCATTATTATTACTCCTGAAAATGAACACCGCTTTCAAAGTTTTATCCTGTTTGAACCGTCTTCTTCCCGTATCAGCGAGCTTGATACCCTGGTTAGAGGCGATGATGTGAAAGCCATGTTCGAAACTGTAATGGACGGTTTATCCGAAGATGATTCGCTTAAAACTCAAATTATTAGAAACAAACTCACAAAAATCAATCAGATGCTTGGACTTTTAACGACGTATGATAACGTCATTATTTCACGTTTTTTTGACAGAATCTGGAGACGCTACAGCTACATCAGCAACATCAGCGAACCTTTTCTGGATTTAAAGACCTTTCTACAGTTTTTTCCGGAATACAGAACGCAGCAGGATCAATTTCTTGCTCAGCGTCTTGATGATGAAGATGAAGAAGATATGGATACAGCTGATGTTGGTGCAGAACCTGCTGCTGCAAAACCTGAGGGCGAAGAATAATGAGTCTTGAAGTAGCCATCGTAGGCCTTCCAAACGTTGGTAAATCCACCTTATTTAACGCCATTACCAATGCTGGAGCCGAAGCTCAGAATTATCCATTTTGTACGATTGAACCGAACGTCGGTATTGTTCCAATTCCTGATAGCCGTCTGGATGTGCTGTCTAAAATCAGCGGAACCGAAAAAATTATCTGCGCTACCATTACCTTTGTGGATATTGCTGGCCTGGTAAAAGGTGCTTCAAAAGGTGAAGGCCTTGGGAATAAGTTTCTGGCCAACATCCGTGAAACCTCTGCCATTGCACATATCGTACGCTGTTTTGACGATGACAACATCATCCACGTAAACGGCAAACCGAACCCACTGGATGATATCGAAACCATCAACCTAGAGCTGATACTGGCCGATCTGGAAATGGCCCAAAAACTGGCAGATAACCAGGTGAAAAAAGCAAAAGCCGGCCAAAAAGACGAAGTAAAACGCCTCGAAATCTATCAACGCATTGTAGATTGTCTCAGCCGAAATAATCCGGTACGCAGTCTGTCGTTTACGGATGAAGAAAAAGACCTGTTAAAAGGCATTTATTTTATCACCTCAAAATCTGTGATTTATGTAGCTAACGTGGCCGAATCCGATATCGCAAAACCAGACTCTGATTATGTAAAACAAGTAAAAGAGTATGCTCAAAAAACAGGCGATAACTGTATTGTATTATGTGCGCATCTTGAGTCTGAACTGTCTACGTTGTCTCCTGAAGAAAAACTGGATTTTTTAAAAGAAGTGGGTATAAAAGAGTCTGGACTGGCTCAGTTATCCCAATCCTGCTTCGATCTTTTAGGTCTTCAAACCTATCTGACAACAGGTGTAAAGGAAACCCGTGCCTGGACGATTAAAAAAGGCGATAAAGCTCCTCAGGCTGCCGGTGTTATCCATACTGACTTTGAAAAAGGATTCATCCGCGCGAATATCGTGTCTTATGACGATTTTGTTGCGTGTAATGGCCTTAAACTTGCAAAAGAAAAAGGTTTGGTAAGACAAGAAGGCAAAGAATACGTGATGCAGGACGGCGATATCGTAGAGTTCTTGTTTAACGTTTGATTCCTGTTTAAATTCCCCTTCCCAGAAGGGGTGGCAGCGAAGCTGACGGGGTAGTTAAAACCGACAGCTGGAGAAGTTGTACAGCATTGGACTAAGCAGCCGTATTACAAATAGCTTTAGCACAACCAGTCGTAGCACAAGAAGCCGTGGAGCTAAAGCTCCACCACTGCTTTCTCCAACGTCGTGCTATAAATCAACGCATCCGGTGCTATCTTCCTCAAAACACCTAAATCACTTCTATTCAAAACCAAAAACCGTCTTTTATCCATATTCTCAGCCTTATTCAGCTCCTTCAATGCAACGTCCAATGACTCGGCATCCTGTATATTTCGATTCAAATAATACTTCATATACGGACTAAATGTATTTGCATTTACAACCACGTAAGGCTCTTCTATTTTTGATAAAGCTGATGTCAGCAGCTTCACATCTTTGTAATACTCAAACTGAGGCAAAATAACATGGGTTAGGGTGTATACCAGAACAATCATGCCTGTTGTCATAATCCCAATTCCAAACAGACGTTTTCCTCTTAGCAGGGCATAGGAAAATAATGCGGTTGAAATAGCAATGATTGTGACAAAAATTTGTACCAGATAAAGTTCGCTTCTAAAGGCAGGTGGAAGCATGATGTTTTTGCCAAAATACCACAAACAAAAGCCAGCGATTGTTACAGACAGCGTTTGAATCGCAAATAATTTTTTATGATGATGGTCGTGTAGAAAATAGTGGGCTGTAAGTAGGGATAAGAATGGGAAAAGCGACAAAATGTAAGTGGGTAGTTTTGTTTTGGCAATACTAAAGAAAATAAAGGTGATAATGATAAACAGCCAGCTAAACAGAATGGTGTTTTTATGGTGACTGTCATTTTTCCAGATGGTTGAAGACAGACTTTGTCTGATGATGCCAGGTAGAAAGAAAATCCATGGGAAAAAGGTAAGCAGAACCGGGAAATAAAAATACCAGGGGCCAGTTTGGGCTTCTACAACGCCCAAAAATCTGTACCAGGTGTAATCTTTTAAGGCGATTCTTACGAAGGCCTCACCTTGGGAGGCGATTTCATAGCCATACCATGGAGCTGCTACAAGAAAGCAAAGTCCAAACGAGATAAAAACAGCAGGAGATACTAACCATTTTAAATCTCGTTTCCATGCTAAAAATGCAAAGATAACCAATCCCGGATGAAGCAGTGCGATGGGACCTTTTGCCAGAATGCCAATTCCTGTAGATAGTCCTGCAAGGAGTAAAGAAGACTGCTTTTTCTCAGGTTCGTTATACGCTCTTAAAAACAGTAGGGAAGAGAGGAGAATGAAAAAATTAAGCATCATATCGAAAACGGCGAGACGGGCTATGACGCAATAATACAGTGACGAGGCAAGGATAATTGCGGCCAAAACCCCGGTTTTTCGGTTAAAAAATCGGATGCCAAAGGCATAAACGGTTAATAATCCTAAAATCCCAAAAAAACCTTCCCAGAATCTCAAGGTGAACTCATTCCATCCAAATACGCTGCAAAGGCCGCCAGTCAGCCAGAAATATAAAGGCGGATGAACATACCAGGGTGATCCATTAAACGATAAGGTGAGGTATTGTTTGGCCTGAACCATTTCCTGAGCGACTCGGGAATAGTGGGTTTCGGAGTTATCAAATAACGTGTAGTTTTGATTGCCGAACATGAATAAAAAGAATCCTAAAAGGATAATAACGCAACAATCAATCAGCCAGGATTGTTTATAATTCCAAAGTCGGGACGCCAGTTGTTTCATTGAAACTCCTTATTTTTTGCGACCCCTCATCATGTAAGCACAAGGTACTATAAAAAGTGTAAACAGTGTTGAAACTGTAACGCCACCTATTACGGCTAATGCCATTGGAATTCGGCTTTCAGCTCCGGGCCCTAAAGCCAGGGCTGCCGGAAATGCGCCTACAATGGTCGCAAGTGATGTCATGATGATAGGCCGAAGACGTAGCGGACAAGCTTCTAATAAAGCATCGAATGTTGAAAGCCCGTCTTCTTCTTTTTGTTTAGTAAAATCAACCAGCATAATAGCATTTTTTAGTACGATTCCCAAAACCAACATGATTCCAATCATACTGAACATGTTCAGACTTTGTTTGCCAAGAATAAGGGCGGCGAAAGCTCCTGATACACTGAACGGTAAAGCCAGAAGAACGATAAGTGGCAGTGTGAAACTGTTGAATTGAGAGGCAAGAACCATATAGGCCACAATAAGGCCTAATCCAATCGCAATAAAAATCTGTTTAAACGAATTTTGGAATGTTTCAGAACTTCCACTGAATACAATGCGGTACCCCGGTGGTAGGTGTTTCCCCAGTTCCTTGATTTTGTTTAAGGCCAATTGTTGGGATGCTCCTGGTGCAATATTGGCTGTAAGTGTGATGGCCCGCTCTTTATCTTCACGTGTAATTTCCGGAATCGTTTTTCTTGGAATGATATGGATAAGTTTGGCTAAAGAGACAAGCTCCCCACGGTTGTTCCTTACATTTAAGGCTGTAATATCCGATTCGGAATTTCTAAAATTATTTTGTGTACGAAGTCGGATGTCATAGCGGTAACCGTCTTTTGTATATTGCCCAACGATGATTCCTCCAATGAGTGCCTGAATGGTTTTGTTAATATCGCTAACGCTGACACCCATTTGTGAAGCGGCTGTTCGATTTGGAACGATTTGCAATTCAGGTAATCCGGATTGATAGTCGGAATCGATATCGGTCATCAGCTTGGTGTCCTGCATGGCTTTTAACATTTTTTCAGATTGAGCTGCCAGTTCTGTCCAGTCTGGGCCTTTTAAACTAAGTTCGATAGGAAATCCTTTTCTTTCCATAAAAGCCCGGTTCGAGTTGTCCTGTACGATAACTTTCATCCCTTTGATAGCTTTAAACTTTTTCCGTAAACGGTCTGCCACTTCTTTTTGTGTAAAGGGTTTTCCTGTTTTTGGATTTAAAGGCCGAAGCTCTGGTGTTTTAAGCTGGATAAATGTTCGTCCCGAGCTGACATTGGCTCCACCTACAACGCCAAAATAACGGCTTACTTCTCTGGTGCCCAGAATGATTTTTTCTACATCTCTAAACTGTTCGTCCATGTATCCAATCGATACGCCTAGAGGTGCTTTGAATAATAAAATAATGCGGTTGGTATCCTGATAGGGCATAAATTCCTGTTTAATGGTCTTAATCAATGCACAGGAAAGAAGGAAGCATAACAGTGCTACAGTCAGAGTTACGGTTTTGTGGCGCAGCACCCAGGCTAATGATTTTTTATATGCCGCACTTAAACGGTCTGACATTTTATCCAGAAAAGATTCCTTATGTCCGTCATGACCAAGACTGATCATACTTGCACAGCGCATAGGCGTCAGGGTTAAGGCTTCTATCATCGACAATCCTACCGCAACACTAAGCGTAAGTCCGAACTGCAGCAGGTAGGTTCCGATAATGCCCTGTACAAAAATAACGGGTAAAAAGATGGCAATTAACGATAAACTGGTTGCTACAACAGCAAAAAAGATTTCTTTTGTTCCATCGATGGCTGCCTGATACGACGATTTACCCATGGCCTTATGCCGGGTAATATTTTCCAAAATCATAATGGCATCGTCTACAACAATACCGATAGCCAGGGAAAGACCCAGAAGTGTAAATGTATTCAGGGTATACCCGAGACTTCCAATCACAATAAAGGTACCTAAAATGGCCGTAGGAATAGCCAGAATTACGTTTACTGTTGCCCCAAAAGATCCCAAAAACAACCAGCATACCAACGAGGTAAGAATAGCTGAAAACAGCAGGGTAAACATCATTTCGTGCATCGAGTCTTTGATATAGGTTGTGCTGTCAAAATTGACCCCGATGTTAAGATCCGGATACTGTTTTTGTAAGATAGCCATTTTGGCTTTAACCGCATCTCCAACTTCAACAGCGTTACTACCACGTTGTTTTTTGAAGCCTAAGCCAACGGCAAATTCACCCATGGAACTGGCGATGGTTCTGTCATCTGCAAGACCCATAGATACATCTGCAACCTGTCTTAAGACAATAGGCGAAAAGTTTGGTGATCCACCACGTTTTGTAATGGGTAATTGTAAAAATTCAACTACTGTTCTGGCTTCTCCATAAGTACGGAGATTTGTTTCTGTTCTTGCGGTTTCAAGCCGTCCGGCTGGCAGCTCTATGTGTTCTTGAGAAATAGTTGTCATGATGTCCAGGGCGGTTAGTTCGTACTGATTTAACTGTTTCGGATTAACCCAAATGCGTAAGTTAGGGTCGATGTAGCCACCAAGTATAATTTCTGCCACTCCTGGAATGGTGCTGAACATGGGGCGTAGCGTATCTTTTACAAGACTCATTAATTTTTCTCTAGGGATTGTTTTGGAGGCAATGCCGATAAACATAATCGGTCTGTCTTCGGGGTTTGTTTTGCTTACAATCGGAGGATCAATGTCTCTTGGAAGGCGGCGTTGAACCCTTGCGATAGCGGTTTGAATATCCTGAACAGCATTATCGATATTGGTTCCCAGCTCAAACTCTGCTGTAATAGTGGCTGTTTGGGTTTTTGAAGATGAATAGATTTTTTTTATACCCTGAACTGTGGAAATCGCGTTTTCAATGGTATCTGTTACCTGTACTTCATTAAGTTCAGGAGACGACCCTTCCCAGTTAACATCGATGCTTACAACCGGAAAATCCACATCTGGAAACTCGCTGATACCCATTTTCTGAAACGATACCGCCCCGAAAAAGATCAGCCCAAACATCAACATCCAGGTTAAAACATGACGCTTAACAAAAAATTCTACCCAGTTCATGGCAGTTCTCCCACGCTTAATTGAAGTTGAATATAGGCTAGTTGTGCTTGAATATTACTTTCTATTTCCTGATTTTGTGCCTCAAGAATATTGGTTAAGCTTTTTAAGACATCCAGATTGGACACCAGTTTTAATTCGTAATCTTTCATAACCTGTTGCGAAAACCGTCTGGCCGTATTAATCAGCGTTTCATATTTTTTTTGCTGATCCTGATAAAAATAATACTGGCTAATTGCGGTTTCAATGCCATATTTAGCCTGAGTTTTTTGTGAGGTAAGGTTTAATTCGGCCTGTGCAATGTCTTCTTTGGCCTTTTTTATGGCATTGTCCTGATAGCCGTTATCTAAAAATGTTTGTGTATAGGTTAGGCTTCCCTGAAGGTTTACTCTGTCGGCTGATGTGTGAAGATACTGACCTGTAAGTGTTCCGGTCAGACTTGGATCATTTAAACTTTCCGTAAAAGCCAGCGCCTGTTTTTTTTGAGTCAGTTTGTAGTTAAGGGCCTGAATATCGGGTCTGTTGTCCAGTTTCTTTAAAAACGTGTCTACTGAAAGTTTGGATTCCGGGTTGAAAATCGATGTTTCATCCAGATCAAAATCAGCAGCACCTAGACGGCTTAAAAATTTTAATTTTTGCTTATAAAGATCCAGATCCTGTTTGTTTTTATGAATCATAAGATCCAGCTGATTAATTTGCAGCTTGATGCTTAAAAGGTCACTTTCAGGGCTTTTTCCGATGGCAACCCAACGTTGCATAATCGCAATACGTTTTTCAAGCAGAGAGCGAAGCTGCTTTAAATTGTCACCCTCTTTTTTTGTACGTACAGCATTGAAAAAAGAGTCTGATAACGATTGAAATAATGCTTGTTTATCTGCATCAAAAGCTGCCTTGTTTGCATATGATTCCGACAATGTTTGTTGAATCGCAGTATCCAGACTACGGTTATTGAGCAGGGGCTGAGTTAAATCAAGGTTTGCGTAAGAATTGGTGTTATCCTGTCCTGGCGATAACTGCTGAAGATTGGCCTTTGATCCCGCAGTGGCTGATAATTTGAATCCTTTTTGAGCTTCCGTACTTTTAATGGCAAAGTCATAGGCCTGTTGTTGAGAATTAAAAACAGCCTGCATTTCATTGCGTTTAAGGGCTGTTTGATAAAGATCTCGTAACGATAGGGTTTCGGAAAAAACGGGTTGTGAAAAAATCAGTCCTAGTAAAATCCCTCCCATAAATTTAGGGAAGGTCTTCACGTTATTTTTGTCCTTTTTCAATAGAGCAGGTTGCATCGATTCCACCTCGGGTATTGTAAATTGTGGTCACTTTTAAATAATTTGGTGACAAAGCCGTATATAAATCATTGAAGATACGATTCGTTACAGCTTCCTGATAGATTCCTACCATTCTGAACGACACCAGATAATATTTATAGGATTTAAGTTCCACACATACCTTATCGGGAACGTGTTCGATGATTAATTTCCCAAAGTCAGGCAAGCCCGAAAACGGACAAACACAGGAAAATTCGTTGGTTTCATACACAATAAATTGTTTTTCACCTGAATAAGGAAACGTCTCAAGAAAATCCGTACGGATATCGGATTCCGGTAAAAAATCAAATGAACGTCCTTCTGCAATTGGCATAGTGGGGTAGTATACTCCAGACTGAGGTTTTCTTAAACGGGGAAAAGGACGATTTTGACATTGCCTTTTCCCCTTAGTCCCATCAAAACCCATTTTGTTCCCGTTTGTTTATGTTGTTTTTTTTATGTTGTTTCGTTGTTACGATCCCGTAAAGACGTAAAATTTTACGTCTTTACCTTTAACGTGGGCCGATTGGGTACGTTTTTACCGAGGTTGATCGTTGGTCAGGCAATGTATCGCCCCAAATCCCCAAATCAAATCCACCGCATGAATGCCCACCACGCGCCGTGTCGGAAACGCATCCGCAATAATCCCCAGTGCAATCCTGTCTTTCGCATCATTAAACGTAGGCACCAAAACCGCCTCATTTCCAATATAAAAATTGGCATAGCTGGCAGGAACCCGTGTTCCATCAAAATACAACGGATCTGGCATAGGCAATCTCACCACATTAAGTTTTCCAGATAACCGTTCCTTATTTTCCTCTAAAATCCCATGATTCGGATCTTTAGCGTTTTTTTCCTCACACAACAGTACCGTATCGTCAGAGACAAACCGGCAAAAATCATCAATATGACCGTGGGTGTCATCTCCAACAATACCTTTTCCAAGCCACAATACGTCCTTGATTCCCATATATGTTTTGAGAATGTCTTCCATCTCTGTTTTGGATACTCCCGGATTTCTAACCTGTGTTTTTTGATCCAGCAGGCATTCTTCCGTTGTCAGTAAAAGCCCTTTATCATTTACCTCAATAGCTCCGCCTTCAAGTACAACAGGCTTACCCTTATACTCAGGTCGAATCAGCGGCATATTCAGCTGTTTGGCCAATAATTCGGGAGCTTCGTCATCGCGGTGGAAATTGGGGTATCTTGCCCAGGCATTAAATCGAAATCGGCTAATTACTGTTTCCTGTCCACGTTTAACAAACAATGGTCCGAAATCACGGGTCCAGCCTCTGTCTGTGGGAACCTGAAAAAATTCAACGTTTTTTATATGCACATGGGCTTTTTCTAATAACGAAAGGGCTTTGGCCTGCTGGACATCATCTAAAACCAGCAATCTGACCGTGTCGCCAACAGCCAGATGCCTGACCATTTCTGCAAATACATAAGGGATAGTTCGAAATTTTCCCGGCCAGTCTCCGGCGTGGTGGGGCCAACCTATCCAGGTTGCTTCGTGATGAGTCCATTCAGGGCATCGTTTAAGTGTCATTAGTTGGGTATCTTCTTTCAAAAAATGTTTTTAAGTGTATAGGGTACACATCATAAAATTCTTTTTTGTTTTACTCAATGTGTGAATGAATTGTTTATTTTAATTAAATACTTGAAAATAAAAATAATTTACGTTATAAATTTTCACATGCTTGTTACCGTTAAAAGTGCTGCGCTTCAAGGAATAGAGGCCGTTGAAATACATGTTGAGGTTGATGCTGCCCATGGCGGACTTCCGGGAGAAGCTCTGGTTGGATTGCCGGACACCGTTATTCGTGAAAGTAAAAACAGGATAAAATCGGCACTGAAAAATTCGGGGTTTAAATACCCGTTAAAGTTTTACACGATTAATTTGGCTCCGGCCGATATTCCCAAGGAAGGTCCATTATTTGATGTTCCCATTGCTGTAGGCTTACTTCAGGCCACCGAACAACTTCCTTTAGTGTCCGAGTCTACCTGGTTTGTTGGTGAGTTATCTTTAAATGGAGATGTAAAGCCTATAAGAGGTGCTATTTCTATTTGCCATACGGCTTCAAAACTAGGAATTAAAAACCTTGTAATTCCTTTTGATAATATGGCGGAATGTCAGCTGATTTCTGATATTAACCTGATTCCTGTAAAAAATCTGACAGATATAAAATCATTTTTGGATGGAACCTTTGTTTATCCGACATTTGAAAAAAATATTGACTATTCATCAACACATTTTGAGCTGGATTTTAGCGATGTTTACGGACAGCTGGCCTCTAAACGGGTGTTGGAGATTGCGGCTGCGGGATCTCATAATGTGTTGTTTATCGGGCCTCCTGGATCGGGGAAAACGATGCTGTTAAAACGGTTGCCGGGAATTATGCCGGAATTAACCATGGACGAAGCCATTGAGACCGCTAAAATTTACAGTATTTCAAAAAAAATGGGGGTAAAACAGGCATTTTCTCTTACTAGGCCTTTCCGATCGCCGCATCATTCAGTGTCCTTTGCCGGTTTAATTGGCGGAGGAAGTAACCCTCTCCCGGGAGAGATCAGTCTTGCTCACCACGGTATTTTGTTTCTTGACGAACTGCCGGAATTTCCACGCCATGTTTTGGAAGTATTACGACAGCCTTTGGAAGACAAAAAAGTAACGATAAGCCGTGCCCAGGCCAGTATCGATTATCCAGCAGACTGTTTATGTGTTGCCGCCATGAATCCATGCCCTTGCGGCTATTATGGTGATACCAAAACAGACTGTACCTGTAACAAGGAACAAATCAAAAAATACTGGAAAAAAATCTCAGGGCCCATTCTTGATCGTATTGATCTTATTATTACGGTGCCACGCTTATTAAAAACAGACTTTTTTGAGTCTGATCCCCAACAAAACCATTACACGACATCTGAACTGAAAAACAGGGTTTTATTGGCCAGAAACTACCAAAAAGACAGACAGGGAAAAACCAACCACATGTTAACAACAGCAGATGTTAAACGTCATTGTCGTTTGGATGCAGATTCTCAGCAGTTTTTGGCATCTGCTGTTGATAAAGGATTATTATCTGGACGGTCTTTCTCCAAAGTTGTAAAAGTATCCCGAACCATTGCCGATCTGGACGGCTGCGATGCTGTCCAATTTAAACATATTTCCGAGGCGGTTCAGTATAGAAAACTTCCAAAAATCCTTACTTCATGATAGAACTCCATACGTTAAAGGGTATTTTTCCGGTAAAGGATTTTCAGCGTGAAAAAAATACTGGCGTTTCCTTCAAACGATGTTCTGATAAAGATCAACGGGTACAAACCAGAAAAAAAGGAAATTCCCTCTGTAGATAGTTTTCTTCTCATGTTTGTTGCACTATACATCATTCTTGTATTTGGTTTAGAGAGTTATAATAGAGACATAGGCTGGAGACAGTAAACGCTTATCTGTACGGTGTGCTAACAAAACATTAACAAAACTCTAATTCTTCCCCAATTTATTTTTAATATCTGTCCTTTATTCTTGTTATCGTAACGTTCTTAAGCGTTGCAAACTGTAAGAAAGGATACTCATTTTATGTTATTAGGCCGATCGTGGCGTAAAGAAAAAAGAGGGGTAAAGCATCATGTTGGCGCTGTTTCATCAATGCCAGTTCATGTTCAATACACTAAAGGGCTTCTTGAGCGTTCAGATAGCACACCAAAATCCGGTGGTAGTGTAAACACAACAAATGTATCTGCTACACCCGTACGTCAACCTTTTAGTCCATCATCTATAAAGCAGCTTTACTAAGTCTTTCATTCTTTATCAGTGGCTTCATAAGACCCCCATCGTGGGGCCTTTTATTTTAAAACATCTCTGTTTGCAGGAATGTATCCTGAATAAAACCCCAAATATTCAACATTAATATCCATATCGTGATTGTTAGCCAGGTAATAGTGGAAGTTGGCCCGTTTTGGGTAGGTGATCCCATTTATTGTTGTATAAATATATTTGATTACGGCAAAGCGTTCGTTGTCTAAAAAAATGGTGATTTGTGTGGGTCTTGATGTTTGTTTATCCATCAGACATTCTATTTTTTTTCCGGGTTTATATCCCACAATAACAAAGTCTGTGTCGGTTTCTTTTAAGATGAATTTTCTATATTGTTTCAGCTTATAGGACTGTAAAAAAATATCGATGACTTCGTTGCGATCATAGTCTTCTGGTTTTATGGGAATGACCATTTGTTCGGGTTCTAAAATGTCTTTTGCAAAAATAGGACCTTTTTTAAGTAAGAATCCATTTTCCATAAAGGTGTCTTTAACGGCAAGGCTTGTGGACATGGTTCTAACATAGCGGCAGCTGAAGGTTGCAATGACAGCTTCGTGTCGGGATAGTTTTTCGATAAGATTTTCAGGAGTTTCGGCGGCAAGAGAGGTAGATAGCAGTAAAAAACAAGCAATAAAAATGGCTTTTTTCATGTGTTATCCGGGGTTCCTTTTTTTAGAAGATTACTTAAAAAAATGGTTTCAAATGCTTGAATAAATCCGTAGCCAAGACCCATAAATACACTTTGAAACATGGGCCCTACTGTTGGAATGATTGAAAACAGACTGGCAATCAGCAGCGCACCGAACAATAGGATAATACCGTAAAGTGTGACTATTAAAACATTTTTGATGTTTCTGTAGACAAATCGTGCAGAATCTAAAATAGACGTGAAAATTCCGCTTTTGTTGATGACAATAAACCCAGGTATAAATTCCAAAACCAGGCTGATGGGGATACAAGCCAGCATGATAGCAAGAATAATGGCCGACATTTTTGGATCGGCGTTAGATAAGGTCTGAAGCGGAAATTTATGAAGAAGCAGAAACCCGGGCACTGCAAAAAAACTGAGGGAAATAAATGTTTTTGGGATAATAAAAAACAGGTTTTTAATACCAACAAGCAGTCGTTGAGGCGAGGTGACAAACGCATCGTTGCTCAGATAGACGGTGATGCATTTTGCAAAAAGCTGCATGGCTAATGACGCCATTAAAATAGGTAAAGCGGCTTCAACAGGATCTTGTTTGAAGCTTGGAAACCAGGTTTCAAGGATGAGAAAAACGAGCATCAGGGCGATGTTGGGAACAAGAATTACCGAATCTTTTTGGATGGTTTTCCAGGTTGCAGAAAAAAGTTCGTTGTAGGTCATAGTTGATGGATTCTACACCAGTGTTTTAAAAGTTTGAATACAACGATCGGTGAAAGCTTCTGAAAAATCGTTTTCGATGATGTGGGTTCCTTGTTTGCGATAGGCCTCCCGGGATTGTTGTGACGGCGAAATTTTATCGAATTTTTCTTTGGAAAAACGGCGGATAAGGTCATCGTCTGCATCAATGACAATCACGGCTTTACACACGGATAACAGTTTGATTTCGTCCAATAAAGCTCCAGAGATGAGGTTTGGCATGGTGGAGGATACATGTGTGGTGACATATTTGCGAATCAGTGGGTGCATAAGGATGTTGAGTTCTTTTAGTTTTTTAGGAGATGAAAACACAATCGTGCCAAGGTTAGCTCTGTTAATTTGTCCGTCAGGATTTAAGATAGAGGTTCCAAACGTGGATATAAGCTGTGCGATAACGGCTGTTTCATGCAGCAGTTCGTGGCCAACTTTGTCTAAATCCAGGTGATGGACGTTAAAATGCTGCTCGATAATGTGAGAGGCTTTGGATTTTCCCGAACAAACACGTCCTGTAAGACCGATATTAACTGGCATAAAGGGCATTCCTTGTAATGTAGGATAAAACACAGTCTGGTATCAGAGTGTTTACGGATTGATTGTGTGCAATGCGATCTCTGATGTCTTGAGACGAAACGGGTGTGGGTACACAGTGTATCTGTTGGATTTTAGCATGAAAAGAATCTGGGATCTGTGAGTTTTGAGGGATATGTCCCGGTCTAGACACAATATACAGCACATCCAGCATTTCCAATAAGTCCAGGGCTGATTTCCAGTGATGAAACTGCTCGAACTGGTCGTAACCAATGACAAGACCTATTGATTCACCAGTTGTTTTTTTTAACGCCGTAACCGTATCGATGGTAAAACTGACGGTATGGTTATCAAGCTCATAGGAATTTAAAACAAAAGCCTCAGACGACTCGAAACACTCCGATAAAACACTGTTTATCATCGCCGCCCGATGTGCCGCCGAGGCTACCGGATGTTTATACAACGAATCAAAGTAAGGCAAAATATGAACGCGATGAGCCTCGCTGTCGATTTGTTTTTCCAAAGCCTGAAGCACGCTGAGATGTCCGTTATGAAAGGGATCAAAACTCCCCCCGAATAAAATCATCATCTTAGTAAGCTTCTTCTCGTGAGAATACAACGCCCAGGGTTTTCAGGATGATTTTAATATCGAATGAAAAAGACCAGTGCTGAATATAGTACAAATCGTAACGCAGTTTATGCGCAGGATTTCGGGTTAAAACCGACCGTCCATTTACCTGAGCCCAACCGGTTAAACCGCCTTTAATCACATGCCGTAATGGAAAATCCGGGATAGTTTCCGTGAACTGGTTCACAAAAAATGGCCGTTCAGGTCTCGGGCCGACAACGCTCATGGTTCCCATCAGAATATTAAACAGTTGAGGCAGTTCATCCAAAGACGTTTTGCGTAAAAAATCACCGCCTTTGATATAGCGTGTTTCTTTTTTTTCGGACACCATGATGGGACCTGTTTTAGACTCGGCATCGGGAATCATAGTTCTGAATTTCAACATGTTAAAAGGTTTTTGATGAAGGCCAACACGTTCCTGTGCATACAACACAGGGCCGCCAGGAGATACCAGTTTGATATAGCAGGCAATCGACACCATAATCGGAGATAAAGCAATCAGGGCACAGGCAGAACAGACAATATCAAAACCCCGCTTTAAAAAGGACGTGTTATACAGTGTCTTCGGATTGCTGCTGGATGCAAAAACGATGCCGTCCACATCTTCAACAGATGAAAATCCTGAAATAAGCTGATGGGTGTTCGATAAAATTTTAAGGTCTTTTTCATGGGTTTTACATAGCGTAATAACCTCAAGAAGTGTCTGTTGAGGTAAAGATGATGTGATAAAAACCGTATCGAAAGTGCAGGTTGAAAATACAGTCTGAATAGTGGATGGGGAGCCTAAAAGCTGCAGTTTTTCTCTAAGATGAAAATGACAGTAATCCGGGATGCTGTCGGCAATGGATCCCACATAAAAATAGCCTAAAGTAGGGGAAATAATCATCCGTTCGATAATGTCCTGGCCTGCTGAATCCAATCCAACTACAAGTGTTTTTTTGAGGTGGATGCCTTTTTTTAGACGTTTTTTTTCAGCCTGCTGGAAGCAAAGTCTGATGCCTCCCAAGATAAGAATTCCCAAAAGCCAGCTGTAAAAAATAACAAACCGTGATCCCGGAAATGATTTAAACGCAAAGGTCAGGGCCATAATTTCCAATGTAGCCAGGCTGACCCCTTTAACTAGGGCAATCCATTCATCCACTTCTGGCATTAATCCCTTAAATTGTTTATAAACGCCCATCAGATAGAACGTAAAAATCCACACCAGAATAATGACCCAGATGACAGATAGATAGGGTTCTATTTGTGCTGATTTATAAATTCCGCCGATAGGAATGGAGAAAAAATGGACAAACACCCAGCCAATTTTAAATTTGATGCAATAGGCCAAAACGATAATGAGAGGGATGCAGATAATATCGGCTAAAAATCGGCTTAGTTTGGGAAATGAGGCTATCATTCTGATTTAAGCTCTCGTTGCATGAGGATGCTTAGAGCATCATATGGAGACAAGTTATCGGACAGGATTTTAGAGATTTGAGTGGTGATGGGCATGTCGATGTTCAGTTTTTTGGCTAGTCCGGCTATAAATTGTGTCGTGCGGACACCTTCGGGAATCGAAGAACCTGCCATGAGGCTTTCCAGTGTTTCGCCAGTTCCTAATCCGTACCCGATTTTCCAGTTCCGGCTTTGATCCGAATGGCAGGTGGCCATCAAGTCTCCAAGACCTGAGAGTCCGTAAAACGTTTCGATGTTGGCGTCCAGGTATTTCCCAAACTCCGAAATCTCTTTTAATCCCCGTGTCAGCAGGGATGATTTTGCGTTCTGGCCCAAATGTAACCCGTCACAGATGCCTGCGGCTATGGCCATCACATTTTTTAAAATACCGCCACATTCCACGCCAACGGTGTCGGTGCTGGTATAAATTCTGAATCGTGGGCCGCTTAATAGCGATTGAAACGCTTCAGCAATATCCGGTTTTGAACACGCAACCACAGAGGCTGCTGGTTTTTTTCTGGCAATTTCCTTAGCCAGATTGGGACCCGACAGTACGGCAAGATGGGGGAAATCATGTGCTTTAAAATAAGAAGACAGCAGCCAGTTTTCGTCATTTAAAACCCCTTTGACGAGGCTAAGTACAGGAATGCTGCATCCGGCAACTTTGGAAAGAACCGGGGGTAAATAAACCGATGGCACACCCAGAATACAAAACTCATTGGAGGCCAGGCTGTGTTCCAGATCCAGACTCGCCCGAATAATGGGTAGCAACGGAACATCCGGCAGGCTGAATGGATTCGTATGTGTTGTATTAATAGCCGAAGCGTAGGACTCTTTATGGCACCAGATTGTTACATCATGCTGGTTTTCAGCGGCTAACTGAGCAACGGTTGTTGCCCACGCCCCGCATCCCAACATGACGATTTTTGACATTTAGATCTTATTTTCCTTGCCTTGTATCAGTCTCACAATGTTGGCTTTGTGCCTTAAAATAATAAACAGGGAAATCACCGATACAAACCCGATATAAGCCGGAGGATAGGCCATCCACCACAATAAAAGCGGGGCAATAAGGCTGCATAAAATACTCACCGGCGCCACGTATCTGAACAGCGAAATGCCGATAATGGCAACCATAGCAATAATCCCAAACACATCGGGGCTGATGGCCATCAAAACTCCAAGTCCTGTGGCTGCACCTTTTCCGCCTTTAAATCCTGCAAAAATACTAAGACTGTGTCCTAAAACGGCCATACAGCCAATGGCAATATGCATCCAGGGTTGATCAAAATAATTTAAGGCCAGCTGAGTAGGAATAAAGCCTTTCATGGCATCTAACCCAAACACAAGAATAGCGTATCGAAAGCCTAAAACCCTGTAAACATTGGTTGCACCAAGGTTGCCGGATCCAACTTTTCTCAAATCGATGCCTTTTCCTTTTCCTACAAGCAGGGCAAAAGGAATAGAGCCTAAAGCGTAGGCAAACACAAATAAACTAAGAAGAGATTGCCACATTGTTGATTAAATCCTCGAAAACGTGTTCTGCCAGAAATGAGCTTCTGACGTGGGGGCCAGCAAAAACGTACCGGATACCGGTGTTTAGTGCGACTTTTTTAAGCTGATCAAATTCATCAGGATGATAATATTTTTCTACATCCAGATTGTTTTTATCGGGTTTTAGGTATTGGCCTAATGTCAGTATATCAACAGATGCATTTTTTATATCAGAAAAAGTTTGGTAAAGTTCTTCTTCGGTTTCGCCAAGTCCAACCATCACCCCTGTTTTGGTTAAGGTTGTTGGGGAAATAGCCTTCATTTCTTTTAAAAAGTCTAACGAGCGCTGATATAACGATCCTCGTCTGACGGTTTTGTATAAAGAGGGGACGGTTTCAATATTGTGATTCACAACATCGGGTTTGGATTCGATAACGGTTTTAAGATCTGACGTTTTGCCTTTAAAATCAGGAATCAATACTTCCACACGTACGTTCGGATAGGCTGTTTTGATGGAGCGTACGGTTTGTGCAAAATGTCCGGCGCCGTTATCGGGTAAATCATCACGGTTTGGGGAGGTTAGCACAACAAATTTTAAATCCAGAACCTGGATGGAGGATAAGATTTTATCGATTTCTTTGGTATCGGGTGGAAGTGGTTTCCCGTGAGCAACGCTGCAAAATCCGCAGTTTCTGGTGCATACGGTGCCTAAAATCATGAAGGTGAGAACGCCTTTTGCAAAACATTCGGATCGATTGGGGCAACGGGCTTCCTGACAAATGCTGTTCGGTACCTCAGCTTGAAGGCGCTGAGACAGGGATCGGGTAGCTTTAAGTTTTCCGCCAGAATTGCGAAACCATTCGGGAAGTCGTTTAGACATAGTAGTAAGGTATTGTAATGGGTAATGAAGGAAAGTAAAATACCCAGATCATGACAACTAAATTTATCAGTTCTCTTTTAGGCGTATCCGTCGTTGTGGGTATCGGTTTAACTTTTTTTGCGGAGGCTCAGTACAAGGCTTCTGCTACCTTAAATGTTGGGCCAGCCAATATCCAGACTCAGATTCAAAAACTTCAAAGTCGGCCGGTTTTAACGCAAACACTGTATGTGTTACAGTCTAAATCCGGGCTTAAGGCTTTTGATAATTCGTTTCAAATTCAAAAACGCCTGCGTGTTAAATCTGTAAAAAACAATGCGGCTGTCGAAATTTCATTTTCAGATAAAGATCCAAAACGTGCAGCTGCCGTGGTAAATGCTATCGGAACCACGTTTATTACTCAGGAACAGTTTTTGAATGAACAGGATAGCCAGCGTCAAAAAGAAAGCCTCGAGATTGATTTGTCACAATCTGAACAACAATTACGCAATACCGAAGCCCAGCTGGCAGTTGCAAAAAAACATAAACAACAGGCCCTGATTCAAACTTTAGATAAAAAAATAGAGTACACAACCCAGCGTTATGAAAAACTGTTAAGCCAGTATCAGGATTTAAAATCTGATAAAGGCAGTGCCGCAAAAATAGCGTTTATAGAGTCAGCCTCTTCTGATATCAAGCCGTCTTATCCGTCTAAAAAGTGGTTCTTTTTATTTGGATTTTTTGCAACATTTTCAACCGGATGGCTATTTTTAAAACAACGTTTTGCAAGCAAAATTCCTCCTGTTTTAAAATTTACAGAATTTCATAAATCCATGCAGCGGCCAGACGCTTTGGATTCTTTTCTTGAGAAACCACGGGTTGAAGAGGGTGGTGATTTAACATCGTTTCATGTGGATACGCCAAAAGAAGAGTCCGATCCGATGTTGTCGGATATGGATATTGAGGCAGAACCTCTACCTGAAACTTTACTGGATGATGCTGTAATCTCCGAGGAGAATTTTCCTTCTATTGAGTCTCCAGAGTCTGCCATTTTTGAGCCTGTGCCATCCGATAGTCAACACAGCGAGTCTGTTGCTTTACCTGTTAAAACTCAAACTGGTTTCCAAAAAACATGGCCTGAAATCACTCTGGAGGATGAAGTAGACGCATCGGATCTTGTACAAAACAAATTTGGAGTGGCGTTGTTAACCTCTGAATTTAATACGGATTTTGCCTTATCTGCCATGGATCTTGTCCATCATTTTGCCCGATATAAACGGGTTCTGTTGATTGTTGTTGACGGTCAGTCTGAATTTGAAACGTTTTTTGGACAAAAGCCAGCACTTCCTTTTGAGGATTTTCTGAACGGAACCTTGTTAATGGATGTTGTCACACCTACCGATAATCCTCATGTGGTTTGGCAGACGATGACAGCTGACGGGTTCAAAAACTTTATATCCAAAGACGATTTATCATTTTATTTAAGACGGATCTGGATTTATGTAGATGTGATCTGCGTGGTCTCAAAACCATTTGCGGCTGTTCCTGGTTTTGCCGACAATGCCTTTATTATTTCCAGAGGATTGGATGTTCCGCAGTCGTTTTATGAAACGGTGCAATCATCCGGGCTTCGTGTTCTTGGAGAATGGATTTAGGTGCAGACGTCCTGGGAAAACAGTGCAAAAAAATATGGGAAACTGGTTGGAAAAGAAGGTAGTTACTATCATCAGTCTGTGATTTTTCCACAGCTGTTGCCGCTGCTGGATCTTAATAAGTATTCCTCACTTCTGGATTTAGGTTGTGGGCAGGGCGTTTTTTCACGTGTTATTGACCCCGAACTTGTTTATTTTGGATTGGACATGTCACCGACCTTAATCGATCAGGCAAAGAAGCTGTCTCAATCCAAGGCTTATTTTAAGGTTCAGGATGTAAGCCGGCCGTTTAAACTCACCAAGACCAATTTTTCTCATGTTGTTTTTATTCTCTCTCTTCAAAATATGAAGGATCTGGATCAGGCGTTGTCGAATGCCGTGTTTCATTTACATGCAAAAGGTCAGATTTTTTTGATTTTAAACCATCCGCTTTATCGCATTCCAAAGTATTCCGACTGGGTTGTGGATGGCACGATTCAATATCGGCGTGTGTGGGGCTATATGCAGCCTAAGGAGATTCCTATTGATATGAATCCTGGGAATCAAAAACAGTCTACGGTGACCTGGTCGTTTCACTATTCTCTGCAGGATTATATGGCTGTTTTTAGAAAACATAGGCTGGTTATTTCTGTGCTGGAAGAATGGATTTCAGACAAGGTGAGTGTGGGCAAAAATGCCAAACGTGAAAATGTGTCCCGGGAAGAAATTCCGATGTTTATGTGTATTGGTTTGAAACGAGGTTAAAAACCAGCTGCGGGTTGAAGGCTGTTAGGTGCCCCTAGGACATTGATTGTTGTAAAGTTTACATCGCCTGATACCGTACTTAAATTAAATCCACCGTATTCCGAGTGGTATCCCGAAGACGGGCTTGTTCCATCAAGCCCAAAATCATTCCATTTGGCAACGTTTGCCCGGTTTATTTCCAGATAATCTTCATTACCGCCTGCGCTGTTGGGCTCACCACTGTCCCAGTTTGTATAGGTAATTGCGTTCCCTGCTTCAGGTCCATCCATCCATCTGAATGTTCCTTCTACAGCGGCATCGCTGGCTCCCATCCATCCCAGAAGTGAGCTTACATTAGCTACTTTTGCATTTTCATTGGCATTTGTAATCGTTGTAAGATAACCCTTTAATCCGTAATAAAAGGTTGCAAGTGCGGCGGCTCTGGCAGCATCCCATCCTATAGAGCCTGCTGTATAGTGATAATAATGGTTGTTAAATCCGGTTCCCGAAGAAAAACTTTCAGGGTTTGTGACGGCATCTTCCTTGACGTAAACCCATAACCGCCGTAACTGCGGATTCATAGAGTTTCCCGTACTTACAAACGACACGCTTTCAATAATGGATTTGACCTGTGCAATGGAAATAGCGTTTGAAAAGGTAAGGGTTAATGTGGCCTGGCTTGCGCCACCTTTTGGTGTTGACACTGTTCCGTTGTGTGAAAAACCTGTAAATGCGGCTGTGGTGCATGTAATGCGGTCGGATAAGGCTCCGGATGGGTGTTCCAGTACGATATCGATGGTTCCTTTAAAATCGGTATTGTTATAGCTTGAAAAGGTGATTCTATTAAAAAAAGGGAATGCTGTGACGCCTACAAAGGATGCAAAAGGTGTGCTTTGGTTTGCAATGGTTAATGTGGGAAGTGCCTGTATAGTTGAGGACAACAGGAAAAGGAAAAGCAGAACTGTTTTTTTCATGGGTTAAAATCCGGCAGCGGGCTGAAGGCTGTTGTTACCGAAAACATTAATCCCGATATAGTTTTTGTCAGTAAGTAGTGCCCGTTCCCCGCCGTATTCGGTGTGATAGCCTAGCAAGTTTGCATCTGCAAAGTCGTTCCATTGACCAGTTCCGCCTCCCAAAAACTCAAGTTTATTTTCTGCGGTTGCTCCGTTTGGTTCGCTTGCACCCCAATTGCTATACGCATAATCCAGCGTATAAGCTGAGCCTGATCTGGGGAACGTACCACCATTTGCTGCTTTAGATTCTGGGCCATTTGCCCATTTCCATGTGCCATCCGAACTGGCGCCGTTCCAGTCGTCTGATCCACCGATCCATCCTGTACTGTTGTTAATGGCAACTATCTTTGAGGTTTCTCCTGCACTTGTAAGAGTGGCAAGGTAACCTCTCATTCCATAATAATAGCTGGCAATAGCGTTTGCTTGTGCTGTTGTCCATGTAACTGCTGAGCCTGAGTATTGGTAATAATGGGTCATGGTATCTGCATGAACATAGGCTTCTGTATTAAATGCCGGATCTTCTTTGACCATAAACCAGATATACCGTTTTTGTGTGTTTATGGATGACCCAAATGCTCTGTACGTAACTGCCTGTAGTGCATTTTGTACGTTAATGTTTGCAGTTGCCACCGAAAAAGTCAGTGTAAGTGTTGTGCTTGCCGTACTACCGCTTGAAACATTTCTGGGGCCATTATGGCTAAATCCATTTTTTGCAAAAGTACAGGTTAAAACTTCGTTTAAAGCCCCGCCTGGTCTATCCAGAATAACATCAATGGTTCCACGAAATGTAGACCCGTTTCGTGATGTAAAGGTCATGCCACTGTCTAAAACAATGGTAGATCCATTTACAATCATGGTTCTATCGGTTGTCTGATTGGTAATAGTCAGAACTTGTGAAAAAGCTGGGGTCGATGCTAAAAAAAGCATGCCTAAAATAGAATATAAAATAGATTTTCTAATGTTTTGTTTACACATAAGGTGAATTTAATAAAGCCAATCTGTAACAGCTTTGATGTTTTTCTGTTGGTTTTGGATCTGTATCTCCAGAGAAAATAGAACCTGGGGTAAGCACAAGGTTATGTTGTTTAAGCAATGCTCCAAATTTTACCTGAGCCTCGTAGCCGTTTACTAATAGGAACCCGTAAGGCCCTCCCTGAGGAAATTTTATGGTGATGCAGTCAGATGTAAAACCTGCCTGTTTCATTCCTTCAAAAACCTCTTTTAACGCTTTTGCGGCATCACACAATGTTCTAGCTTCCAGTATCGCTGGGCTGATAACCAGTTGGTCGTCGTTGTTTGCCCACGACTCCAGTAAGGCTGTCATGATGTTTCTGTTGTTTGTGACATTGGTTTGAATTGCTCTGATATAACCGGTGTTATTTTCAGATTTTAAAGCTTCCTGAATGGCAACGCCTGAAATAATATCGATTTGTCCTGACCGTACGATACTTTTTTCCTGAATGGCTTCTATAAGTCCAGGAGTTCCAAACACATAAGCCACTCTAAACTTTGTAAGTCCCAGTGCTTTTGAGCCTGATGCAATAAAAACGTGTTCCAGACCCAGTGTGTTTTGAATATGGTGAACAGCCTCCAGAAAATTGGGAACATGTTCAGGAGCAACCATGTTGAAATAGGTAAAATCGACTATAAGCCGGCAGCCTCTTTCAGCTGCTTTTTGACATAAAGTCTGGATGTCTTGCGCTTTGGGAATCTGCCCAGTTGGATTGCTGGGGAATGTTACTAAAATATGGGTGTTTGGACCTGCCTGTTCGACAGTTTTTAGCAGGTCTGCAAATGTTGGGGTGATAACCGCTGAACCCTGACTTTTTGAAATGCCCATTTGGGGACTGAAAAAAGGTTGGGGGATAATCGTTGTATGCGTTAATTCTGCTATATCGGCCAATGCGCCCGAACAGCCGCCGGAAATGAATGTGCCTGAAGGAGAAAAAATGCTGCTTGATGATTTGTAGTTCATAAAGCAGTTTTCCATGTAACAGGCCATCAGGGTATTTAAATCATGTAAGGTTGGTACAGGTTCAAATATGCTGGGTATGTTGAAAATAGTCTCCCCAGTATCTAATAATAAAAATTTTAAAGAAGGTATTGTCTCTAAAACTGGCAGCAGATGTTGTGACAACGGTTGTACAGTTGGTCCAATGTAACCGCCGCGTATTAATGCCTGGTCATAAATGGATTTTGCGACATCTGGAAAAATATCTATTCCGATAGGTAAATTTAAAGAGTGTAAATCATTGAAGGTAATTCTTACAATTTTTCCTTCCTGAAGTGCCTGTTGAACGGCTTCCTTGTTCAGGTTGTCCAAACGATCAAGATGAACAATTATAACTTCAGGTAACGGCTGCCGAACGGCTGAGGCTGCTCTTTCAAGTTCCTCGATAGTGGTATCTTTTCCAGAGTTAAGTAAAAATAATGTGTTGGAAGAAAGCCCCAGTTTGTCTTGAATAAAAGCCCGTGTTGCTGGAAAACCGATGGCAGGACCGTAAGTAGTTTGTTGTAAAAGCGACTGAACAGACTCAGGGATTCCAAAGCGTTGAAATAGAACCTTATCAACATCCACAGGGGTTCTCGGGGTTCCTTCCGCAAACGTTGTAAGCGCGCCTTGTGGCAGAGTGCGATTAAAGTTTCCAAGTGCGTTAAGCTGAAGCGCTTCTTGAACTGGGCAGGCAACAAGAGACATGACTTTTTTCATGATAAAAGTCCTTTCACAGGTGTTGTTTTGCGTCGTCTACCGTTTCGTAAAAGGAAAAAAGACTTGTAAATCCTGAAATATCAAAAATATGTTTAATATCAGATTTTAGTCCTACCACAATCAGCTGGCCTTTTTTTGACTTTAAAAGCTTCTGAACCATTAAAAACACTCTCAACCCCGAGCTGCTGACATAACTTAACTCTGTGGTAACAAGAATTAAAGTGGATTGAACCGCCTTTTCGCATAATGCCAGTAGGTCTGTTTGTGCCTGTGGGGATGTCAGTGTATCGAGCCGTCCTGAAATTTCAGCAACGGTGCATTTTTCTTCATGGGTAAATTGAATGTTCATATCAGGATAGTGTAGCAGAGCTTTTTGTTTTGTACATCTCCGCTTTTCCCGTGGCCAGATCCTGTCCGGCCTGCCTTAATTTTTGTACAAACCATTCCAGAGTACGCCGTGATAAGGGCTGTTTATTAAGTGTAGCATCCAGCTTCACCATATTAAGCTCAAAATGATTTTTCTGAGCCGTACTTTTTTCTATGTAGGAGGTTTTGTCCTCGGTAACACTTAAACAAAACAGGGTTTGAAGATTGAGGTTTATTTTCTTTGCATTTGTAATAACAGCTTTTGTAAGGGAATCCGGTAAAATGGTTTTGAGTTGATCTCTAAGGTTTTCAAGTGCTGGAATCAGCATTCCTTCGTTTTCCATAGAGGTTGGGTTTGAAACAGCTGTTTTTTTGATGGATAACACTCGTGAAATTTTAAGAAGGAGTTCAGCTGCTTCTGCTGATAGTTTTTCAGATAACGACGCTGAGGATACAAAACCTTCTTTTTCAGGGAAATCCAGGGCATGAGGCAGTTCCAGTTTGATGCCTCCTGAATCGGTACTTTGAGTTGTTGATTTTGACCACCAGATCAACGGAAGTTTTTGCATCATAACACCTAAAAGTTTTAATCGGTCTGTATAGAGCTGGAAATCTTCAGATAAAGCCCGTCTGTTGTTGATGGTGAGAAAGCTTTTTTGAACATCCAGTTTAAAGGCCCGTGTTCTGGATTGTTTTTCCTCCTCAAGAATAAAGCTGTTTTTTTCAAATTTTAATACGAAAACAAGTGAGTCTGATGATTTCCCCGGCGAAAAATTAGTGGTCAAACGAACGAGGGTCTGTTCATCAAATAAAGGGAAAAACAGGCGTGACAACTCCGGTGGAAAGCTTGGAATCGGTGATACAACCTGTGCTGCAGCTGTATGTGACTGGTATTTTTCCTGTGAAATTAAACGGTTGATATCAATAGAAACAGGGCCCTGCATGATTTAACTATATTACCTAATGCGCTATAGTATTGCCATGCGTCACTTGTTTTCCCGTTTTTTGGGTTTTCTGGTAATTGTAGCCAGCGTTATTGTGCTGACCTCGTCCGTTTATGCACAAACGACGCCTATTAAAATAGGTATGTCAGTTGCCTTAACCGGTCCGTCCAGTCAGATGGGAAAACGTTTGTATGACAGTGCAAAACTTTATTTTGATGATGTGAACAAAAATGGCGGGATTAACGGCCAGCCCCTACAGCTTATTGCATACGATGATCATTATGATCCACAGTTTGCTTTGGAAAATACTGTAAAGCTTATTAATACACATAATGTTGATTTGCTTTTTGGTTATTTAGGGACGCCTCCTTTGACCCGGATTTTGCCTCTTTTGGTTTTGAATTCCAAAAAACCTGTTTACCTGTTTTTTCCCCTCACAGGTGCAAAGGTACATCGGATTTCTCCTTACAATACGTATGTATTTAATTTGAGAGATTCATATTCCAGTGAAACAAAGGCCCTTGTTGATGCGCTGTATGCCAAAGGATTTCGTCGTTTTGCGGTGTTTTATCAAGGGGATTCCTATGGAAGAAGTGGGTGGCAAGGTATTCGCGAAGCTTTACAGACTCATGGTCTTGATATCGTAAAAGAAGCAACCTATGCCAGAGGCGCTACTTTTTCAGATTCTTTCAAAAAACAGGTTCAGATTATCGGATCAGGAAAGCCGGACGTTATTATGATCGTTGGAACCTACGCCCCCAGTGCCGGATTTATCCGAGATGCCAGAGATGCGGGTTTAAAACAGGTTATTACCAACCTCTCTTTTGTAAGCACGGCTGATTTGTCTTCACTATTACGTTCTTATTCTCAAAAAACAGGAAAAAAATATTTTGATCATCTCATTATCTCTCAGGTTTTTCCTCACTATAATCATCCCGATCTTCCTGCTGCAAAAGCCTATCGGGGTTTTTCAGAAAAACACCATCACGAGCTTAGCTATGTGGGATTTGAAGGGTTTTTGGATGCCCGACTGATGGTAGAGATTCTAAAAGATATCCAACCGCCTTTTTCACCTGAAAAATTAAAACAGCTTTTATCTTCAACAAGAAAATATGATGTCGGATTGGGTACACCGATTATTTTTGGCGGTGACGATCATCAGGGTTTGGACACTGTGTTTTTCTCGGAAATTGATAACCACGGCTTTGCTATTACGTTAAAGGAGTGGCCAAAACAATGAAAAAGAAAAGTATTTTTCACACCACTGTTTTAATTACCATTTCGATTTTCCTGTTTATTGGCATAACCGTTACGGTTTTTATGGGATATACTCTCTATTCCCATTTAATGAGCGAGTACAGAAGTAAGGGTATTGCCATTGCCGAAAGTATTGCCAGCTCCAGTGCGTCTACGATTTTAAATACGGACAGTGCCAGTATGCAGGCGACAGTGCTGCAGTTTAAGCAAATCTCAGGTGTTGCTTATGTGGCTGTCAGAGACTCTAACCGTCATGTGTTTGTTCATACGTTTGTTCCCGAAATTCCTCATCATTTTGATGCCATACACTCTAAAATTATCAATCAGGTTTTTTCACGTCAGGTGGTTGTTCAACAGGTTAAGCTGGATTATGTAGGCTCTGTACTGGATATTACGGCTCCGATTTTAGGTGGTCAGCTTGGATTTATTCATGTTGGGATGGATGTGTCGCAGATTCATCGGGCAATCTGGAAAATGATCGGCAAGACGTTTCTGATTGTGTTTGCTATTTTGCTGGCCAGTCTGGCCTTAATGCGATTATTTATGAAACGCGTGACCTCTCCACTTATTCAACTTACCGAATATGCAAAGGTTCTTCCAGATCATAATTTTATGGCCCCTGAAAACCTGGAAAATCAATTAAAAACCATTATTGATGTGTCCCATTTAGAGCTTTCGACCTTGGCAACGGCTTTTTTAAATCTCAATCAGTCGCTTCAAACTTATGTTCATTCTTTAAAAGAAACTACGGCTGCAAAAGAACGTATAGAAAGTGAACTTGCTGTGGCCAGACATATCCAACTTAATATGTTGCCAAAGCCTTTGGGCATGGAAAGTGAGCAAAAAGATTTTCACGTATACGCCTACATGAACTCAGCAAAGGAAGTGGGCGGAGATTTTTACGACTTTTTTGTAAATGAAGAGAAAAATGTGGTGTTTTCAGTTGTGGGAGATGTATCTGGAAAAGGTGTTCCGGCTGCTTTAACCATGTCCATTTGTATGAGTCTGATTCGGTCTGCCGCAGCTCAATCGTTATCTCCGTCTGATATTTTGGCCTCAGTAAATAAGCAACTATGTGAAAATAACGATTCATCCCAGTTTGTAACGGTGTTTTTAGGGATGCTTAATCTTAAAACAGGAGACATGGAATATTGTCTGGCAGGGCATTTACCTCCGTTGATTACCTCGCTAAAATCAGAGTTACAGGAATTGCCTTTAACCGGTGGAATGGCTTTGGGCCTTGATCCTGACTTTGTATATCTTTCTAACACGATTCAGTTAAATCCAGACGATCAGATTGTTGCGTTTACGGACGGTGTTACCGAAGCCGAAAATGAGGTTCAGAATCAATATGGGGAGGATTCTTTAAAAAGGTTGGTATCAAAAATGGATCAGGACCCACAACACTTGTGTGAATCTATTGTCAGTGATGTAACGCAGTTTGCTAACGGAACGGCTCAATCTGACGATTTAACGTTGCTAATTATGAAATGGACTCCTCAGCAGGATTATACGATTGGTAAGCAATTAAAAGTTCATTTTATCAATGATTTATCTGAGCTTGAAAAATTGCAGCGAGTTGTTGAGATGTATACCGAAGCTAACGAACTGTCTACAAAGGTTTGCCTGAACGTTAATCTAATTTTGGAAGAGTTGCTGACCAATGTGATTTTATATGGTTATCAGGATCATGAGCAGCATTTAATTTATGTGACGTTCACCTTAAACGAGTCTGGTTTAAACCTCGAAATTGAAGATGATGGCATTGAATTTAACCCACTGGAGCGTCCCGAAGTCGATACAACACAGCTTTTGGAAGAGCGTAGTATTGGTGGCCTTGGCATTCACTTTGTGCGTAGCCTTACCCGTGATATTCGTTATGAACGCCGTGATGCCCTGAATTTTCTCATTATGGATATGGATATTTAATGGCTGAAAAACGTCTTCAAAATATTGGGTTGATGATGACCTACAATGAAGAAGAATTAATAGGGGATGTTTTAAAGGCAAATGCAGATTATTTTGATGCTATTTTGGTGCTGGATGGATCGACAGATTCAACGCCTGAGATTTTAAAGCAATGTGACAAAGTGGTTTACATTCTAAAGGATCAGGACATTTTTCCCAGGCGCAGGGTTAGGGATGGTGCCCGTCAGTTTTTGCTTGAAAAGGCTCAGGAGATATTTCCTAAAGAGGGCTGGTTTACCCTGCTTCATGGTGATGAAATTTTTGTGGATAACCCTAATACGGTTATAGCTGCTGCCGAAAAAAGCAGAGCTGAAAAAATAAACTGGCATCCCCTGGCATTTTTTCTGCATACATCACAAAAAGAGACGTACGATAAAACAAAGTCGCTTGTAGAACAGGCCATCTATTATCAGCCTGGATCTATGGAAATCAGACAGTTTAGAAACAAACCGGGAATTTTTTATAATATAAATCAGATGAATAATGTTGTTCCGTTAGGTATCGGTTGGAAAATGCATTTTGATTTTCCTGTTTTAAAACATTATGTCATGCGTTCACCATCCCATATTTTAAATCGACCACGTACAGGGTTTTCTTATGATACTCTGGAAAAAACGGATGTTCTGGAACAGGTTTCGGAAGTTAGTGTCTTTAAGGATAAAGTTTTTGATCAGTTGTCCCAGGTAAGGGTATACAACGGATCTTTTGATGAATTTGAGCCTGGAAAACGCCCTTCTTTTTTCAGGCAATGGCTGGGTTGGCATCGTTATTTGTCTTAGCCTTGATTAAAATGATACACTTAACAACAATTTTCACCCTACAGAGTTGAAAGACTATGGAATGACTTCTAACACGAAGCCTTGTATTTTAATTTACGATCACCAGGAGCTGGAGCGTAATTATCTATTTCAATTTTTAAAAGACCGTTTTATGGTACTCTTAGCTGATTCCAAGCAAAATGCTTTGGAACTGTTCCGCCATTATGGCAGTGATATCCAGCTTATTTTAACAACGCTTGTTCAGGATTCCGAGTCTGCTGTTCATTTTATCAATCTTATAAAAGAAGAGTTTTTTTTACCTCCTGTTATTGTTATTACGGCAGAATTTGAATCGTCCTTTATAGCGGATGTGATGGTTGCCGGTGCCTTTGATGTGTTATCAAAACCTTATTTTCAGGAAGAGTTACTTGTCATTATCGATAAAGCTCTCGATCATACCAATATGTTCGAGCAGTTTATCCGACATGTAAATCGGAATGAATGGGGATACGAGCTTAAAAACCAGTGGCTGGAGCATAGTCTCGAAAAAAAAGCGCTTGGACATCAAACAAAAGCAGAGCTTCAACAGCTGCTTGAAAATCCGTTAATGCTGGCCAAACAGCTGGGTATTGATGTAACGCCTTCGGTAAAGCAACGTATTTTAATTATTGAAGATGAGTCGATGGTCCGCGATGTTGTCGTTCGGATGTTAAGACCGTATTACAGAGTATCTGTGGCTTCTACGGCTACGGAAGGACTTGAGGTTTTAGCTGAAGATCCAGAAGTGGCTATTGTACTTTTAGATATAGGATTGCCGGATATTCCTGGCAACGAAGCTCTTGTAAAAATCAAGGAGCAGTACCAGGTTGGTGTGGTCATGTTAACCGCCTATACGGAAGT
The DNA here is from genome assembly GCA_964517775.1 of uncultured Candidatus Marinamargulisbacteria bacterium. Classification (GTDB taxonomy): domain Bacteria; phylum Margulisbacteria; class Marinamargulisbacteria; order SXXA01; family JAHFDB01; genus CAZFCP01. Next base: position 25,290 of record CAZFCP010000009.1, on the reverse strand, counting down.
GGATATTATTGTGGAATGTATTCGACACGGAGCTTCCGATTATATTGCCAAACCGTTTGAAGAAGCTGTGCTACTAAAAAAAGTATCTCAGGTTTTAACCAAACAGTTTATACAGCAGGTATTATCTCAAAACGTTCAGTTGTAACGGCGCTTACAAAAGTGTTTGCGGGGAACATGACTGTAAAACAGGTTCCTTTTCCTACTTCCGAATCTATAGCCACTTTTCCTTCATGATAATGTACCACTTCATACAATATAGACAATCCTAACCCCACATTTTGTCCACCTTTTGGGTTTTTTGTCGTAAAAAACGGTGTTTGAATTTTGCTGAGATGTTCTTCCGGTATGCCACACCCGTTGTCTTTGATGGCAAGATATACATTGTTTTCATCCCACGTCAGTGAAACGTGCAGTTCTCTGGATGCCGGAGGCGTAGATGCCAGAGCCTGTATCCCGTTTAATAAAATGTTAAAACAAGCCTGATGCAACCTGTTTTCGTCTCCCCAGATATCAGGTACATGCTGACAATTTGAATGTAATTTTATCCGTTTTTTCTTGCATTGGCCTTCAATCAGCTCCAGTACGTCTTCAACCACTTTATTGAGGTTGATTTTTTGTTTGATGGCGCCGGGCGTATTCATTAGAATTTGCTGGATATCAGGGGCAAACGACTGAAATTCCGGATCCAGATCCAGTTGAAACGAAGGTTTTTCAGGTGAAAATTTAGATAAGATGGTTCCGTTATCATCGATATAGCCTTTTGTGATCAGGTTATTCCATAATTTTTCTGTTAATTCGAGGGTAATATTTGGGATTTTTGAGAATAAATGCGGCTTGATGTTACTGTTTGCAATCCCATATTTCAACATCGTGTCTGCAATTTTTACGATACGAATGGAAATGGTATCGATAAGATCGCAGAATTGAAGAATTTTTTTCTGCAGCCAGGCTTCTTCTATATAATGCCTTAGCTCTATAATTTTGGCTGGAGGCGCATCAAAATCCAGCTGAAAATCTGGGTCATCCATATCGATGGAATCGTCAAGAATATAATCTTCATCAATAAGGTTTTCTTTTTGAAGCAGGCTAAGATGAGCGGGTGACGCCTGTACTACACCTTTTTTCCATCCCTTTGTAACCAGATATTTTTTTAACAGCCCGGAATGTCCCTTCAAAGCTGTCATCGGATTCCTGATTTCATGGGCAATGCCAAGCGATAACGTAGATAATGATGCCTTATGCGACAATTCCTGTGCCGTGTGAATGGCTTTTTTCTTGATCTCAATTTCTTCCTGAACCCGTTTTTCCAGTGTGATGTTCAGCTCAAACAATTTTTGATTCAAACTTTCTAATTCCTGTTGATGATAAATTTTATCCAAAACGATACCTATTTGAATCGAAATGGCCGAAAATAAGGACAATTCCTGCTGCGTATACCCTTTTTCTGATAATTTTGGAGCAAGTACTAAAATACTTTCCAACTGATTATTTCGAAACACAGGTACCACCAGGCTGTTAATGGGAAACGGTGTTTTTTCTATAGAGGATGTAATAAGAAACGGCGTAGAAAAGTTTTTGATGAGGTCAAATATAGGATGGTTCTTTTCCCAGGATTCCAGAACTTTTGCAGGGGATGTAGGATCCATTGTCCATAAAAAATGAACGTTCCAGCTTTTTTCATTCCATTCCTGATGAATAATCACTGCATGAGGAAATTCGATATGCAACGCCAGTGTTGTGCAGGTTGTTTTTAAGGCATCAAACCGTGTTTTTGACGAGGCAAGCTGTTCGGATAACTCGTGAACCAGTTGTTCGGTTTCATAAGCTTCCTTGATAAAGGCCTTGGAGGTATAGGTTTGTATTTTGATCAGGCATTTCTCAAAATATCGTCCGCAGATAATGGTATTAATTCCCATGGTTAGCAGTAAAAACGTTAGGTTTATATGATGTGAAATCAACAGTTTATAGCCAAAAACAGGAAGCGCATACAAAATGCTGAATAAAATGACGGTGATTCCGAAGGCGGTTGTGCGGTTAATAACTACGGATATATCCAGAAGCTTGTGTTTTACGATGGCATAACCCAGTATTAAAATATAAAGTACGACCAGAAAATTTCCGTAACTTGGAATAGGAATTTTGTACCATATGAAAAAGTTGGTTGCTCCGCCAAAAAAGCCTAGAAAAGATCCTAAAAGAACATATCTTAACTGCAATATGCTGCTTGATTTTTTATGTAAAATATAAAACCCATATGTAACATGTATGCCAAAAAACGCTAGATATAAAGGAAATAAAGGCCCAGGGTCAGGCCAAAAGGCTATGTCCTGAATAGAGAAAACTCCACGTATCATAGTTGATGTAAATGTTTCTCTAATAAACAGACATAGAAACGCAGCACTGGTAATAGAAACCCATTTTGGTTCTTCGTATTCGGAAATTTCGCAACAAAATTTTAGATAAAAAAAAGGGATAGTAATAATGCTTATGAGAAGCACTCTGGCGAAAAGTAAAAATTCATACTCTGTTTGTGCAAAAAACCATAGACAATATAACGAACTCCATACTGCAATAGAGCCGTTAAAAAGGAGATAGTATTTTTTAGAGGATTTTTTCCAAATAACAAAACCTATGATGCACAAACTCGATATAACTACACATAGGCTTGAAAAAAAGCTTATAACAAACAGACTCATTTGAAGAAAATGCTGAAAAATACAATTTGAGTCCAGTCTGAAAAATTGAATGTATGTGATTTGAACTGGTTTAAATGGGGTAAGATATCAAATTTAAATTGGTCTAATGATCTGTTATAAAATTTCCAGCCACATAGCCATTCATTATTTCTTGTTTCAAAAAGGGTATGATCTTTATGCGCGATAACAAACCGTCCACCTTCTGTGGTGTGATTAATGGCTTCCTGCATTAGTGACATTAGAATTTTATCGGGTAAATAGTCGGCAAGCCCGATGTTGTAGATAAGGTCAAATGGTTGTTCGACAGGCCACTGTTTAAAAAAGGCTTTTATATCGGCTTTATAGTATTTAAAGGTCGTATTTACGTTATGTAGTGCCAATGTGTTTTTTAGAAATCTCAAGGATGAAATATCCTGATCCATGCAGTGAATGGTAATGTTTTTGCTGTGCTTCGTTTTTGCAATGGGAATAAGATCAAACCCAGACCCTGAGGCAATATTTAAAATATGGATGTCCTGTTTATCGGTTTCATTGATGAATTCAAACAGCTTTTCGGACATGATGGACACTCGTTTTAAAACAGCCTGTGCCAACGGATCTTCGATAAAAAACCGATCCAGATATTTCCCAAGATGTGACGGAGACGGATACACTTTATCGTACAGAGACTGTAACATCACAAAATCTCCGGGATAGCCAAACGGCTTGCTTAAAGCTCTACACATAATAAAGGATTCGGAGAGGTTTTTAAAAATATTGCCCTGGAACTGAAACTGCAGCATTTTGATGAGTTTTTCATCTTGAGTCAGCTTTTTGACGCCCGTATCCAGTTTTTGAATTTCAGCCCATAGTGTTGCATAAAATTCGGTAAATGTTTTATCGGAATAGGGGATGTTTTTAAAGGTTTCAAAAAACGCATTGCAGGAGTCTGCGCAGGCTAAAACGTGTTGAAAAGTGACGGTTTCTTCTTCAGATAATTGTAAAACATCCTGTAAGGTTTCGATAGTTTTGGCCGTGACAGGTTCAGTTGGAATAGCATTAAACCAGGAATCAAGAGATAGCTGTTCAGAAGGCACGCCGCCTTTTTTCTTTTTTAACGAAGGTACACCTTGAGTCATAGATAAACTCCCTTTCGTGCCGAAGATAGATAGATGGATAAGTACTTACCATCATACACAAAAAAGAACTCTAATGAAATTTTTTTATAAAATTGCGGATTGTTTTAGAGAAGACAAGTACAAGTCGCGTTTTTGCTTGAACCCGTCATCCTGGCTGTTTTCAACGGGGTGCTGCCGAATAAAGGTGTTTAATTCCTGGCTGATTTCGATGAGGTTTTTATCCCCAAAAAAAGAAGCTGAGCCTGCAATGCCATGGGTTTTTCTTTCCAGTAACGCCCAGGATTCTTCTGTTTTTAGGTCATCTGTTTCTAGAAAATGAATAATAAATTCAATTTGTTCTTTGTATAATTTCTTGGCTGCTTCCGGAATAATCATGGCCATCCCTTTTGAAAAATGAAACTTGAGTTTAGAATATAACAACAACACTCAAAAAATTTCAATGTTAGGATATATATGAAAAGCCGGCTCATGAGCTTTTGGGCTATAGTTCTCTTGGTGATCACAAATATTCTAGGTGCCAAGCTGGGAGAACTTCTGGTTATTCCGCCTGGAAACATCTCGGCTATCTGGCCTCCGGCTGGTTTTGCTTTTGCAGCTCTTTTTGTATTGGGAGAATGGGTGTGGCCAGGTGTTTTTATAGCCTCATTTTTATATAACACGCACTTTTTAATTCAAAAAACCGGTTCTTTTTCCTGGTCTATTGTAGTGTTGAGTTTATGTATTGCTTTTGGATCTGTGGCGCAGGCGTTTGTGGCCAAGCGTTTTGCCGACTTTTTTTTAACCCGGGATATTGGAAAATGGTCATTTATCAATTTTATTAAAACCTTGTTTTTTGCTGGTCCTGCAGCCTCAGTTATTGCGGCGTTTTTTGGAGTTTTGGTGTTATGGATAGGGCATTATGTTCCCGATCAGGCTGTGTTTTTAGCCTGGATAACCTGGTGGTTCGGAGACAGTGTCGGTGTGTTTATCTTTGGCGGTATTTTATTGGGGCTGTACTATTTTTTAAGCGTAAGAAAACAATCCCGATTTAAAAGCCGCATGCGATATACCGAGATTTTTTCCGTTATAACCGTGTTTTGCTGTATAGGGCTGACCTTATTTTCATGGAAAATGTTGCAAAATATGTCTGAAAAAAATAATGCCCGGCGGTTTGCTCATCTTGCGAAAGAATCGACGATGGTTTTTCGGGGTCAGTTGAACGCTTGTGAAGAGGTGTTACGAAGTGCAGCCGGATTTATTAACGCCTCAAAGCATATTGAGCCTGAAGAATGGGAGACCTTTGTTACGGCCCTCGCACTTGAAAAACGCCAAAGCGGTCTTTATGGGCTGGGTTTTATCGTTCCTGTTCAGACTACGAATTTGTCTCGATATGTGTCCAGTTTACAACCTCAGTTAGGTCCTGATTTCTCTGTTAAATCCATCCATAAAAATCCTCTAAACGAGCATTTTATTATTCAATATATTTCTCCTTTATATAAAAACAAAGCTGCTTTTGGTTTGGATTTGGGATCAGAAACCTTTAGACGGGAAGCTGCGTTATTATCCAGGCAGAATAATCAGCCCTATCTGACAAAACCTATTGTTCTGGTTCAGGATAAACAATCCAAAATCGGGTACCTGCTTCTTTACCCGGTTTTTCATAAAAAAGAGTTTAAAGGTTGGGTTTATTTTCCTTTTTCAGGAGAAAGCCTGTTTGAGGATTTGGAAAAAAAGATAACTCCAGAGCTGGTGTTTTCCGTGTACGATACATCCTCAGGTCGGGATCAACTGGTGTATTCCAATGCCCAGACGCTTCATCATCATTTTTCACGCTCAAGAACTGTTGAAATCACAACCTTTAATGCCCACTGGAAGCTGGTGTGGTATGCCAGTCCTATGTTTATGCCCAGCTATCTTGAAAACCAGTCGGCCTGGATTCTTATTTTTGGCCTTGTTTTAACCGTATTACTTGTGATGCTTCTTGTTACATTTGGGACCATACAGTTAAAAGCCGAAGCGCTTGCCAAGCAGGCAACCGTAGAGCTTGAAGAAGTAAATGCAAGGCTCAATTCCCTGGTCGAACACGCTGTAGACAGTATTATTTCCATTGATAAAAACGACAACATCACGTTGTGGAATCCGGCCTCAGAACAGATGTTTGGGTACACGGCCGAAGAAGTGATGGGTAAAAATGTCATTGATTTTGTGATTCCGCCTCAAATTCGCCGTCCCGATTTATTTGCCAACCGAAAAGGCCTTGTTCTTCATAAGCTGTTGATTCGTAACGGTTATAAAAAGAACGGTCAGATTTTTCCTATAGAACTGTCTTTTTTCATGGTTGGTGAAGGTGAGCATATGTACTTAACATCCTTTACCCGAGATATATCCGAGCGTGTAAAAATGGAGCAGGAATTACGCTGGGCCAAACACAATGCCGAAAAGTCGGATCGTGCCAAAAGCGAATTTTTAGCCATGATGAGCCACGAAATCCGAACACCAATGAACGGTATTGTTGGTATGGCTGATGTTTTATCCAAAACAAACCTCACTGATAAGCAGCAGGAATATGTGGATATTATTATTCACTCCTCAAAATCCCTGCTGACCATTATCAATGATATTCTGGACTTTTCTAAAATCGAAGCTGGAAAATTAGAGCTTCATAATGCTCCGTTTTTACTGAATACCATTCTCAAGGAACTGACGGATTTGTTGGGCTTTGAGATACAAAAAAAGCAACTTGAGTTTTCCATGGACAACACCTACACCTTTCACGGTCAGTTGATGGGTGACTCTGACAGGTTGCGTCAGATTTTATTGAATCTGTTAAGCAATGCCATTAAGTTTACTGAAAAAGGATCCATTACTGTTTCTGTATCTGCAAAAGAAGAAACGGATACCCGGGTCACGTTGTTGTTTTCGGTTAAAGATACGGGAATTGGATTAAAAACAGATCAGAAGAAACGCATTCTGCAGCCTTTCTCTCAGGCTGATACGTCTATTTCACGTCGATATGGAGGTACCGGATTAGGACTGGTTATTTGTAAGCAGCTGTCTCATCTCTTTGGTGGAGAACTTGGTTTTGAGAGCGAATGGCAAAAAGGCAGTCACTTTTTCTTTACGGCTGTTTTTGAAAAAATACAGGAAGAAAAAGCTGTTATTACACCGGATATACCTACTGCAACAGAAAAAACAGGTCTTCATATCCTACTTGCTGAAGATAATCCTATCAATCAAATGATCACAAAAACCATGCTGGAGGAACTGGGGCATACTGTAGAAGTGGCCTGTAATGGTGCTGAAGCCGTAACGGCTGCCTATCAAAGAGACTTTGATGTTATATTGATGGATGTTCAAATGCCCGAAATGGACGGCCTCGATGCGGCCAGACACATTAGAAAATTTGAAGGGCCAAAAGGTGCTGTTCATATTATCGCCTTGTCAGCCAACGTCCTGAAAGAAGATCAGAACGAAGCCCTTGCGACAGGTATGAATGCCTATCTTACAAAACCGTTCACCATGCAGGACCTGAAAAATATCCTGACTTAAATTATGTCTTTTTATGGATTTTTTATTTGAATTATATTAAAGTAACGTGAGTTTTTATACATTAAAGTAAGGGAAACCCATGAGAAAAATAATTGGTTCTATAATAATATTGTTGTTTTTTGCAGCTAATACGTTTGCTGTTATGGTTGAGTTTGGTGCAAGTTCTTTTTCAGGTATAAGTTTGGCAACAGTAAGCTTTGCCCCGGAAACTTCAGGGACACTTATAAAAACTGGAATAGGTAGCGGTTGGAACGATCTTTCTTCTTCGAAGACTGCTTTAACCAATTTTAATTTAGGATTTGGATTACAGGAAAAGGTAAGTTCAACAGCCTCTTATATTATGCTTAATTCTTTATTTATGACTGGAACTACATTGGGTGTTAATACTAACGGTGTAATACTTATGCCGGTTATAGGGTTTAAATCTGTTTTGAATAAAGATGAGAATCTTTATATAGATTTGTTTTTTGCTCCTTTTTCTTATACTTCTCAGTCTCTATCATCAGGTGGTACTTCAATAACTGTAACATCTTGGAAAATACTTTCTGATTTTGGAATAGGGTTTTCTATCCCTTTAGAATTTCAATTAGTATCTACGAAACAGCAGACAATTGAACAAAAATATAAAGCTAACCCTGCTTCTTCGTCTAAAACTATCCGATTAAACCCTCCAGATGAGGCGGATGCTAAGTAACATTCTGTTGTTGGGATAATTTAGACTCTAGCTTTCCTTAAATTTATTTCAAGCAAAGCTAGAGTTTGATGGTTTATAAGAAAATAGGAGAGGATAAAAACTCTTCGTTTGATTTAGAGTGCATTAACAGTTTGATTAACTCTTCTGTTGCACTTTCAGAATCGATGTTTTTACGAAGCAGATAAGCTTTTCTAAGCGTATCTTCCGTTTGAAGCAATTCTTCTTTACGGGTTCCAGAGTTAATAATATCGATGGCTGGGAAAATACGTCTGTTGGCCAGTTTTCTGTCCAGATGCAGTTCCATATTTCCTGTACCTTTAAATTCTTCGTAAATGATATCGTCCATACGGGATCCTGTATCTACTAGGGCAGTGGCGATAATGGTTAAACTGCCTCCCTGTTCGATGTTTCTCGCTCCGCCGAAAAACCGTTTTGGCTTATGCAGCGAGCTTGGATCCAGTCCACCCGATAATGTACGACCTGACGGAGGTACAACCAGGTTGTACGCTCTGGCAAGACGGGTGATGCTGTCTAATAAAATAACAACATCTTTTCCACATTCTACAAGCCGTTTTGCGCTGTCCAATACAAGTTCGGAAATACGAACGTGCTGTTCTGGTGGTTCATCAAAGGTTGAATAAATAACCTCGCCTTTTACCGAGCGTTCCATATCTGTTACTTCTTCAGGCCGCTCATCAATCAATAATACTTTAATTAATACTTCAGGGTGATTGGTTGCAATGCTGTTTGCAATTTCTTTTAAAATGGTTGTTTTTCCGGCTTTTGGAGGAGAAACAATCAATGCCCGTTGACCTTTTCCGATTGGAACCAACATGTCCAGAATTCGTCCTGAAATAGGCTGACGACCCGTTTCAAGTTTTAAGCGTTCATCAGGATAAATAGGAACAAGGTTTGAAAAAACAGTCCGCTCTTTAATAATGTCTGGATTTTCGCCGTTAATGGCTTCAACACGAAGCAGTGAGAAATAGCGTTCACCTTCTTTTGGCTGGCGAACCTGACCCGAGATTAAATCTCCAGAGGCCAGTCCAAAACGACGAATCTGTGTTTGCGATACATAAATATCTTCAGAACTTGGCAGGTAGTTGCTGGTTCTTAAAAAACCATAGCCATCAGGTAAAATTTCAAGGACGCCTCTAGCAAAAATCAGTCCGTTTTGTTCGGTTTTTGCCTGAAGCATTTTAAAAATCAAATCAGCTTTTTTAAGTTGTTTAAAATCAGGAACATTCAGATTTTTTGCCAGGTCATGAAGCTCTTTTAGTGAACTCCGTTGAAGCTCGACAATGTCCAGACTGTCATCATTTTGTAAAAGAGCTTTTTTCTCTTCTTCAGTTTTGTTTTTTCGTTTATCCATGGGAATCTCGTTGTGTTTTTTTGAGGATTAAAAATTTATAGGATTAAATTTTTTTTAGAAGTTTTTATACATATGTATTTTTTTGAGTTAATGTAAACCATATCATCTTAAAGAGGTTGATGCAAGTGTACTTTACACTGATGTGTGGTAGAATGAGACCAATTTTTGTTTAAGTTTTTGTTTAAGGACACTAAATCGTTATGCCTGTTCCAAAAGAGTTAATTCATTCGTTTCATGTACCTGTTATGGGTACCTCCTTTACCATTGATACGCCTATAAAATCGGCCAGATTTGGTTTTTCTGCTGTCATGTCCATTGGTGATGACGAGTTATGTGAGTACACCAGAAAACACTACACCGAACAACTTAAAGAACCCTTTGAACCCATCGAAAAATTTTCCGAGAACTATAGAGCCCGTAGAATTACGGCTTATTTAAACTTATCAAACAGAATTGTAAATCAGCAGATTGAAACCATGCGTCAGCTTCCTTTTGAAAAAGGGAATGATCTTTTCCTTTATTTTGAGTTGCTTCCTAAAGAATCTCCATTGAAAAATGATTTTTTAAAGATGCTTGCCATGACGGATGGTGACGAGAAAAAGGCGGCCCAGGCTGATTTGAAGGCCAGAATTCGTCCAGGCTCGCTGGATGTTAACATCATGACAAAAATCGACCGTAATAATTACGATAAAAACGGCGAATTAATGCCTGAAATTTTCTCTGATGCGCTATCGGCTTTACGTGGGTACGCGGAAAGCGATTTAAATTCCTCCATCATTTTTTCAGCCGGGTTTAACCGTAGGCTTTATGCGTATATCGAAGAATTTGCAGACTTCTTCCCGGATCAAAACGGGGTTATTAAAAAGAAAATCATTTTAAAAGTATCTGATTTCAGATCGTCTATGACACAGGGTAAGTTTTTAGCTAAAAAAGGCCTTTGGGTGTCTGAACATCGTATTGAGTCCGGTTTGAATTGCGGCGGTCACGTGTTTCCTTCGGAAGGTATGTTGCTTGGTCCGATTATGGAAGAATTTAAGCAGCAGAAAAACACCATGGTTGCTGATCTTTTAGAGATTGCCAATCAGGCTCAACAGCAAAAAGGTCGCCCGGTTTATACGCAGGCGCCTTATACCCGTATTACGGTTCAAGGTGGTATTGGAACAGCAAACGAGCAACAATTTTTACTGGATTATTACAAAGTGGATGGAACCGGTTGGGCTACACCATTCCTGCTGGTACCTGAAGTGGCTACTGTTGATGAGAAAACCAGACAGTTATTAATGGATGCTACACCTGCTGATACTTACGTCAGCGAAGTATCTCCTTTAGGTGTTCGTTTTAATACGATTAGAAATACCATTAGCGAGCAGTTTAAGCTGTCAAAGGCTGAGGCTGGAAAACCAGGAAGTCCCTGTCCAAAAGGCCATTTGATTACAAACACTGAATTTACCAAAAAACCTATTTGTACGGCATCGACAACCTATCAAAAACGTAAAATTGAACAGCTTAAACAGCAGGATTTATCTGAAACTGAATACAAAAAAGCCTATTTAAAAGTTATTGCAAAAGCCTGTTTGTGTGAAGATCTGGCGGCCAGTGCGTTAATTAATCATCATCAGGACAATAAGCGTCCGTTAATGCCAGCTATTTGTCCGGGTCCAAATATCGCTTATTTCTCAAGAGTGTTTACTCTTTCTGAAATGGTGGGTCATATTTACGGACGTGTGAATATTTTGAACGATCTGCCAAGACCGAATATGTTTGTAACCGAACTTAAAATGTATATCGATTACCTTGCCAGAGAAATTCAGGATCATTTACCGCATCCTGCTCCTAAACAGTGTGAGTACTTCAAAACCTTTAAAAATAACCTGATCGATGGTATTCATTATTACAAAGCCATGGTTCCAAAGCTTGCTCTTGAAACTCAAGCTTACAAAGACGTTATGATGAAAGATCTTGAACGTTTAAAGCAGGAACTCGATAAGCTTGTATCCGAGCATAAAGGTATTTTTGCAGAGCTGCAGACAGCTTAAAGTTTAACTGCCTGCTATAAAAATGCTATGGTTGATCCTGCGGGAATAACAAAGTCGGATAAATTGTGCATCACAATGGTATCGCCTTTAAGTGTGATGGTATGGGTTGTTCCATTGAGTTTTGCTCTTTTGGCGGTATCGTTATCTTGAGGATCGAAAGAAAACAGGGTGTGTGAATGAACGTTGGGCACGGCTGAAAATCCGTTGGTGAGTGTGGGTTCTACGGCTGGATCGTTAATAAATCCGCCAATAGCAAATTTTGTAATTTTTTGTGGTGAAAAGACTACCTTTTCCTGTTGAATGGGGACTCCTATCATAGTGTTTGCATCTGTTCCTGTATCAGAGGTGTGTTGGGATTGTACAAAAATCTGGCCTGTAAATCCCGGTAAATGACCTTGTCCGTTTATCGTAAAGGCCAACGGTCTTTTTCTGGACTGTGTTTGGAGTAATGTGCTGAACTCGGAAACTGTCATGGATTTATCCGTAACGAAGCTGTGTGTCTTTTGAAAAACGCACCATTGTCCCCAGGATGTTGTGGATGTTGTAGCTATTTCTGTTTGAATGACCCATATACCTGGTGTTGTTTCGGTTAATTTCGAGTGGTAAGGTTTTCCGTCAATCTGCATGGCCTCGCCATCAATATGGTCGATTTCAAAGAGCCCCAATCCAAAGTGTTTGAATTGAGAAACGGGTATGGCTCCGGAAAAATCCCTGGGTTGCAGTTGTTGTTTGAAATGCCCGTGGAATGAGAATTGGGGGAGGGTGTTTTCGGGATCGTAATCGGTGTTCCAGGATACAACCTTGGGTAATCCTATCTGATGAGTTCTGGTTTCAGCCTGCTCTTTTATTTGTTTTTGATGATGACCTTGATTATGAAGCTGGCAAAATTCTATAAAAGGTTGAAAGATTGTATGTAAATGGATGAGTGTTTTTAATAGTTCAGGATAATTTGGAGAAGGATCTAGCAGTGTTTTGAGATACTCAGTGCTAAAAATGTTGTAAATGGAGTAAGTAAATTTATCGCTGGCAAGGTACTCTGTAGCCGGTAAAACGGGATGAGGTGTTTTGGGAGTGTAGGGGCGGGTGCTGATACCTGTCTGCGAGTGTTGGGCTAAAAATCGGGTAATAAAGGTGCTGGATTCTATGTCGCCTATGTCATAACGTTCCTGAATATGAACGGTTGTGGTTTTGGCATGAGCGGTTAGCGTTTCAGCGGTTTGCTTCGGAACAAGGGTGTCTGCCGATTCCAGGCTTGTCAGGGTTTCTACGGATTTGTTTGAGATCTGACATCCTTTTGTATGAGGGGCATAGCCTTTGTAAACGGTTGAGTCGGATCCGCTTCCGGCGTATTCCAGCATGCCTCCGTATTGTCCGGGAATAAGAAAGTAACTGTCTTTCGATGATGATATGCCTGGAACCGTCATATATTGCATGCCTCGTTCAAAAATGGTGGTTTTTTCGGGATAATGAAGCCCCGTAGCGACAACCGTTCTGTCAGCTGAAATAAATCCTTTATCTGTTTGAACTCCATCAGCTTTCAACTGTTGTGCTGTTGTATTGACTCTAAAATCTACACCTTGTTGTTCTAAAAATTCCTGTAAAAATGTCAGAAACATCAGTCCATTCATGTTTTTCTGGCTGGTTTTGTAGACAATGGCGTCTTCATCTTTATAAGGGGTGTGGGAGAATATCAGAGAAGGTTCTGCTGTGACCCCAGAAGGAAGCAGAATTCTGGATTTTAACCGTTCGATAATGTCTTTGGCCACCGATGTGTGTTTGGGTGAAACGGTTGGTAAGGCTTTTTCCAATTCTTCAAATAACTCTTTTGAAAGCTGATTGAGGTGGTTGGTGCTGTCTTTTAATGCCTGTATAGCCGCTGGATTAGAGCGTGCAATTTCGGATGATACTCCAAAATGTGTCAGTCCTCCATGAATGAATATATCAGGTAAAATCGTATGAAAAAGCACGGCTGCAAAGTAACACCACCGTTGGGTATTCTTATCTAAAATATACTCGGTTCCAATATGAATTTGCCCCACAAGCGCAGATGGCCCGGTGCAAAAATCCCCCTTTTCAATAACAGTTGCAGGTTCTTTGTGTAAGGTCAGATATAAGGCCTGCATCAATCCCGTAATGCCTCCACCGATGATAACGGTGTGATGTTGCGTGCATGCTAAAACTTTTTTCATAACAAGCCCTCCCTAAGGTTGCGCCTGATTATCTGAAAAAATATTTTTTATTTATAATTTATGATTTTTTTGATTATCATTAGTTTTGTTTATAGTTTGTGTCTTTTATGTCTATTGAAATGTGCTTTTATAGCTACTATACTTTTTTTGTATGAATGATTTTTATAAAGAGGATTTAAATAAACTATTAAACATCAATTTGAATTTATTGCTTTATCTGGATGTTTTGCTTGAAGAACGGCATGTTTCCAGAGCCGCTAAGCGTTTAAATGTGTCTCAGCCAGCCTTAAGTCATGCCTTAAAAGAGTTGCGCAGGTTTTTTAATGATCCGTTGATTATTAAAGGTGAAAAAGGCTGGATTGTTAGTCAAAAAGCATCGTATATTCAGCAGGAAATCAAAGAAGCTTTTTTTCATCTTAATCAGGCTTTATCTCCGTCCGAATTTAATCCGAAAGAAGATGCCATCCCATTTAAAGTGATGATGACAGATTATGCCGGAGCTATCCTGCTACCAAAGCTTATGGAAATCCTGTCTCAGGAAGCCCCGAATGTGACCTTGGATATTTTGCCTTTTAGAATGGATTTTAACAGTCTGGAAAGTGTTGATGCTGCTGTGTCGTTTTTGCCCGAATCTGTACCTACTGGTTTTTATGAGGTGATTTTATTTGAAGAATATTATGTATGTATGGTGTCAAAACAGCATCCAAGATTGTCTAATCGATTGTCGCTTGAGCAGTTTTTATCTGAAAAACATATGGTTGTCCGAGAAGAAAATGGGGCTGTAGGCGTTGTTAATCAGGCCTTACAGCTGCTGGGAAAAAAACGGCATGTTGTGCTGGAAGTACCTAATTTTTTGCTGTTTCCTCATATTATTGCAACAACAGAGCTGATTATCACAACCACAAGCCGAAATGCACAGTTATTTATGGATAAGCTACCAGTCAAAATTTTCCCCGTACCCTTATTGTTGCCAACGGTTCCTGTAAAAGTGTTTTGGCACCAGCGTGTCGAAAAAAGCGATCCCCACAAATGGCTGATATCCTGCATAGAGCGCGTAGCCAAAGACGTTGTAGGCTAGTTGGTTTTGTAGGTTTTATTACCGGTTTTATTTTCCGTATAGCGGAACATTTCAGTAATGCAGTGCAACGCACTTTCCCGTACAGATGTTTCCAGCGTAATAATATCGTCTTTATCCGGAGATTCCAGCACCCGAATAATATCCTCTAAAGTATTGGATTTCATATAACGGCACATGGTGCAGGTTCCAACAAATTTTGTGTTTGGATTTTCAAGCTGCAAACGACTTGAAAGCCCACATTCTGTTAACATTAAAAACGACTCGGATGGTGATTTTTTTACGTAATCAATCATCTGGGAGGTGCTGCCTACAAAATCGGATAAAGCCACAACATCTTCGGAACATTCCGGATGGCTGACCACTTTAATCCCCTGATGCTGAAGCCGGATATATTGAATCATTTCTGGATCATAGGTTTCATGTACGTAACAGGTTCCATCCCACCATTGGATGTTTTTGTGTACGCCTTTTTCTTTTAATGTGTTGGCAATATTCTGGGCCATCAGTTTATCTGGCAGGAAATAGATGTTGTCGTTAGGAATATCTTCAATAATTTGGGTGCAGTTTGAGGAGGTGACGCAAACGTCGCAAAGGGCTTTAACCGCAGCGGTTGTGTTGATGTAGCATACAAAGGTGTAGTTGGGATATTGTCTGCGTAAATAATGAACCTGGGTTGCTGTAATCGAGTCGGCTAAAGAACAGCCGTTAAGTTTGCTTGGAATTAAAACGGTTTTATCGGGATTAAGTATTTTAGCGGTTTCCGCCATAAATTTGACGGCACTGAACACGATGGTTTTGGCCTGAGTTTGTTGCGCTTTTTTACTGAGTTCGTAGGAATCGCCTGTAAAATCAGCAACCAGAAGTAACTCGGGGCTGACGTAGGAATGGGCCAGTAAAATGGCGTTTTTTTCTTCTTTTAAATCCTGAATTTTATTGAGGAGAGGGGTGATGCTTTCGCAGCGTTCGTAGGAAAACAGACAGGTGTTTCCCCCGATTTTAATAGACTTAAGTTGATTGAATACCTGTTCTGCTGTAAATCTCATAAATTATATCCAATTGCTTGAACCGGACAGAGGTCCAAGGCTTGCTGGCATTGTTCTAACTCTTCCGTAGTTTTAGGCTGGCAAAAAACTAAAGCGTGGTCATTTAACGAATTTAATGTAAAATGCTTGGGAGCAATACCCACACATGTGTCACAAGCAATACAGCTTGAATCCACAAAATACGGTCCGTCGACGTTGTCGCTATACCGGTCAAAAAAAGTAGCCATAAGCTAGTTAAGGTTAACGTAAAACCTTGTTTTGTTCAAGGAAAGGACAGTGAAAATGATCATTGGTTTATTAGGATTACTTGTTGCCCGCGTCCTTTTGGCCTGGCTTATCCCTCCGGTAGCGGATGAAAGTTATTATATGTTGTGGGCGAATCATCTGGATTTTTCCTATGTGGATCATCCCGGAATGATTGCGTGGATGCTTTCTGTTGCCAATACCTGGTTTTCCAACCCGCTTTTCTCTGCCCGTTTTGTATCGTTTATCTGTTGTCTGGGAACTTTAGGATTTTTATACGCCACCTTGAGGCTGACTGTTTCGGCAAATCGAGCATTACAGGGCCTGTTTTTCTTTTTATGTATTCCTTATATGTTTGTAGTCGGCATGCTCATGCAGGTCGAACAGCCACTTTTATTGTTTGCTTCGATGATGTTGTACGGGTTTGCCCAATGGCTTAAAACGGAAAAACCGGTTTGGGTGATGTTGGCTGCTGTTGGATTCGGGCTTGGATTTTTAAGTAAATATTCGATTCTTGTGATGGCGGTTGGATTATTATGGATGATTTTTCGCCGTGATAAATCCCATTTATTGAAAACCAAAGGGTTTGCTGTCGCTGTTATTATCGGAATAGCGTCGATTTTGCCGGTATTAGTGTGGAACAGTCAGCATTCCTGGATGTCGTTTGCTTTTCAGGCGGGACGGATTGGAGAAGCCCGGTGGTTTGAACATACCTTGGCTTACCTCGGTGACCAATTGTTGTATTGGTCTCCTGTTGGAGCGTGGTTTGCCTGGAGATACAGGAAAAACGATCAGGATTCGATGTGGGGATTTTTATCTGTATTTATTTTGATTTTTTTCGGCCTGATCAGCATCAAAACGAAGGTGTATGCGCACTGGACAGCGTTGGGATTGTTGCCTTTTACGCTGTGGATGACGGAAAGCTTGCCTGATATGAAGGCCTTGAATAAAGGTATGTTGATGTTTACGGCGGTTTTATCGGCGGTTTTATTGCTGGTAAGTCCTGGTATAGGTCGTAAACAGCTTTCCGTTATGGAAAATTCCAAGCTGGAAGAGCAGTTAAAAGTGCTTAAGGTTACAACTTCAAAACCTGTTTATTTGTATGGTGATTCTCACGGTGCCGTAGGTATATTGAGTTATTATGCTAAAGAGCCTGTCTATTTCCCAAGAGGCTTTCTGGCAAAACCGGGTTTATGGGGAGAAAAACAGTTCGGATTATGGGATCAGCCCGTTATTTATCCAGGTGAACATGTTGTTTTTTATACCAGATGGAATACGGATTTAGAGGAAAAACTCAAAACAAAATTTGAAAAAGTATATCCGCTTCCCTGGAAACTGACGTTGTTGGAAGATCATATCTCTGAAAAAACATTGGTGATGTGTCTACATGCCAAAGAGGCTCTGGTGTTTTAAATCGGACTTTCAAATATATACGGTGGTATTGAAAATGGATGTTCCAGTATGGATGCCATTCTGGTCAATGCTGAAAATGAATGGGCTGGTGGAGGGGATATGCTATACGCTCTTGGCCGAGGTTGTTGTTGAGATCCCTGTGATAAAGAGCCTGCTCCACCACCGCTTTTAGGTGGATTGCCAGTTCCTCTGAGGTACTTTAATCCATATTCTACAGATAGAACAACACTGAGGGATGTTCCAATTGCAAACCCTCTGGCGACAGCGCCTTTTAGAAAAAGATCTCTAAGCGATACCTGCTGAAGGACATGACGGTATGAATACGGTTTGTTTGGATCAACACATTGTACGTTTGCTCGAAGTCCATCAAATACATTGGTTGCGGCACCGGCTCCAAATCCAAATGTAAAGGATTTGAATAACGTGACATAAAAAGGATCCTGATCTCCCATAAGGCTTTTTAAACCCTGCATGGCACCGAAATAAACGGTATCACGTCCGCCGGCGGCTAATGCTCCGCGTCTAAGATTCAGTAAGTTGCTTCTCTCCCAGAGCTGCTTAAGTAACCCTGTATAACGAATGCTTTCCGGTGTTTTTGAGCTTTGTTTAAGCGTCGACATATATTCAAGCGGTGTCAGTACGGCACCGGCCACCATTCCCGAAAGCAGTGCAGAACAGGTAGGCGTGATCCCCTGTTTAATCATCTCCTGTCTGAGGATGCTTGCAAGTCCAACGTTAATAAAATAATTGCCGGCAAAAGGTACATAGCCCGTTGCGATCCGACTGGGTTTTTCCTTAAACCAGTTTAAGAGTTCAGGTACAGATGTTGCATTACCTGTCTGCATTAATGTTTTACTGACGGTTAAGCCCTGACTTAAAAGACTGTCCCAAAATGCTGCAAATAAATCCTGCTGAAGCGGCGACATGGTAACAAGAACCTCTTTTAAGCGCTGGGTTGAGGTTGTGGCAAGCTCTGATGCGGTTGATTCGGGAATATCAAGCAATGTTTTGCAGGCTGATCCCAGAGAGGCTGTCATGGCCGTATGTGTCAGTTGTTTTACTAAAGGGGTCATGCTGGGTGTAACTACGGCACTGTTGGCCCTTTTTCTGAGCAGGAATAAAGGAGTAAACGGAAGTCTGGGATAAGAACCGCTTTTTTGTGAGCTTGAAAACTGATCTTTAGGGCTTGCTGGTAAGTTGGGTTCGGAAAATTTTGTTACAGGAAAAGTTGAACGGGGTCTTGGGAAAAATGATCCTGGTAAAAAGGGTCTTGAAAACACCAGGTTGTAAAGATCAGGAAATTGAAAATGGAAAAACGACGTAAAAGCAGAATCGGGTTGAGGTGGGAGCGCAAGAATTTTTTTGTGTGACATATATGATCCTAGCATAAAGTGTGTTGATAGGCGGCTTCCCTTTTGATCTTCTCATTATGCACAAAAAAAACGTTGAAAAATAGAGCCGATTGTCATTAAAGAACAACTTACGATAGAATGACACTGTAAACGCTTTCATTATTTTTGAAAATTTTTTATATCGGAGTTGTCATGGACTTAAAAAGTATGGATTTAAAAGATATTAAACGTGTTATTCAGATGGTTGAAGAAGCACAAATCTCTCATTTCAGTATTGAAGTTGAGGGTGTAAAAATAGAAGTTAAAAAAGAATTGTCTTCTCAATCCGCACAAACCTTTACCTATGTTTCCCCTACAAATTTACCGGCACTTCAACATCCTCAGGCGTCTGCGCCAGCGGCTGTTGCTGAAGCACCAAAAGAAGCTGCGGAACCTAAACGCGATGAAAAACTTGTAGCTGTAAAATCCCAGATGGTGGGTACATTTTATGCAACATCAAAGCCGGGTGCTGAGCCTTATGTGAAAATCGGAGATTCTGTTAAACACGGTCAGGTGGTTTGTATCATCGAAGCCATGAAGCTGTTTAACGAAATCGAATGTGAGCAGGAAGGTATTGTAGAAAAAATCTGTGTTGAAAATGGTACGCCTGTAGAATACGGACAGGAATTGTTCTTACTGCGATTAGTCTAACATCCATGTTGCCAAAGCAATGGCTGGTTTATCCTCCTCAACCTGAATTAAGTAAAAAAGTGGCCCAGAAATTGGGCCTTTCTCCTTTACTGGGCCAATTGCTTCTGAATCGAAATATCCGGTCACTTGATGAGGCTGAGGCGTTTTTAAATCCCTCTTTAACAGCGGCTGTTAATTTTGAGACTCATCTTCTGGAACCGTTCTGGGAAAAAATCTGCCAGTGTATTACAGATAAAAAACGCATTTTATTATACGGTGATTATGATGTGGACGGCATGACATCGGTGAGTATGTTTGCTCAGTGCCTGAAGCAGCTTGGAGCGGTGGTAGATATTTATATCCCGCATCGGCTAACGGAAGGTTATGGGCTGAATATCGGGGTGGTTGATTTTATCAAGCAGGCTGGAATTGAGCTGCTGATTACGTTGGACTGTGGTATCAGTAACGTGGTTGAAATTAACGCCGTTAAAGAGCTGGGCACCTTTGTGGTGATTCTGGATCATCATACTTTGCCTGATGTTTTACCTGGGGCTGATATTATTTTGAATCCGAAATTTTATGAGGCTGGTCATCCGCTGTATCCGTTGTGTACGGCGGGGATTGTATATAAATGTATAGAGTTTTTTGCTTCAAAAGAGGCTATGTTGAAAGTGGAAGAGTATTTGGATCTTGCGGCTTTGGGCACCATTGCTGATGTGGCTTTGCTGTCGGGAGAAAATCGACGTCTGGTATTTGAGGGGCTTCCGGTATTATCCAAACGGGGACGGTTGGGATTGCGTGCGTTGATGGAGGTTGGTGGTTTTGAAAAAAATCGGGTGGATGTGAGAGACGTTGGTTTTTCTATTGCGCCTCGGTTGAATGCGGCGGGGCGGTTGGCCTCGGCTAAACTGGGGGTGGATTTATTATTGAGTACCGATGAAAAAGAGGCGGAGGCTTTGGCCTTTAAGCTGCAGCAGTTAAATGAAAACCGTCAGGCTTTGGGCCAGGCTATTTTTCAGGATGCGTCAGAAAAATGTGCAGATACCCCGGTGATTGCTTTGGCTTCGGCAAGCTGGCATCCTGGGGTGGTGGGTATTATTGCGTCCCGGCTTGTGGAGGCTTATGGGAAGCCTGTTGTATTGATTGCGGTACAAAACGGGGTGGGCCGAGGTTCCGCAAGAACAGTGGGTCAGGTCAATATTTATGAACTTTTAAAACAATGCAGCCGCTTTTTTGAAACCTTTGGCGGTCACAAGGAAGCGGCTGGCTTTAGCATCAAAGAAGACAATATTTCTGCATTTTGTTCGGAGATCCAAACCATTGCCTCTGACTTTTTATCCGATGACGACATGCTCTCTACCTTAGATATTGATGCCGAATTAAACCTCGAAGATGTCAGTACCGATTTTGTGGAAGAACTTTCAAAACTGGGGCCTTTTGGTCAGGGAAATCCAACTCCTACTTTTTATTCCAATGCCTTAAAAGTGATTGAAGCCAGACCTGTTGGAAAAGGTCAGCATCTCAAATTTAGATTTTCAAATCGTGCAAAATCCAAAATAGTGGATGGCATCGGGTTTGGCCTTGGAAATAAGGTCGGAGATGCCTACAAATCAGAAATAGAAGTCGCTTTTAGCGTTGATGTAAATACCTGGGCTGGAGAAACCATGCCTCAATTATCCGTGATAGATTTAAAGTGAACCTCATATGAAAGCTGAAAATAATTTTGAAGATTTAATCGTTAAAGTCACCCAATATTTACCTAAAAAGGAAATAGAGGATATCCATCGTGCGTATTTATTTGCCAAAAAAGCACACGAAGGTCAGCTAAGAAAATCGGGGGAGGATTATATTGGACATCCCGTTGAAGTGGCGAATATTTTGGCCGAACTTGAGCAGGATACAGCCACAGTCTGTGCGGGATTATTACACGACACCATCGAAGATTGCGGCGTTACAAAGGACCAATTGAATGAAAAATTTGGAGAAGAAGTTTCGCTGCTTGTAGATGGCGTAACCAAGCTTGGAAAACTGACGTTTCAGTCTCAGGAAGAAGCTCAGGCTGAAAATTTTAGAAAAATGTTCCTGGCCATGGCAAAAGATTTAAGGGTTGTGATTATCAAGCTGGCCGACCGCTTACATAATATGAGAACCCTGAAACACATGTCCAAACAGAAACAAATGGAAAAAGCCAAGGAAACCAAGGATATTTTTTCACCGCTTGCTCACCGTTTAGGGATGTGGAAAGTGAAATGGGAACTTGAAGATTTAACCTTTTTTTATCTGCAATATGATGAATTTCAGGAGATAAAACGCCTGGTATCTTCCCGACGTGAAGAAAGAGAACGCTATGTTCATGATTTTTTAGAACAGATCGATGAGCTTCTGCAACGCTCTCAGGTAACGGCTCGTGTCACTGGAAGGCCTAAACATTTTTATAGTATTTACAAAAAACTGGTAAGCCAGGATCTTAGTTTTGATGCTCTTTATGACACTTTGGGTGTGAGGGTGATTGTGCAGGATTTAACAGCCTGTTACACCGTTTTGGGATTGATTCACTCTATTTTTAAACCGATTAACGGCCGTTTTAAAGATTATATTGCGATGCCGAAGTCGAACATGTATCAATCGCTGCATACGACGGTTATCGGTCCGGAAGGAAAACCGGTTGAAGTCCAGATTCGAACCGAAGATATGGATCAAATTGCCGAATACGGTATTGCGGCTCACTGGCGGTATAAGGAAGGTGCCCGAGGAAAATTCGACGGCGATTTTGCCTGGATCCGTCAGCTCATCGACCAGCATCGGGATACAAAAGCCCCAACGGAATTCCTCCACGATTTAACCGGTGACCTATTTGTAGACGAGGTCTTTGTCTTTACGCCAAAAGGTGAGGTCCAGGTGCTGCCTCATGGCTCAA
This sequence comes from uncultured Candidatus Marinamargulisbacteria bacterium, assembly GCA_964517775.1. GTDB lineage: Bacteria > Margulisbacteria > Marinamargulisbacteria > SXXA01 > JAHFDB01 > CAZFCP01. Next base: position 2,942 of record CAZFCP010000009.1, on the reverse strand, counting down.
CTCCTATCGATTTTGCCTATAAAATCCACACGGAAATCGGACATTGCTGCATTGGAGCCAAAGTAAATGGCAGTATTGTGAATCTGGATTACGTCCTTCAAAGCGGCGATCGTATTGAAGTCTTAACCTCAAAAAAACCAAATCCAAAATTAGACTGGCTATTATTCGTTGGTACAGCTCAAGCTAAAAGCCGTATTAAACAATGGTATAAACGCCAAAATGCCGAAGACAACATCCAAAAAGGAAAAGTGAAGCTGGATAAGCTGCTTCTTGTGGCTGGATTTATCCCTAAAGAAGTATTTGATAACGCCCTGATTCATCAGATCTGCAAACGTTTTGATACCCAAACCCTGGACGACCTCTATTTACACATTGCTCAGGGAGAAACCTCCCCCAAAGATGTGGCCGATTATATTCAGGCTCAGCTTCAGCCTCCTCAGGACGAACCTGATGTGTTGCCTGTCCCATCAAAATTATCCCGATTAAAACAATCCAAAACATCCTCCGGCGATGTCCGCGTGCTTGGCGAAGACAACGTAATGGCCTATATCGCAAAATGCTGCCACCCACTCCCAGGCGATTCCATTACCGGTTTTATAACCCTTGGCCACGGCGTTTCCATCCACCGTCAGGATTGCTCGCAGCTCCAAAATCTGGATGATGCCGGAAAAGCCAGACTGGTTTCTGCCGAATGGAACGTGTTAACTCATTCCTCAAAAACCTATGCGGCTATCCTTCACGTGGAAGCTTTCGATAGAATCGGTGTATTAAAAGACGTGTTAAACACCATCTCAGACACCAAAACCAATATTCTTGAGGTCAAAACCAAATCCCAAACCGCCAAAGGCAAAATGAGAGCCTCTATCACCCTGGAAATCAAAGACACCAAACACCTCAACACCGTAAAACAGGCCATTTCCCTAATCAACGACGTCCTCACCATCACGAGAGGAAAAACCATCAATGCTTGAAGTCGTCATCTCCTCCCAAAACCGACACAAGGTAGACGAGTTGAAGTCTCTTTTTAACGATCCTCGCATCACCATTAAAACCATAAATGAGGTTGTTCAGCCTGTCCCTGTTTTTGTTGAAGATGGCTTTACCTTCGAGGAAAACGCCTGTAAAAAATTAATCGATCTTCCTTTAGAAGAGAATCGTATTTATATGTCGGATGATTCAGGTTTAGAGGTAGATTTTTTGGGTGGAAAGCCCGGTATTCACTCGGCTCGATACGCTGGCGAACATGCCACAACAACAGATATGTGCCAGAAAATTTTAAACGATGTTAAAGGTGCTATAAACAGAAAAGCTCGCTTTGTTTGCGTGATTGCTTTGCTGTTTTCTGACGGAAGAAAAGAAACATTTCGCGGAACTGTTGACGGAGTTCTGGCTTTGGAGATGAAAGGCCAGCATGGGTTTGGCTATGATCCGATTTTCATTCCGGATGGCTATCAGTATACCTACGCTCAGCTTGGGGATGCGGTGAAACAGCAGACGAGTCATAGGGCTCAGGCGTTGCAACTTGCAAAAAATCGTATCTTTGAGTATGTTAAGATTTTATAAAATAAATTTCTGTTTTTGTTTTTTTAAAAAATAGACAGGTTTGTAATATCTTACAAAGAGGGTTTTTTTAATGCTTAGACGTTTACGGGATCTATTCTTTTCTGTGTTGTTTTTCGGGTTTATTGCACATCCGGTGTTTGGAACAAATAATGCAACAGCGGTGATAGTAGGTGCCGATCCGTTTTATGGTAGAAATGAGCAGCCTTTGATTACAGCTTCATCAGTTGGAGGTGGCTCATCTTCAACTTCTGGTGGGGTTGGGACTTCAACGTCACAATTAGGAACCATTACAGGTTTGGCGCAGGTTGGGTATCAGACTGGAGAAGTGAACCTAACAACGGGTGGATTGGGATTTAGTGAAACGGATTTAGTGTTGCCGGGTAAAAACGGATTGGATGTAAGCATCACACGAAGTTATTCCTCAAGCCGGTATCAAACTGAACCAAACTTGAACCCAACACTGGAAACGCAATGGGGTATGTATTCAGGAAAAGGTTGGGCATTTAATATCGGGATGCGAGTGTTTGTTCTACGATCAAACGATTCAAAAAACATCGATAAGATTTTTGTGGAAACAGCGGATGGTATAGAGGAATATGAAAATGGAATAAGTAAACAGCCCGGGAATTTTAACAAAACTGCTGTGATCACAAGCGGTGGGAAAATGGGTTCAATTACAGAAGTTCAGTTCAAAACAACAAGTGGAAAAATATTTGTTTTTAGTAAACAGTTTTATAAAGAGTCGTATACAAAGACCTGGGTAACCGGAAATAGTCAGTATAAAGTGGATGGGTATGCGCTTAGCCAAATCAGGAATGTGTCTGGGCAGGCAATTACCTTTACATACGAAGATATAGGTACTGAAGAGCGAATGGGTTTGGGGAAAATAGGCGGTGTTATAGGGCAGGGAAACATAGACTATGTGTCTAAAAATAGCTACTACTCTGATTATTATAAGGTTTTTGTATATCCCACACAGATTAGTCCTCAGGATGCGTACTATTATCGGGACCATGACGGGTACATTTCACCTAGCCTAAAGTTTACATGGCTTACATCACAAACTCTTACCTCGGTATATTTAAGTGAAGCGAGATATCAATTTACTCGAGTTAAAACCATAACTGATACATTTGGCCGAGAAGTAAAGGTCAACTATGGAGAATCTAGCAATAGTGCTGACGTAGCAATAAAAAATCAGATGATTAGCAGTGTTGAATACACGGATATTAATGGAGTTCCACTGAAAGTGGTGTATACCTACAATGGAAGCGGTTGTTTAACAGGTGTCAAAGTAGGCGATCTACCTGGTAAAATCTATAGATACAGCTCTTTTTCTCCTCGATACCGGTACTTTGAAGTAGGCGAGCATGTGGGTC